>NZ_CP120742.1:6492500-6792500 GCF_029581275.1 Micromonospora sp. WMMD1155
CGCAGCAGGCCGGCCGTGCCGAGCAGGATCAGCGGGGGCAGCAGCCACGGGGTGTGGACGGCGTTCGCGGCGACCGGGACGAGCCAGCAGGCGAGGAACACGGCGAGCAGGACGCCCGCCCGGGGGCGCGGTCGTACGGGTGCGGCTCCCCGGTCCCGGCTGTCGGTGCCTTCCGGCACTCCTGGCGTCTCCAACGTGGCCTGGGCGCGCACCGTCGTCCTCGTTCGGTAGGTCGGTGAAATCGCCGCAGTCTAGCTGGTGTGAATGGAGCCGTTTGCCCAGTTCAGCGAGGTGTCGGTGAACGACGGGTGAATGACACACGCAGCGGCGGCACCGGACGTGTCCGGTGCCGCCGCCGGGCGGATGCTCCTATAGAAGTCAAGGGGTGTTGAGGGCGGTGAAGTCGGCGAGGAGGGCGGTGTGGACCTCGCGGACGATGTAGCGCTTGAGGCAGCGCATGATCTCTTTTTTGTTGAGTCCTTGTTTGGTGCGTTTGTCGACGTAGGCGCGGGTGCGGGGGTCGTAGCGCATGCGGACCAGGGCGATGGTGTGCAGGGCTGAGTTGGCGGCTCTATCGCCGCCGCGGTTGAGGCGGTGCCGATCGGTGCGTCCGCTGCTGGCGGGGATGGGTGCGGCTCCGCAGAGGTGGGCCAGGGCGGCGTCGGAACGCAGCCGGTCGGGGTTGTCGCCGGCGGTGGTCAGGAGCTGTCCGGCGACGTCGGGGCCGACGCCATAGACGGCGCTCAGGTGTGGGGCGGTGCGGGCGACGACGGGTCGTAGCCGGCGATCGGCCTGGTTGATCTCGGTGGTCAGGGTCTGGATCCGGGTGGCGATCACGGCCAGGGCCGCCTTGGTGGCTTCCACAGGGTCGGTGAGCCGGGTCTCGTTGACGGGCAGTGCGGCGCATCGGTTGACGAGTGTCGTTGCCGGACCGTTGAGTTCTTGGCGCAGCGTGTCGGGCGCGGAGGCGATCAGCCCGTGCAGCTGGTTGAGGGCAGCGGTGCGGGCCTTGACCGCTCCGCGTCGGGCGACCCGCAGGGCGCGGATGGCTTCGACGGGGCCGGTGCGGGTCTTGGGTGTGCCGTTGGCCTGCCCGGACAGGGCCGCGCGGGCAGCGGCGAGCGCGTCCAAGGGGTCGGACTTACCTTTGGCGCGGCGGGCCCGCCGATCGGGGCGGTCGACCTCGACCAGGGCGATGCCACGAGCGGTGAGGAAGCGGGCAAGTCCGGCGCCGTAGGTGCCGGTGCCTTCCACGCCTACCTTCACCACCGCACCGAACCCCCGCAGCCAGGCCAGCAGGAGCTGGTAGCCGGCGGTGGTAGCCGGGAACTCCTGATCACCCAGAATCCGGCCGGCCTGATCAACCGCCGCCGCGTGATGAGTCTTGCCGTGGGTATCGACTCCGCCTGTGACCTGACGCTTCCTGGCTGCCATGCTGAAACCGTCGTCCCTCTCGCTTGCACCGAACAGGGTCGGCACGCACCGCCGGGACGGGCGGACAGGACAGTGATGGGACCTCTTGCACAGGCTCCTATCAGGTCACGAACGCCCCGCAGGTGAGTGCAGGAACGGGTCACCCGGACAGGCCGACGAATCCGCTAGAAGACGCCAACGTCAGTCAGAGGCTGAGTCAGACCAGCCGGGTGATCCGCTCCTACATCCTCACTGTCAGAGGTATTGACCGGTGTTGCTGGCGGTCTCGATGGACCGGCCGGCCTCGGTGCCCTTGCCGCCGGAGACGAGCGTGCGGATGTAGACGATCCGCTCGCCCTTCTTGCCGGAGATGCGGGCCCAGTCGTCGGGGTTGGTGGTGTTGGGGAGGTCCTCGTTCTCGCGGAACTCGTCGACGCAGGCGTCGAGCAGGTGCTGCAGGCGCAGCCCCTTGCGACCGGAGGTGAGGAACTCCTTGATGGCCATCTTCTTGCTCCGGTCGACGATGTTCTGGATCATCGCGCCGGAGTTGAAGTCCTTGAAGTAGAGGACTTCCTTGTCACCGTTGGCGTAGGTGACCTCGAGGAAGCGGTTCTCCTCGGTTTCGGAGTACATCCGCAGCACCACGGCGTCGATCATGGCCGCGACGGTGGCCTGAGGGTCGGCCCCGTGCTCGGTCAGGTCGTCCGGGTGCAGGGGCAGCCCGGAGAGGATGTACTTCGAGAAGATGTCCTTCGCCGCTTCGGCGTCCGGCCGCTCGATCTTGATCTTCACGTCGAGCCGACCGGGGCGCAGGATCGCCGGGTCGATCATGTCTTCCCGGTTGGAGGCGCCGATGACGATGACGTTCTCCAGCCCCTCCACGCCGTCGATCTCGCTGAGCAGCTGCGGGACGATGGTGTTCTCCACGTCGGAGGAGACACCGGAACCGCGGGTCCGGAAGATCGAGTCCATCTCGTCGAAGAACACGATCACCGGCGTGCCCTCACCGGCCTTCTCCCGTGCCCGCTGGAAGATCAACCGGATGTGCCGCTCGGTCTCGCCGACGTACTTGTTGAGCAGCTCGGGGCCCTTGATGTTGAGGAAGAAGCTGGTGTGCTTCTCCTTGCCCTGCCGCTCGGCGATCTTCTTGGCCAGCGAGTTGGCCACCGCCTTGGCGATGAGCGTCTTGCCACAGCCGGGCGGGCCGTAGAGCAGGATGCCCTTGGGCGGGCGGAGCTGGTGCTCACGGAACAGGTCCGCGTGCAGGAAGGGCAACTCCACCGCGTCGCGGATCTGCTCGATCTGCGACTGGAGGCCACCGATGTCGCTGTAGTCGACGTCGGGCACCTCCTCCAGGACCAGCTCCTCGACCTCGCTCTTCGGGATCCGCTCGTACGCGTACGCCGAGCGGGGCTCGATCATGAGCGAGTCGCCGGCCCGGATCGCCGAGCCGATGAGTGTCTCGGCGAGGTGCACGATGCGTTCCTCGTCGGAGTGGGAGACCACCAGCGCCCGGTCACCCGGCCCGCCACCTGGCCCTTCCAGGATCTCCTTGAGCATCACCACCTCACCGACCCGTTCGTAACCGAACGCGTCGACGATGTTGAGCGCGTCGTTGAGCAGGACCTCCTGGCCACGGCGCAGGTCGCCCACCTCGAGCGAGGGCGAGACCGCGACCCGTAGCTTGCGACCGCCGGTGAAGACGTCCACCGTGCCATCGTCGTGCTTGGCCAGGAAGACGCCGTAGCCACTCGGCGGTTGCGCGAGGCGGTCGATCTCCTCCTTGAGCGTCACGATCTGCGTGCGAGCCTCCTTGAGGGTGCTCACCAGCCGGTCGTTGTTCTCGGTCAGCCGCGCCAACTGTGCCTGGGTGGCCGCCAGCCGCTCTTCGAGCTGCCTGACGTGTCGGGGGCTTTCGGTCAACTTGCGCCGCACCAGGGCGAGTTCCTCCTGAAGGAACGCGACCTGCGTGGAGAGATCGTGGGCTTCCTTCTCCCACCGTGCGGCGCGCGAGTCCGCGTCGTCGCTGCGTGCTGCCACGTCCCACCTCCCCGGGGGGCTTGAACGTTCTGCCCTAACACTAGCCGCTATGAGGCCGATTCGGTCCCACGCAACACCCTCGTCACCGAACCTTGATCGCCAAGGGTGGCCTGACGGGCCGTTACCGGCGTTCGGGTAACGTCGGAGCGTAGGACGGGAGAACATGGGGGGTGCACCGGTGGCCGAGGTCGCGACCGATCAGCTGCAGGTCTGGGTGGACCAGGATCTCTGCACAGGCGATGGGCTCTGCGTGCAGTACGCGCCGGAGGTCTTCGAGTTCGACATCGACGGTCTCGCGTACGTCAAGAGCGCCGACGGTGACCTGCAGATGGCGCCCGGCAGCCGGGTGGACGTGCCCGGTCACCTGCGGCTCGAAGTGATCGACTCCGCGAAGGAGTGCCCGGGCGACTGCATCCACGTGGTGCGCGGTGACGGTGTCGAGGTCGCCGGGCCCGAGGCCGAGGACTGACCGACCGCGCCGGCCGGACCGCGCGGGTCCGGCCGGACCCCGGAAGGGGTACGCCTCAGAGCATCGGACGGCCGACCACCGAGGCGACCAGCCGGGCGAATTCCTCCAACCGGGCGATCTGCCCGGCCCCGCCGTCGTCGAGGGTCTTGCCGAAGCGCAGCGCGTCGTGCCGTGGCGTGCCGGCCGTCTCCTCGCTCGGCGGCGCCTCGTCGAGTGAGGTCAGCAGCAGGTAGACGTCGATGCTGTCGACCCGGATCTCGCCGCTGTCGGACCGGTTGAGCCGCCGCCGGCAGCCGACCTCGGTGATGGTGGAGACCGGCACCACCCGCAGCGACGACGTCATCGAGCCCGGCGGGCCCTCCTCCGGCGGCACGTCCTCACCGTGCCACAGGATCAGCCGGCTGCCGTCGCAGACGACGACCTCCTGCCACACGCCGTTGACCTCGTTGACGAAGCGTTCCAGTGTGAAGCCGAGCACCGACGCGCCGCGCAGCACACCGCCGAGCGCCTCCAGGGCGACGTCCGGATCGCGCAGGTAGGCCCGCGCCGCCGACTCGAGGTCCTGGTAGGGCGACCAGTCGGGAAAGACGGCGGGAAGGTCACCGCCGCCGTAGCCCGGTCGGCTCATGCCGGCGCCTCCCCCTGCTCGCCGCTGCCGACGCCCAGCTTTCTGGTCACGGCCTGTCCATCTCCCCCGCACCGTCGGGCTGCGCACCGGCCGCCTGGGCGGCGGCTGCCTGCCGGGCCGCCTCCGCGTCGCGCAGGTCCTGACGGCGCTGCGCGTACGCCTCGGTGCCCTTGCTGGGCTTGCGCCGACGCGGCGGCGCGGTCACCCCCGGGGCCAGTTTGCGCGCGGACACCAGGAACGCGGTGTGCGCGATCATCCGGTGGTCCGGACGGACGGCGAGGCCCTCGGCGTGCCAGTCGCGCACCAGCGACTCCCAGGCCCGTGGCTCGGTCCAGCCGCCGCGCTCGCGCAGCGCCTCCACCAACTCGGAGAGCTGCGGTGTGGTGGCGACGTAGCCGATGAACACCCCGCCGGGCACCAGCGCCCGCTCCACCATGTCGAGGGTCTCCCAGGGGGTCAGCATGTCCAGGATGATCCGGTCGAAGCCGGTCTCCTGGCACTGGGCGACGTCACCGACGTGCAGGTGCCACGACGGGTGCGGGCCGTTGAAGAATGCCTCGACGTTGCGCTTGGCGATCTGGGCGAAGTCGTCGCGCAGCTCGAACGAGTGCAACTCGCCCTCGGTGCCGACGGCGCGCAGCAGGGAGCAGCTCAGCGCGCCGGAGCCGGCGCCGGCCTCGAGGACCTTCGCGCCGGGGAAGATGTCACCCATCGCGACGATCTGCGCCGAATCCTTCGGGTAGATGACCTGGGCGCCGCGCGGCATGGACAGCACGTAGTCCGACAGGAGTGGCCGCAACGCCAGGAACGCGGTGCCACCGCCGGTGGTGGTCACCACGCTGCCGTCGGGGAGCCCGATCAGCGCGTCGTGCGCCAGGATGCCGCGGTGGGTGTGGAACTCCTTGCCCGGCTCCAGCGTCACGGTGTGCATCCGCCCCTTGGGGTCGGTCAACTGGACCCGGTCGCCGGGCCGGAACGGCCCTCGGTGCACGGGTGTCAGCGCCGGCGTGGCGGGGACGGTGGAGGGAGTTGCGGTCACTGTGTCATCTTCCGGTTGGGTTCGAGGAGCTGTGCGAGGTCCGCGATGTGCAGAATGCCGACGACATCTTCGCCTGACGTCACCACGTACTGCGCGCCCGGGTGGGTTTGAACGGTCTCCATCACCCGCTCGCCGTCCCATCCGACGGCCAGGGTGGGGATCGTGCCCAGTGATCGGGCGACGGCGTCCACCGCCAGCCAGGGTCGGCGCTCGACCGGCACCGCCTCGGCGGCGGTCGGGTCGACCAGCGCCACCGGCCGGCCCGCCGAGTCGGTGACCAGCAGGGCCGAGTCGGGTCGCCCGGCGTCGGCGCGTCGGCGCTGGGCCTCGGCCAGCGGGGTGCCGGTGGCCACCGGCCAGACCGGGCGGGCCAACCGGGACAGGTCGATGAGCGGGAACCGGCGGCTGACCCGGGCGGCCCGGATCGACTGCCCGGCGCCGCGCCAGAGGGTGACGGCGACGAGCAGCATCAGCGGCAACGCCAGCGGTGCCAGGAGGTCGGCGACGGTGAGGACCAGCACCAGGATCGTGGTGCCGACGGCGACGACGCGACCCGCCCAGCCGGCGACCTCGGTGCCGAGGTGCCGGTCTCGGCTCAGCCACCACACCGCGGCGCGCAACGCCCGGCCGCCGTCGAGCGGCAGGCCGGGCAGGCTGTTGAACAGGGCGACGATGACGTTGCTGACCGCGAGCTGGAAGGCGAGCTGGTGGACCACGGTCCCCGGCTCCAGGGCCAGGGTGGCGGCGACGGCGAGCACGCCGAGGACCGCGCTGACCGCCGGACCGGCCAACGACACCAGCAGGTCGACGCGGGGTGACGGGGCGTCCCGGTCCATCTCGGTGTAGCCGCCGAGCAGTTCCAGGGTGATCCCGCGCACACCGATGCCGTAGCGGCGGGCGGTGAGGGCGTGCCCCAGCTCGTGCAGCAGCACCGAGCCGAGCAGCGACACCACGAAACCGAAGCCGATCAGGTAGCCGCTGATCTGCGGCAGGTCCAGTTGCCGGGCGGCGAACTCGGCGTACAGCACGGCGATGACCACCGCGAGCAGGACCATGGAGCCGTTGAGGTGCAGTGGCACCCCGAACACCCGGCCGACGTCGAGGCCGAGGCGGCGGTCGGGTCGGCGCGGTGGCCGGGTTCGTGGCTCCATCGCCACGATGCTACGGACCGTCGCTGCACGGGGCGGGCGGCGGTCGGTGTCACACCGGTGCCCTAACCTTTGCCCACATGACGGCGGAACCGGTCACCACCTCCCAGCCCTCCTCCCCGGCGCAGGCGCCGCCGACGGTGCGGGCCTCGCTGTCGCCGTCGCGGGCGGCGGATTTCAAGACCTGCCCGTTGCTCTACCGGTTCCGCAGCATCGACCGGCTGCCCGAGCGCACCACCATGGAGCAGGCCCGGGGCACGCTGGTGCACGCGGTGCTGGAGCGGCTGTTCGACCTGCCCGCGCAGGGGCGCACCCCGGCTGCGGCCGGCGATCTGGTGGCACCCCAGTGGGATCGACTGGTCACCGAGCAGCCGGAGCTGGCCGAGCTGTTCGAGGGCGAGGAGCCGACCGACCCGGCGGAGTTCCTCCGCTCGGCCGCCGCGCTACTGGAGGGCTACTTCGCGGTGGAGGACCCGACCCGCCTGGAGCCGGCCGAACGGGAGAGCCTGATCTCGGCGGTGGTCGACGACGAGTTGCTCATCCGGGGCTACCTCGACCGGCTCGACGTCGCCCCGGACGGGGCGCTGCGGGTGGTCGACTACAAGACCGGCGGCGCGCCACGGGAGGCGTTCGAGGCGCGGGCGCTGTTCCAGTTGAAGTTCTACGCACTGGTGCTGTGGCGCACCCGGGGGGTGGTGCCCCGGGTGCTGCGGCTTCTCTACCTGCGCGACGCGGAGGTGTTGGACTACGCGCCGGACGCCGACGAGTTGGTCCGCTTCGAGCGCACTGTCGTCGCCCTGTGGCGGGCGATCGAGCAGGCCACCGCCCGGCAGGATTTCCGGCCCCGGCCGAGCCGGCTCTGCGACTGGTGCAGCCACCAGGCCCGGTGTCCCACCTTCGGTGGCACCCCGCCGCCGTTCCCGGTCGCGGCGGCCGGTGCCGACCCGCTGCGCGACTCCCGGTCCGCTCCGGTGGCGCCGGGCGCCGACGAGTGACTGCCCGTCCCGCGGCGCGCTGACCCCGCTGCGCCGATCGGCGGCGCGTCATCCCGTTGCCGAGGTGGTCCTCGGGGGCGACGCCGCCCACAGGTCACCGACCCGCACCCGACCGCGACGGTGCTGTTGCCGTCGGGACGACGCGACCGGCCGCGCCCTACCGTGATCCGCGACGCATCGGCCGGTGTACGCGAGGATGACCCGGTGCGGCACCACGACGCCGGCGGGACAGGAGACGTGATGACCGATCGGGTGGCTCCGGGGCGGCCGGTGCGCATCCTGCTCGCCGACGACCAGCCGCTGCTGCGTACCGGGTTCCGGATGGTGCTGGGCGCCGAGGGCGACCTGGACGTGGTGGCCGAGGCCGGGGACGGCGTGGAGGCGGTGGAGCTGTCCCGGCGGCTGCTGCCCGACGTGGTCCTGATGGACATCCGGATGCCTCGGATGGACGGGGTGGCCGCGACCCGGGCGATCGTCGACGCCCGCCTGCCGGTGCGGGTGCTGGTGTTGACCACCTTCGACCTGGACGAGTATGTGGTGGGGGCGTTGCGCGCGGGTGCCAGTGGGTTCCTGGCGAAGGATGTGCCCGCCGAGGAGTTGATCTCGGCGATCCGCACGATCGCCGGTGGGGACGCGGTGGTGGCGCCCCGGATCCTGCGACGGCTGCTGGACCGGTTCGCCGAGCTGCTGCCGGACCCGGCGGCGACCCCGGCGGCGGCCCTGGACGCCCTCACCGACCGGGAACGTGAGGTGCTGGTGCAGGTGGCCAGAGGGCTGTCCAACGCCGAGATCGCCGCGGTGTTGTCGGTCAGCGAGACCACCATCAAGACCCACGTCGGGCACGTGCTGACCAAGCTGCGACTGCGCGACCGGGTGCAGGCCGTGGTGCTGGCGTACGAGTCGGGTCTGGTCCGCCCCCGGGCGTAGGGTCGTCGGCCCGGGTACCTCACCCGGCGTACTCGAAGATCCCTCCGTGGGGGGACGGCCGGCGTTGTAACGGTCACCTACCGTGACCGGAGAAGGTCTGGCGGGGTTGACCCTCCTGTGACGTGAGGGAGCAGGGTCGGAAACACGCAGGACCGACCATCGGGTCAGGGGCAACCCTGACCCGACATAAGGGTGCACCCGCAGCGGGAAATCCGCACCGGGTCAACCCGTGGGCGGACGGAGCGGGCGTGAGCAGCGCCGATGATGGAACAGTCGCGCCGGACCATCGGGGGGCGGCGTGCATTCGGACAGACGGAAGAGGTAGATGACGTGACCGCGACGGTTGGCCAGCAGGCGCAGGCCGCGGCCCGGGCGAACGACGTGTGGAAGGTGTATGGCAGCGGCGAGGCGCAGGTCATCGCGCTGCGGGGGGTCAGCGCGGAGTTCGAACGCGGCCAGTTCACCGCGATCATGGGGCCGTCGGGTTCCGGCAAGTCGACGCTGATGCACTGCCTGGCGGGCCTGGACGCGGTCACCCGGGGCACGGTGTCGATCGGCGAGACGACGGTGACCGGGCTGGGCGACGCGGGGCTGACGAAGCTGCGCCGCGACAAGGTGGGTTTCATCTTCCAGCAGTTCAACCTGCTGCCCACCCTGACCGCCAAGGAGAACATCCTGCTGCCGCTGTCGATCGCCGGGCGTAAGCCGGACCCGGCCTGGTACGACACGGTGATCGAGACGGTCGGCCTGCGGGACCGGTTGGACCACCGGCCGGCGCAGCTCTCCGGCGGCCAGCAGCAGCGGGTGGCGTGCGCGCGGGCGCTGGTCTCCCGCCCCGAGGTGATCTTCGCGGACGAGCCGACCGGCAACCTGGACTCGCGCTCCGGCGCGGAGGTGCTCAACTTCCTGCGCAACTCGGTCCGTGAGCACGGTCAGACCATCGTGATGGTCACCCACGACCCGACCGCCGCCGCGTACGCCGACCGGGTGGTCTTCCTCGCCGACGGTGAGATCGTCTCGGAGCTGATCGAGCCGACCGCCGAGACGGTGCTGGACACCATGAAGAAGCTGGACGCTCCGGCCGAGGTGGGCAACTGATGTTCCGCGCGACGCTGAAGAGTCTGCTGGCCCGCAAGGTCCGGCTGATCCTGTCCGGGTTGGCGGTGGTGCTCGGGGTGATGTTCGTCTCCGGCGCCTTCGTCCTCACCGACACGTTGGGCCGCTCCTTCGACTCGGTCTTCGCCGACGGCTTCTCCGAGATCGACGTGAACGTCGCCGCGAAGCCGAAGGTCGAGCTGAGCGAGTTGGAGGGCGAGCAGACCGCCGCTCCGCTGGCCGCCTCCGTGGTGGACCGGGTCAAGCAGGTTCCCGGGGTCGCCTCGGCGACGGGCGTCGTCAACGCCGACGGCGCCCGGGTGATCGGCAGCAACGGCAAGGTGGTCACCTCGTTCGGTCCGCCGCAGTTGGGCGAGAACTGGACCGGGGAGAGCGACCTGCTGCGACTGCGGGAGGGACGCGCGCCGCAGGCCGAGGACGAGATCGTCGTCAACAAGGGCCTGGCCACCGCGGCGAAGCTGCAGGTCGGCCAGAAGGTCGGCGTGCTCACCGCGTTCGAGTCGAAGAAGCGGGACTTCACCCTGGTCGGGGTGTTCGGTTACAGCGGTGACCGGGACTCGATCGGCGGGGTCAACGAGGTCTTCTTCACCACGCCGGTGGCGCAGCGGCTGATGCTGGGCGAGCCGGACGTGTTCAGCAGCATCACCGTGACCGCCGCCGACGGGGTCTCCGACGAGAGGCTGCGCGACGACGTGGCCCGCACCCTCGGCGCGGACTTCGAGGTGAAGACGGGCGAGCAGGTCGCCGCGGACGCCTCGGCCAGCCTGAAGGAGGGTCTGTCGTTCTTCAACAAGATCCTGCTCGGTTTCGCCGCGGTGGCCCTGCTGGTGGGCACCTTCCTGATCCTCAACACCTTCTCGATCATCGTGGCCCAGCGCACCCGCGAGTTGGCGCTGATGCGCGCCATCGGGGCCAGCGGCCGGCAGATCATCTCCTCGGTGGTGCTGGAGGCCATCGCGGTCGGGTTGATCGCTTCGGTGCTCGGCCTGGCCGCCGGCATCGGCGTGGGCGCGCTGCTGGCGTACCTGTTCGGCAATCTGGCCGGTGGGCTCACCCTCGCCGGGATCGGCGTGCCGGCGGCGGCGGTGATCGGGTCGTTCGCCGTCGGGCTGGTCATCACCGTGGTGGCGGCGTTGTTGCCGGCGCTGCGGGCGTCGCGGATCCCGCCGATCGCGGCGATGCAGGACGTGGCCACCCCGGACCGGCCGTTGACGAAGGTCACCGTGGCCGGGTCGGTGGTCACGGCCGTCGGCGCGGTGCTGCTGTTCCTCGGGCTCAGCGGCAACGCCGGTGGTCAGACCCTGCCCACCATCCTCGGTGGGGTGCTGTTCGCGTTCATCGGCGTGGCGCTGCTGACCCCGCTGATCAGCAAGCCGGTGGTGAGCCTGCTCGGCGCGATCTTCTCCTGGTCGCTGCCGGGCAAGCTGGGCCGGCTCAACTCGGGCCGCAACCCGCGCCGGACCGCGATCACCGCGGCGGCGCTGATGGTCGGCATCGCGTTGGTCACCGGCGTCACGGTGATCCTCGACTCGGCCAAGGGCAGCATCAGCGCCCTGGCTCAGGACAACGTCAAAGCCGAGCTGGTGATCGCCGGGGCGCAGGGCGGGCCGCGCCCGCCGAGCTTCGACCCGGCGGTACTGGACCAGGCCAAGACCCTGCCCGGCGTGCGGATGGTCGACGGCGAGTACGGCGACATGGCCCAGATCGACGGCGAGCGCACCTGGGTCGGGGCGAGCAGCGACATCGCGTCGCTGCGGCAGATCTTCAGTGCCAAGCCGGTCGCCGGTGACATCGACCGACTCGGGCCGACCCAGATGCTGGCCGGTTCGGACACCGCCGACTCGCGTGGCTGGTCGGTGGGCTCGACGGTGGATGTGCAGTTGACCCGGGGCGAGAAGCGGACGTACACGATCAGCGGCATCTACGAGTCCGGGCAGCTGTTGAACCCGGTGATGCTGCCGGTGACGGCGGCGAAGGACTTCGCGATCCCACAGCCCTTCCAGGGGTTCATCCAGTTGGCCCCGGGTGCGCAGGTGAACGACGTGCTGCCGCAGGTGGAGACGCTGCTCGCGGACAGCCCCGAGGTGTCGGTGGCCGACCGGGACGCGTTCATCAAGCAGCAGACCGGTCAGCTCGACGGGCTGCTCACGATGATCCAGATCCTGTTGGCGCTGGCCATCGTCATCGCCGTGCTGGGCATCATCAACACCCTGGCGCTGTCGATCCTGGAGCGGACCCGCGAGTTGGGGCTGCTGCGCGCCATCGGCCTCCGGCGGTCCCAGACCATGGCCATGATCACCGTGGAGGCGGTGGTGATCTCGGTGTTCGGTGCGTTGCTGGGCGTGGCGGTCGGCACCGGCCTCGGGGCCTCGGTGGTCGAGGCACTCAAGGACGAGGGCATCACCGATCTGATCCTGCCCTGGGGGCAGATGGGTGTCTTCCTCGGCCTCGCCGCGATCATCGGCGTGGTGGCCGCGGTGCTCCCGGCCATCCGGGCGGCCCGGATCAACGTCCTGGGCGCCATCGCCCACGACTGACGCTCCGCCAACGAACGGGGGTCCCGCACCGCGGGGCCCCCGTTCGCGTCCGTCAGGCTGCGGCCCGGTCGGCCAGCAGCGCCGCGAGCAGGTCCAGGTCCACGTCGGTCAGGCTTCCCACCTGGTGTACGCCGACTGTGCCGGCGAGCGCCACCTCCGCCGGTACGGCCAGCACCGCCGCGCCCGAGGCGAGCGCGCTGGCCACCCCGGTCGGTGAGTCCTCGATCGCCACACACCGCTCGATCGGCACACCCAGTCGCCGGGCGGCGGTCAGGTACGGCTCGGGGTGCGGCTTGGCCGCGACCACCTCGTCACCGGCGACCACCGTGTCGAAGTTGTCCCGGCCCAGGGTGTCCAGGGCGATCTCGACGAGCGCCCGGGGACTGGAGGTGACCAGCGCGGTGGGGATCCCCGCCGCGCGGACCCCACGCAGCAACTCGAACGCGCCCGGCCGCCACGGCAGCCCGGTGCGGAACAGCTCCAGGATCCGGGCGTTGATCCACGCCGCGCTGATCTCCGGGTCCCGTTCGGGCTGCCCCAGGTCGTCGTGCAAGATCCGCATCGACTCGGCCATCGCGGTGCCGATGATCGCGTGGCGGGCTTCGACGGAGAGGTCACCCCCGTACTCCCGGGCGAGTTCCTGCAACGCGACGTCCCACAGCTTCTCGCTGTCGACCAACGTGCCGTCCATGTCGAAGAGCACGGCGGCGGGGTGATGGCTGTTCAGCGGGTCCTCCAGGGTCGCGGCCGACACCGGCGATCCTGCCAGGGCCGGCCACCGCACACGGCCACGATGGCCACCGACGTGATCCGGGCAACCCGCTCAGCCCAGGTCGCAGGCCTCCAGCGACCGCTCGTAGCCGCGGAAGAACGATTCGGTGCGCTGCTCGGCGGTGCCGTGCGAACCCTCGGCGAACCACGGCTGGTCGGGGTCGTCACCGACCGCCGCCAACCCTTCCCGGAACTCGTCCAGGTCGCCGTCGGCCAGGGTCAGGGCACCGGAGCGCACCGAGTCACCGAGGTACGCCCCGGCCATGCAGTCGGCCTGCAACTCCTGCTGGATGGTGAAGCTGTAGTTGATGCCGAGCCGGACCTGGATGGCGTGCGCGTACTCGTGCCCGAGCAGGTAGAACACGAACGCGTCACCGACCTGGCGGAACGCCGCCACCGACCAGCGGACGTCGTACGCGATGAAGTCGCCCCGCGAGCAGTAGACCGCGTTGTTGCGGGGCAGCGGCTCACCACCGCAGGACACCTCGCCCTCCCGCTGGTAGGGGGTGATCCGCCGGACCGGTTGGAACCGTTGCCCGGACGCCTTGAACTGGGCCGCCCAGTAGCGCTCGGCGATCGCCTGGGCGTCGGCGACGTCCTGCTCGAACTCGGCCACGCTCGTGGTGCTGTCGGCCCGGGTGGTGCCCGGCCCGGGTGACGCCTGCGACTGCTCCGGAGCCGGACGCTCCCCCTCCGGCTCGGCCAACCCGCCGCCCGCGCAGGCCAGCGACACCAGGGCGGCGACCAGCAGCCCTGCGAGCGGACCCTTCGCGCCGCGTCCGAACCGTACGCCCACCGTGCCTCCCCAGACATCGTGCCCGCGCTGGTAGTACCCCGACGGTACGACCACCACGCTCGTCACCCGTTTCACGCGGGGTGACGGCGGACGGTTCACCCCGACCGGTTCGGGCGTCGCTCTCGGCAGGGGCACGGGTCGGCTCAGGGGCCACGGTGGCGGGCCGTCACAATGCCGTCAGGCGGGTGTCGCCGCCCAGGAGAGAGGGCCGGCCGTGGCACACGAGTTGGGCAGCCGCGCGCGGCGTCAGCCCGCGCCGGCGCACATCCGGTGGCGGTCGCTGCGCGACCCCTACGAGGCCGGCAGACCCTGGCTGGAGTTGTTCGACGACGAGGCACCGCCTCGGGTGGTGGCCGGTTACGCGCCCGTGCTGCTGGTGTGGTCGTCGCTGTGGCCGCACCGACCGCTGGACCTGATCCGGTTCGACCTCAGCCCGGGGTTGCCCGGCGGGGACTGCATCCTGCGCTGGACGCTCACCACCGACGGTGACCTGCCGAGCGAGAGCACCGTCGGGCACCTGCGCCACCGCCTCAACTATCTGGTGAATGACCGGCTGCGCCTCTCGTACGGGCAGTAGGTCCGCTCAGCCGCCCGACTCCCGGCCGCGCTGCCAGGTGTCACCCTGGTCGCCGTGCCGCTCGGCCTCGTACCGGTGCTGCCGACTCCGAGCCTCCCGACCAGCCGCCGGGTCGTCCCCCAGATCCACCCGCCCCCGCCGAACCACAACCGCCCAGGCGGCACCGGCCACCACCACGAAGACCCCACCCACAACCCACACCACTGCCATACCGGCACCGTAAGCCCCACGCACCACCCAATCCCTCGGGTGATCTCACGGTTGGCGTGACTCCGCTCAGCGTGTCGCCGCGCCAAACTCGTGATCAACAGATCAGGTGGGGATGGATGTCCGGGGACGGGGCGTGGGTTCGACGTTTCCGGTGGAGGCGTCGTCGGGGCGCCCACGGACGGAGGGAGACACGCCGTGAAGTACATGATTCTGCTCTACGGCTCACAGCAGGACTACGACGTGCTGTCCGGGCGGGCGACCGACCGGCCCGCCATGTCGGCCGAGCAGATCGCGGCGATGCACAAGCACATGGAGACCTTCCACCAGGCGCTGGCCGAGTCCGGGGAACTGGTCGACGCCCAGGGTTTGAGCGAGCCGGTGCACGCCCGCCGGGTGCAGGTCCGCGAGGGCGCGCCGGTGGTCACCGACGGCCCGTACCCGGAGACGCAGGAGGTCCTGGCGGGTTACACGATCGTAGAGTGCGCCAGCTTCGACCGGGCCACCGAGATCGCCGCCGGCCTGGTCGACCCGGACGCCCCGGGCGGTTACGTGGACGTGCGGCCGGTGCTGGACGGCATCGAGGACCTGGGCGGCTGACGGGTGCCGGAGACACGGGTCGAGGACCTGCTGCGCGACCTCGCGCCGCAGGTCCTCGGCGCGCTGGTCCGCCGTTACGGGCACTTCGACACCGCCGAGGACGCGGTGCAGGAGGCGCTGATCGCCGCGGCCGACGGTTGGCCGCGCGACGGCGTACCGGAGAACCCCCGCGGCTGGCTGATCACCGTCGCGTCCCGCCGGTTGACCGACCTGCTGCGCCGGGAACAGGCCCGGATGCGCCGCGAGGACACGGTGGCGCGGTGGGTGCTCCCGGAGCAGTGGCGCGCTCCGGCGGCTGATCGACCGCCGGCGGACGAGGACGACACGCTCATCCTGCTCTTCCTGTGCTGCCATCCGGCGCTGTCGCCGGCGTCGCAGATCGCGCTCACGCTGCGCGCGGTGGGCGGGTTGACCACCGCCGAGGTGGCCCGCGCGTTCCTGGTGCCGGAGGCGACGATGACCCGGCGGATCAGCCGGGGCAAGCAACGGATTCGCGACAGCGGGCTGCGGTTCGCCCTACCCACCGGGGCCGAACGCGCCGACCGGCTCGCCGCCGTGCTGCACGTGCTCTACCTGATCTTCACCGAGGGGTACGCGCGCACCACCGGCCCGGGGTTGCTGCGCGCCGACCTGACCGCCGAGGCGATCCGGCTGACCCGCCTGGTGCACCGCCTGCTACCGGATGATCCCGAGGTCACCGGGCTACTGGCGTTGATGCTGCTCACCGATGCCCGCGCTCCGGCGCGGATCGGCCCGCACGGCGAGTTGGTGCCGATGGCCGAGCAGGACCGTTCCCGGTGGCGGGCCGACCAGATCGCCGAGGGGACCGAGCTGATCACCAGGGCGCTGCCGCACGGGGTGGTCGGGGCGTACCAGGTGCAGGCCGCCATCGCCGCCGTGCACGACGAGGCCCCGGAGGCGCAGGATACCGACTGGGCGCAGATCACCGCCCTGTACGAGGTGCTGCTGGGCATCTCGGACAACCCGGTGGTGGCGCTCAACCACGCGGTGGCGGTGGCGATGAGCCGTGGCCCGGCGCAGGGTTTGGCGTTGCTCGCCGACCTGGCCGACGACGCGCGGTTGGCCGACGACCCTCGACTGCCGGCCGCTCGTGCCCACCTGTGGGAGATGGTCGGTGAGCGGGTCGCGGCGCGGGAGGCGTACCGGATGGCGGCTGCCCGGTCGACGAACCTGGCCCAGCAGCGTTACCTGAACGCCCGCGCGGAGCGCCTCGGCGACCCGCCGCCCACCGCCTGACCCGGCGGGCGGCGGGCGGCGGGCGGCGGGCGGCGGGCGGCGGGCGGCGGGCGGCGGCGCACGTTACGGGCTGGCGGCCAGGAAGACGAAGGCGGCCAACAGCACCAGGTGCACACCGCCCTGCAGCACGTTGGCCCGGCCGGGCACGACGGTCAGTACGGCGGTCACCGCGGTCAGCGCGAGCAGGACGAGCTGGGTGCCACCGAGGCCGAGCAGCAGCGGGCCCTCCAGCCAGATCGAGGCGATCGCGATGACGGGAATGGTCAGGCCGATGCTGGCCATCGCCGAGCCGAGGGCCAGGTTCAGGCTGATCTGCACGCGGTCGCGGCGGGCGGCGCGGGCGGCGGCCAGGGTTTCCGGCAGTAGCACCAGCAGGGCGATGATCACACCGACGAACGCGTGCGGCAGGTTCGCCGCCGCGACGCCGGCCTCGATGGTCGGTGAGACGGTCTTGGCGTCGCCGACCACGGCGACCAGTGCCACCAGCAACAGCACGAGGCTGACCAGCGCCGCGCGGTTGCTCGGCGGCTTGGCGTGCTCCTCGGCGTCGATGACCTGACCCCGGCTGTCGACCGGGAGGAAGTAGTCGCGGTGCCGCCCGGTCTGCACGAGCACGAACAACCCGTACAGCGCCAGCGACGCGACGGCGGCGAAGGCGAGCTGGGCGGGGCTGAACTCCGGGCCCGGACGGGCCGTGGTGAAGGTCGGGAGGACGAGGCTCAGGGCGGCCAGGGTGATCACGGTCGCGAGGGCCCCACCGGTGCCCTCGGGGTTGAACACCGCGACCCGGCGACGCAGGGCGCCGAGCAGCAGGGACAGGCCGAGTATCCCGTTACAGGTGATCATGACGGCGGCGAAGACGGTGTCCCGGGCGAGCGACTGGGTCTTCTCCGGCCCGCTGATCATCAGCGTGACGATGAGGGCGACCTCGATCACGGTGACCGCGACGGCGAGCACCAGTGACCCGTACGGCTCCCCCACCCGGTGGGCGACCACCTCCGCGTGGTGCACGGCCGCGAGCACCGCGCCGCCGAGTAGCAGCGCGACCACCACGATGACCGGCCCCGGCAGGTTCCGCCCCCACGTGGCGATCAACACGAGAACGGCGAGCACGGGTACGACGAAGGTCCAGTCGGTCATCCGGGAGCGGAGGGAGGCGGCCATGCCGTACAGAGTGCCAGGTCAAGTGATCATGTGCCCACCATCGACGCATCGGTATCCCAAACCCGTAACTCATGGGTTACGCTTCACCGGTGAACGAGGTGGCTGTCGCGATCGCGGACCCGGTGCGGCGGCACATCCTGACCATGCTGCGCGACGAACCCCTGTCGGCCGGCGACATCGCCCAGCGGTTCACGATCAGCCGCCCCGCCATCAGCCGCCACCTCCGCGTGCTGCGCGAGAGCGGGCTGGTCCGCGACGAGACGGTCGGCCGACAACGGATCTACCGCCTGGACCCGGGCCCGCTCGCGCCGCTGGTCGGCTGGCTCGCCGGGCTCGCCGGCACCGACCGGTGGGAACGGCACCTCGACGCGTTGGAGACCGAGGTCTACCGCACCCGCCGAGAGCGCCGCAGCCGCGGCCCGGCGGGACACCGAAGGGAGCACACGGCATGACCCGCACACCCGCCGGACGCCTGTTCCGCACCGCCACCGGTCACGACCTCGTCCTCACCCGCACGTTCCGCGCCCCGGCGGCGGACGTCTGGGCCAGCCTGACCGAGTCGGAGCGCACCGCCCGCTGGTTCGGCCCCTGGGAGGGCGACGCGGGGCCCGGACGGACCATCCGGGTCCAGATGGCGTACGAGGAGCAGCAGCCCTGGTGCGACGTCCGGATCGACGCCTGCGAACCGCAGCGGCATCTCGCCGTGTCGATGATCGACAGCTACGGCACCTGGCTGCTGGAGCTGACGCTGACCGAGGTCGACGGCAACACCGAGCTGCGGTTCGTGCAGCACCTCGCGACCGTGGAGGGCATCGCCGAGACGGGCGCCGGCTGGGAGTACTACCTGGACATGCTCGTCGCCTCCCACGACGGCTCACCCCGCCCCGACTTCGACGACTACCACCCGGCGATGCAGCCGTACTACCAGGATCTGGTCGCCGCCGAGCGCCCCTAGGTCTCCTGGCGCAGCTTGGCGAACTCGGCCGTCAAGGCCGGCAACGGGAAGTGCGCGTTCAGGCCGCTCGGGTTCGGCAGCACCCACACCCGGGCGCGGCCCAGCCGCTGCGACTGCGGCCCCAGGCCGGCCCGGGGCCGGGCGAAGGCGATCCGGTACGCGGTCACCCCGAGGACGGCCACCCAGCGCGGCCGGTACCGCTCGGCCTTCACCGCCAACCCGGTCACCCCGGCCACCAGCTCCGCCGACGTCAGCTCGTCGGCGCGGGCGGTGGCCCGGTTGCTCAGGCTGGTGATGCCCAGGCCGTGGCGCAGCAACTCGTCGTGCTCCCACGGGTGCAGTTGCCGGTCCGTGAAGCCGGCACCGTGCAGGGCCGGCCAGAACCGGCTGCCCTTGCGGGCGAAGGGCAGCCCCACGGCGGCGGAGTAGAGGCCCGGGTTGAAGCCGCAGAACAGCACCCGCAGGCCGGGCCCGATCACGTCCGGCAGGCCCCGACCGGCGGCCGCCGCCACCTCCTGCGGTGTCGGCCGCCGAAACGGCCCCGCCTGCTGCGCCCCCACGAGACCGATCCTGCCGTACGACCGGGCACCGAAACCGAGATGCGCCGCGGCTGACGACTTGGCACCCTCGGCGCATGCAGGCAACCGACCACCTCGCCGACAGCCGCTACGCACGGATGCGCTGGAACACACCCCTGTCCGAGGAGCACGCCGCGCTGCTGCTGCGGCGACTCGACGTACGCCCCGGCGCGCGGGTGCTCGACCTGGGCTGTGGCTGGGGTGAGCTGCTGCTGCGGGCGGTCGCCGCCGGTGGCGTGTCCGGCGCGCTCGCCACCCGGGGCGTCGGCGTCGACACCGATGACTCCGCGCTCGCCCGCGGGCGCAGGTCGGCGGCCGACCGTTCCCTCGACCGGCACGTCGCCTTCGTGAAGGGCGAGGCGGCCGCCTGGCAGGAGCCCGCCGACCGGGTCCTGTGCATCGGGTCGGCACATGCCTTCGGTGGCACCGGCACCGCGCTGGACGCACTCGCCACCGTGGTCGAACCGGGAGGCCGGCTACTGTTCGGCGACGCCTACTGGGAACGGCCCCCGACCCCTGACACAGAGCAGATCTTCGGACCCGAGGTCACGGACCTGCCCGACCTCGTCGAGGCCGCCCGGGAACGCGGCTGGCGGGTGCTGCACCTGAGCACCGCCGACCAGCGTGAGTGGGACGACTTCGAGTCCACCTGGCTGGCCGGGCGGCAGGAGTGGCTGCTGAGGTACCCGGAGGATCCCCGGGCGGCCGACGTCCGCGCGGAACTCGACGACCGGTTGCGCCAGTACGTCGGTGGTTACCGGGGGGTGCTCGGCCTCGCCTACCTCGTCCTCGGCCGCTGACGGCCCACCGTTGACGCCGCCGGCTACGCTGCGCGTGGTGAGCGCCGGACCTCGTCTCGCCCTGCCCTGGCGGATCCTCGTCGTGTCCGCCGGCGCCGTGGCGGTGTGGCTGTTCCTGAAGGCCCTGCTCGACCGCGACTACGACCGACCCACCCACGCCGTCGGGGCGATCCTCACCACGGCGCTCGTCGTACCCCTGGTGGTTGTCGCCCGTCGCCTCCTGGACCGACGTCCGTGGGCCGGCATCGGATTGCCGTCGCTCCGCGAGGGCTGGCGGCGTCTGCTGCTCGGCATGGCCTGCTGGCTGGTCCCCGCCGGGGTGGGGCTCGTGCTCTGCCTGGGCTTCGGTTGGGTCGAGATCAGCGCGCGGACGTCCGTCGGGGACGTGTCGCGCGTGGCGGTGTTGCTGGTGGTGCTCGTCTTCCTCAAGGAGGCGCTGCCGGAGGAGCTGATCTTCCGGGGCTACCTGCAGCGCAACCTCGCCACCCGGTTGCCGGCCTGGCAGGCCGCCGTGGGGCAGGCCGTGCTGTTCACACTGTTCGGGTTTCTCGTCGGGGCCGCCCGGTCCGTCGACCGGCTCGCACTCTTCTTCGTCTTCGCGCTCCTGCTGGGCGCCTTCCGGGCCGCGACCGGCGACATCTGGGCGGGCATCGGCTTCCACGTCGCCTTCCAGACTGTCGCGCAGCTGTTCGGCGACGTGGGGGCGGTCTTCGACGTGGTCGGGTCCGACGTCCTGGGAGTCGTGGCGATGGGGGCCATCCCGTTCTCGGTCAGCTGGATCGTCGTGCGACACCTCTACCGGCACCACCTGGACTGGCGGGCCGTCGCACCGGAGCCGGCACGGTGACCGGCTGAACCTCCGCGTTCGGCCCACCGACCGAGCCGGCCTGAGCGTCACCGCCGTGCAGAACCCGCTGACAACCCTGGCCGACGACGTCGCCGCCACCAACCGCGCCCTCGACCGCCAGGACGGGCCGACGGTGCTGGTGGGCCACTCCTGGGCCGGCACGGTCATCAGCGAGGCCGGCAACCACCCGAACGTCACCGCCCTGGTGTACGTCGCCGCCCGCGCCCCGGACGCCGGCGAGGACTACGCCGCCCTCGCGGCGAAGTATCCGACGCCCCCGGCGAACGCCGGTCTCGTCCACCACGACGGGTACGCACAGCTCGGCGAGGCGGCGTTCCTCCCACCTCGCCATGGTCACCCACCCGGAGACGATCGCCGACCTCATCATCATGGCCACCAGAGGCGCGGACAGTTCCGCACCGTCCGGCCAGGGATGACCGGGCCGGGAGGGCATACCACCGACCGCCGCTATGGAGCTGATGTCGTAAACGATTCGGCCGCCAGCGGGGCCAGCCCTCTTCAGGACCAACCGAGGTACGGCCGGCGCCCCGCCGAGAGACCACTGCCTGGCGTCACCGACACGTGGCCGTGATGCCACAAACGATTCAGCTCCAAAGACTCCCACCGATACACCTGCGGGCCGCCGGGACACTCGTCGGCGACGGAATCGAACACGGCCACGCACCCGGGCCACTTCCGACGTCACCGACTCGTCCTGCCGAACGGCCGGCCGTTGCCGCGCGCCGGACCGTCGTGATCGGGGCGCGGCGTCGCAATACCCACCTCGGGCGGTCGACGCCGACGGGCGTGGGCTTGACGGGGCGCAGACATCGGAGGTTTACTGCGTCAGCGATAGAAGTCGATGGGCTCTGACCGTCCACTATGGTCGGCGGGCTCTTCGGCGGTGCGATCGCGATCGGTCGACGCCGGTGCGCCAGCCGTCTCCTGGCACTGTCGGTAGCGACGCGATGCTCCCCCCTCGGCGGGCGGGGAGCACCGGCACGGCAACCCGCACGGCGCAGCGTCGCGCACACCCCCTGCGGGACGATTCCACCGGCACGGCACCACCCCGCAGCATCTCAGCCGAGCATCGGCGGCCCGGCTCCGTACCACCGCCATCGCGACCTCGGCGAGCTCGCACGCCCACGTGACGTGCGCGCCAGGGTCGACGCTCAGCAGAGGAGCACCCCCATGCGTTCCCGTTCCCGCCTGTTGGCACTCGTCACCGGCTTGGCCGTGATGCTGGCCAGCTTGGCAACCCTCACCACACCGGCCTCGGCGGCACCACTGACCAAGGTCCTGGTGTTCAGCAAGACCGCGGGCTTCCGCCACTCGTCCATCCCGAACGGCATCGCCGCGATCCAGCAGCTCGGCTCGGCCAACGGCTTCACCGTGACCGCCACCGAGGACGCCAACCAGTTCACCACCTCGAACCTGGCCCAGTACCAGGCGGTGGTCTTCCTGTCGACGACCGGTGACGTCCTCAACTCCAGCCAGCAGACGGCCTTCGAGTCGTACATCGCCGCCGGCGGCGGATACGTCGGTGTGCACGCCGCCGCCGACACCGAGTACAACTGGCCGTGGTACGGCCAACTGGTCGGCGCGTACTTCGACTCGCACCCGGCGATCCAGAACGCGACCGTGCGGATCGAGGACAACACCAATCCGTCGACCGCCCACCTCCCGGCGACGTGGGTGCGCTCCGACGAGTGGTACAACTACCGCACCAACCCCCGGTCGAGCGCGCGGGTCCTGGCCAACCTGGACGAGTCGTCGTACAGCGGCGGCAACATGAGCGGTGACCACCCGATCACCTGGTGCAAGGCGTACGGCGGCGGTCGGGCCTGGTACACGGGTCTGGGCCACACCGAGGCGTCGTACACCGACCCGAACTTCACCCGGATGCTGCTCGGCGGCCTCCAGGTCGCCGCGGGTTCGGTGACCGCCGACTGCTCGCCGCGCACGACCACCCCGCCGCCCACCACCCCGCCGCCCACCACCAGCGGCTCCACCCTGAAGGCCCGGGCCAACAACCAGTTCGTCAGCGCGCCGAACTCCACCACCGCGCTGATCGCCAACAAGACCTCCGCGGGCACCAGCGAGCGGTTCGACGTGGTCAACCTCGCCAACGGCAACGTGGCGCTGCGCGCCAAGAGCAACGGGCAGTACGTCGCGGCCGAGAACGCCGGTGCCGCCGCGCTGATCGCCAACCGCGCCTCCGCCGGCGCCTGGGAGACGTTCCAGCTCGTGCGCAACTCCGACGGCACGGTGAGCCTGCGGGCCACGGTGAACAGCCGGTACGTCGCCGCCGAGAACGGGGGCTCCTCCCCGCTGATCGCCAACCGGACCTCCATCGGTCAGTGGGAGAAATTCGACCTCGTCACGAACTGACCCGCGTCCCCGCCCGGTCTTCACCACCACCACCTGGTGCGGGCGTGCCCCCGCGCGCCCGCACCACCGGTCGTCGAGAAAGGACGATCATGCTCTCGTACCCCCGGCGCTGGTCCCGGGCCATGGTCGCGGCGGTCACCACCGTCGCGAGCGTGGCCCTGGCCCTGGCCGCAGCTCCCACCGCCGCCCAGGCCGTGGTGATTCCCGCCAGCGACTATCAACAGGTCAGGCTCGCCAACGGCTCGGCCGAGCTGGGTGAGGCGATGTCCCTGGCCGTGCTGCCCAACCGCTCGGTCCTGCACACCGCCCGCAACGGCGTCCTGCGGGTCACCGACGTGGCCGGCAACACCAAGACCTCCGGCACCCTGTCGGTCTACACACACGACGAGGAGGGGTTGCAGGGCGTCGCCGTCGACCCCGGCTTCGCCACCAACCGGTGGATCTACCTGTACTACTCGCCCGCGTTGAGCACCCCGTCCGGGGACGCCCCGACCACCGGCTCGCAGTCGGACTGGGATCGGTGGAAGGGTCACCTACGGCTGTCCCGGTTCACCCTCAACTCCGACGACACGCTCAACCTGAGCAGCGAGAAGATCGTGCTCCAGGTCGCCAACGACCGTGGCCAGTGCTGCCACGTCGGCGGTGACATCGACTTCGACGCCGCCGGCAACCTGTACCTGACCACCGGCGACGACACCAACCCGTTCGAGTCCTCCGGCTACGCGCCGATCGACGAGCGCACCAACCGCAACCCGCAGTTCGACGCCCAGCGCACCTCGGCCAACACCAACGACCTGCGGGGCAAGCTGCTGCGGATCAAGCCGCAGGCCGACGGCACGTACACCATTCCGGCGGGCAACCTGTTCGCCCCCGGAACGGCCAACACCCGGCCGGAGATCTACGCGATGGGTCTGCGCAACCCGTTCCGGATGAGCGTCGACAAGCCGACCGGTGTGGTCTACATCGGCGACTACGGCCCGGACGCCGGAAGCACCAACTCCAGCCGTGGCCCGTCCGGCCAGGTCGAGTTCAACCGCATCACGGCGCCGGGCAACTTCGGCTGGCCGTACTGCACCGGCACGAACACGAGCACCGAAACATACAACGAATACACCTTTCCGTCCGGGCCGTCGCAGTCGAAGTACAACTGCTCCGGCGGTCCGACGAACAACTCGTTCCGCAACACCGGGCTGACCACGCTGCCCGCGGCCAAGCCGGCCTGGATCAAGTACGCCGGTGACTCCGGGTCACCGTCGGAGTTCGGCAGCGGTTCCGAGTCGCCGATGGCCGGGCCGGTGTACCGGTACGATGCCGCGCTCAACTCGAGCATCAAGTTCCCGTCGTCACTGAACGGCCTCTTCTTCGCCGGCGAGTACGGCCGGCGTTGGATCAAGCCGATCGCGATCAACGCCGACGGCTCGCGCGGGGAGATCTCCAACTTCCCGTGGTCCGGCACCCAGGTCATGGACATGGCGTTCGGCCCGGACGGCGCGTTGTACGTGCTGGACTACGGCACCGGCTCGAACAACCAGGCGTTGTTCCGGATCGAGTACATCGGCGGCGGCAACCGCAACCCGATCGCTGTCGCCTCGGCGAACCCGACCTCGGGGGCCAACCCGCTGACCGTCAACTTCTCGTCGGCGGGCAGCTCGGACCCGGAGGGTGGCGCGCTGAGCTACCTGTGGACGTTCGGCGACGGCACGACGTCCACGGCGGCGAACCCGACCAAGACGTACACCACGAACGGCACCTACTCCCCCACGTTGCGGGTCACCGACCCGGCCGGGCTGACCGGCACGGCGAGCCTGGTGATCACCGTAGGGAACACCGCCCCGACGGTGACGCTCACCACGCCCGCTGACGGGCAGCTGTTCAGCTTCGGTGACACCGTGTCGTACCAGATCAACGTGAGCGACCCGCAGGACGGCACGATCGACTGTTCCAGGGTGAGCCTGACCTACGCGCTCGGTCACGACAGTCACGCACACCAGATCACCTCGAAGACCGGGTGCAGCGGCACGATCACCGTGCCGACCGACGGCGAGCACGACTCGGCGGCGAACATCTACGGGGTCTTCGACGCCGCGTACACCGACAACGGTGGACTGACCACGCACACCATCAGGACGCTGCAACCGAAGCATCGCCAGGGTGAGCACTTCGGCGCCACCTCCGGCGTGCAGGCCACCGACCACACCAACGCCGAGGGTGGCCGCACCGCCGGCTTCATCGAGAACAACGACTGGATCTCCTACACGCCGTACAACCTGGCCAACGCCAACCGCATCACCGTGCGGGCCTCGTCGGCCGGCGCCGGCGGCACCATCGAGGTCCGGGCCGGGTCGGCGACCGGCACCCTGCTGGGCACCGTCACGGTGCCGGTGACCGGCGACTGGGAGACGTTCGTCGAGGCGTCCGGCACGATCAGCAACCCGCCGAGCGCGTCGACCACGCTGTACCTGGTGTTCAAGGGTGGCTCCGGCTACCTGTTCGACGTCGACGCGTTCACCTTCGCCACCGGCACCGCCAACACCACACCGGTGAGCACGCTACGGGCGCAGGTCAACAACCAGTACGTGTCGGCGGTCGGCTCCACCGCGCTGATCGCCAACAAGGCCAGTGTCGGCACGACCGAGCAGTTCGACCGGGTGGACGCCGGCAACGGCACCATCGCGCTGCGGTCGCGCGCCAACGGGCTCTACGTCTCGGCCACGAACTCGGGCGCCGGAGCGTTGGTCGCCAACGCCGCGGCGATCGGATCGTGGGAGAGGTTCCAGCTCATCACCAACTCGGATGGGACGGTGAGCCTGCGGGCCACTGTCAACAACCAGATCGTGTGCGCCGAGAACGCCGGGGCCGGATCCCTGATCGCCAACCGGACGTCGGTCGGGGCCTGGGAGAAGTTCATCCTGACCACCGGCTGACCGGGCGCGTGTGCACGGGGCCCGGCCTGGTGATTAACCAGGCCGGGCCCTTACCGCGGGAAGACGTGCTTGGCTAGATCGGGAAGCGGCCGTGCCGCCAGTGCCAGTGTCGACCGGCCCTGAGGTGGTCGACGATCGCGCGCTGCAGCGCGGTGCGGCGGGGCAACTGCTCCAGCGGGGTGCTCAGCGTGCGGAACACGAAACGCAGCACCTCGACGTCGGCGTCCGGACCGTCCTTCTCCTCGTAGGGAACCAGCTCGAACATTTGCTGGAACCGGACGATGTTCGATTCTTCGGGCAGGTATTCCCGCAACTGCGGGTCGAGCAGCCACGAGCCGCAGGAGAACGCGGTGTAGGGCTCGTCGGGGAAGTGGCGCGCGAAGAACCCGCGCGCCTCGTCCAGCGACGCCGCGACCGCCTCCGGTGTCAACGGCCCCGTGTCGGGGACGTGCAGGCCGATGGCCGTGTCGCCGCGGTGGTGTTGCAGACGGCCCAGCTCGTAGATGCTGCCGCGCACGTGCAGCGTCAGCCAGCTCTGCATGACCGGCCAGCCCTCACCGCGCATCCGCCGGTCGATCGTCAGGTTGCGGCCGAGGTCCGCGAGGCTCCGCCACGACACGTCGTCCGGGACGTCATGGTCGCGGTGGTAGCTCCGGGCGACGTCGACCAGGGCGAGGTACGCGTACACGTAGAGGTGCCGCCAGGCGGGACCCCGGTCGCGGGGCAGCTCCGGACCGGGCACCAACCAACCGTGCCCGCCGAGGTCGGCGTGGACCAGGGCGATCGACCGGTCGAGCAGCCAGCGCAGCTCGGGCGTCCACAGCGGCGAGGCGGGATCGGGCCAACCTGCCATGATCTCGGCGGCGTCGTCCGCCTGCACCCCGAGCCGATCGAGCAGCGCGGGCGCGTCGGCCTTGGCCGGCAGCGGAACCGACTGCCGATCGCCGGCGAGCTGCTCGACGCGTTCGACCTGCTCGACGGGCACTGCGAGCCGAGCGGCGATGTCGTGCGGATCCACGTCGACGACCCTACCGGCGTTCGCGTCTCCGGTGGGTGCCCGCAGGTCGGCCGGACCCGCGACGTCAGGAGTCGGCGGGAACCCCGGTGTCGAGTTGCCCGATCATCGGCGCCAGGAGGTCGTTGAGCTCCCGAGCCAGCACCACGACGGCCCGACGGGCCGAGGCGGGGACGTCGTCGCCCGGTCCGTCGGGTGTCGGCGGCAGGTCGTCGAGCGGAAGGGGCGCCTCCACCTGGAGCAGTGCGCGCACATGCGGGCTGCGCGTCTGGTCCTGCTCGGTGGGGGTGGTGAACTGGCCGAACAGCTGCGGCCAATCCCGCCAACCACGGTCGCGTTGCCACTGCTTGGTCCAGGTCAACTCCGCCGGCCAGCGGGAGGCCACGGTGACCGCGCAGACCATGCTGCCGTCCCACGGGCTGCGTGCGCAGGTCGCCGAGATGATCCGCCGGTGCCAGCGGACGAAGCCGGGCGACAGCTCGCTGGCCACCCGCCAGGCCGTCGCCGCGAAAGCCACGGGCGCGAAGTCACCCCAGGTGACGTCGAACTCGCCGATCCGACGGAGCACCTCCGCCTCGTACCGGCCGCGTCCGTCGCTGCCGTGCTCGCGGTCGAACTGCTCGTCCAGCCAGAAGGCGCGCGGCTCCGGCATCCTCGTCCCCGTTCCCCGGCGATGGTGTCACCACGTCGAACCTATGCCATCCGCCGGGCGCGAACGGGTGTCCTCGCCGCCCCTACCCCACGAAAACGCAGAACGGGTGACCGGCCGGGTCGGCGTACACGCGTAGCGGCTCGTCGGGATCCTCGATGCGGTCGAAGCGCAGCCGGCCACCGAGGCGCAGGACGCGCTCGTGCTGCACCAGCAGCTCATCGACGGACTCCACGGTGAGGTCCAGGTGCAGTTGCTGGGGCACGTCGTTCTTCGGCCAGGTCGACTCCGGCAGGTGATCCACCTGCTGGAACGCGAGCTGGGCGCCGCCGTCGGGGGACCTCAGCACCAGCCAGTCACGACCGCGCTCGTCTTCCTGGCCGGCCGCCGGCGGCTCGTCACCGGGCCGGTAGACGTAGCCGAGCAGGTGGCGGTAGAACTCCGCCAACGCCCGCACGTCGGTGCCGTCCAGCACCACCGAACCCAGTCGGGGAACGCTCTCCTGATCGCCCATCCTCGATCACCTCCGAGCGCCCATTGTCGCCGCACCTCGCTCTGGTCGCACCTCGCGGCGCCCCCGTACCGCGCGTTTCGCAGTCACGCACCCGTCACTGAACGCATACGACACGACCACTGTGGATCGAACACGGACCCCTAGCGTGGGCGGTGCGACGTCGGAGCGGACCGTCTCCGACCGCCATTCCCAGGAGGTCACGTGCGCAGGAAACTCGGATTCGCCTCGGTGGGCATCATGCTGCTGGCCAGCGTCGCCGTCGCGCAGGCCCCGGCCCAGGCCGGCACCGCCGCGCCGAACGGATCCGCGACGGTCGCCGAAGGGCGCGCCACCATCGACGGACGGCCGTCGACCGACGCGGACACCGCGGCGGCCGTGGGCAACGCCTACTGGACGCCCGAACGGATGCGAGCGGCACGACCCGCTCCCCTGCCGGACGGGGTCGACGCCCCCGACGGGGAGGCTGCCGACCGCCCCGGCCGCGTCGGTGCGCCGCGCGACGTCGCCGAGCCGGCGGCCCCACGGTCGCCGGCCGCCGGTCTGGGCGACGCCGCCAGGGGCACGAGCCAGGCAACCCAGGCGGTGAACGCCTCACCCGGGGTCGGTCGGGTCTTCTTCCGGCACAACAACGAGGACTTCTTCTGCTCCGGCGCGACAGTGAACAACCCGCAGGCGAATCTGGTCTCCACCGCCGGTCACTGCGTACACCCCGGTGACGGCGGATCGGTCTGGTACGACAACTGGGCGTACGCGCCGGAGTTCACCAACGGCATCGCGGTGCACGGCCTCTGGTTCCCCAAGGAGTTCACCTCGGTCGAGGGTTGGGTCGACTGGGGCTTCCTCTGGTGGGACTTCGCCTTCGTCACCATGCACCCGCGGGGTGGCAAGCGGCTCGTGCACGTCACCGGCGGGCAGGGGCTCAGCGTCAACCAGTCCAAGAAGCTTTCGGTGTTGCTGCTGGGTTACCCGGGAGAGCCGCCGTACGACGGCGAGTCGCAGTACTACGACCAGGGCACCACCAAGGCCGCCGGGGCCCAGCGGATCAAGTTGAAGGACTGCCCGCTCACCCGGGGCGCCAGCGGCGGCCCGTTCCTCCGCGCGTGGGACAACGACCTCCGGTTCGGGTTCGTCAACTCGGTGATGTCGTACACGTTCTCCGGCAACATGTACGGCCCCTACTTCGACGACGACGTCCTGGACATCTACAACGTGGCGAAGAACAAGCAGTGACCGACGCTCGACGGGCAGCGGTGGTCGTGGGTTGACAAGCACGGGTCTCCAGAGTGGACGATGGGGCGTGCGGATTCTCGTGGTGGGTGGCAGCGGTCTGATCGGCGCTCACGTGGTGCAGGTGCTGCGGGAGCGCGGTCACGCCACGACAGCCGTGGCGCGTACCTCCCAACCGGGTATCGACCACCTGCTCGACGTGGGTTCCGCCTCGATCGACGACCTGCGGTCGTTGCTCGCCGGTCACGACGGCGTCGTGTACGCCACCCGGACCGACGAGCAGCGACCGTTACCCAAGCCGATCTACCCGCAGTTCCGCCGGGACAACGTCGACCCGGTGGTACGCCTGTTCACCGCCGCCCGCGCGGAGGGCCTCACCCGTGGCGTGGTGATGGGCTCGTACTACACCTACTTCGACAGGTCGCACCCGCAGTGGCGGCTCCCCGAGCGGCACACGTACATCAGGTGCCGCGTCGAGCAGGCCCGGGAGGGACGCGCCGCCGCCGGTCCGGATCTGCCGGTCGCCGTCCTCGAACTGCCCTTCGTCTTCGGTCGGGCCGGCGACCGGCTGCCCAACTGGGCCGGTCCGCTGGACCGGTGGGCGCGCTCGCGTACACCTTTGGTCGCACCGACCGGCGGAAGCGCCGCGGCCTCGGCGCGCAGCGTGGCCGAGGTCGCCGCCGACGCCTTGGAACAGGCCGACGGTGCGGACATCCCGGTCGCCGACGAGAACCTCACCTGGCATGACATGCTCGCGCGCATCGCCGAGGCGGTCGGCCGACGCCGCCGGGTCGGTCGGCTGCCGGCGGGTGCGGCACGGTCCGCCCTGCGTCTCGGTGGCGCGTTGCAGGCGCTGGGCCGCAAGGAGTCGGGGGTCGACCCGACCCACGTCGCCGACCTCCTGCTCACCGACCTGTTCATCGAGCCGACGACCGGCCGTTCGCTGGACGCCGCGCTCCGCGAGACCTTTCCCAACCCGGGGGCCGCGCCAGGTACGCCGTCTTGACGTCGGGCGCGAACCCGCAGGCGCGGTAGAACGCGTGGGTCGCGGCAGTACGCGAACCCGTCATCAGCATCGCCTTGTAGCAGCCCGCGTCCCAGGCGGCCTGCAGCGTGCCGGCCATGATCTGTCGACCCAGCCCGGTCCCCCGCCGTGACTCCTCGACGACCACGTTCTCGATGACGGCGTACGGCGACGCCGACCGGCTGAGGTTGGGAATCACGTTGAGGTAGGTGGTGGCGACGACGACACCGTCCAGGTCGAGGACGAAGAGACTCAGCCCGGGTGTGTCGAGGATCCGCTGGTAGACCACCCGGTCCGAGCCGTCGTTGAGCACCGGATCGTCCGGGTTCAGCTGCCGGTAGAGACGGATGATCTGCGTGAAGTCGTCGGGCCCTGCCGCACGAAACATGCCCGGAGCGTAGCGACGGCGGCAGGCAGGCGCTGCCCGCACGCCCTGGCCGTCACGCGCGGTGCGCCGCGCGACGCGCACCACGGAAGATCCGCGCAACGTCAGGGATGTAGCGGTGTCCGCTGCTCGTGAGGCCCCTACATCCCTCAAGTTGTGGCCTCCGACCGACCAGTCGCCGTGTCGATCATGGAGTTGTGGTGCCCGGAACCTGGTGAACAGCGGCTTTCATCACCCGCCACAACTCCATGATCGACCAGAGGGGGTCACGGGGTGAGGACGATTCGCCCGAAGACCTGGCCGGCGTCCATCTTCTGGTGGGCCGCAACCGCCCGCTGCAACGGCAGCACCTCGTGCACCACGGCGACCAGTTCGCCACGAGTCGCGGCGGTGAACTGGTCGCGTCGCACGGCCTGGCGGGCGGATTCCGGCACAGTCGCGGCGCTGAAGGTGGCGAACGACATCGACTTCTGGAATGCCGTCATCAGCTTCGCGCCGAAGTCTGCCGGCGGCTGGCCGCCGACCGCGCCGACGACCACGAGGCGGCCGTTGGGATTGAGCCTGTCGAGGAACGCGGGCAGGCCGTCGCCGGCGACGACGTCGATGATCACGTCGTAGCCGGAGGGGTCGTCGGTGCCTCCCGTACCCGCACGATCCAGCACGTGGGTCGCGCCGAGGCTACGCAGCCGCCGACCACGCTCGGGCGACGAGGTGGTGACCGCGACGGCACCGGCGCCACGGCGGCTCGCGACCTGCACCGCCATGATCCCGATGCTGCCGGCCGCACCGCGTACCAGCACGGTCTCCCCGGCCGAGAAGTGCGCGTGGGCGAGACCGAAGTGGGCCACGATCCCGGAGCTGCCGAGCGTCACGGCATCGACGACGGAGAGGCCCGCCGGGACGGGCAGGACCTCCGAGATCGGCGCTACCGCCTGCTCGGCGTACCCACCGCCGGTACCCGTGAACGCCCACACCCGTTGCCCGATCCACGCGGGGTCGACGCCCTCGCCGACCTCGGCCACCGTCCCCGCCACCTCGCCGCCGAGGACGTACCCCTCTCGGAAGCCGTAGGCGGCGAGAGCACCGCTTCGGATCATGACGTCGGAACCCGCGACACCGACCGCCTCGACCGTGATCAGGACCTGTCCCGGAGCCGGAACCGGGTCAGGGATGTCGGTCACCGCCAACCCGCGAGGATCGCCGAACTCCCTGATGGTGACTGCCTTCACTGCGTACCTCTTCTCCCGCCGGACTGCCCGGTGACCAGCACGAACGGTAGTGGACGCTGGCGTCCGTTTAGCTAAAGTGAGAGCATGACCGAGCAGTTGACTCGAAACCTGCGGTCGGACGCGCGGGACAACCGCCAGCGGATCCTCGAAGCCGCCCGGACGACCTTCGCCACCGACGGCATGGACGTGCCGATGCGCGAGATCGCCCGCAGGGCGGGGGTCGGTCCCGCCACCCTCTACCGCCGCTTCCCCACCAAGGAGGCGTTGGCGACCGAGGCGTTCGCCGAGCAGATGGACGCGTGCCACGTCATCGTCGACGAAGGGCTCGCCGACCGGACCCGTGGCATGGCCTGTGCCTGGTGATCGAGAAGCTCTGCGAGCTGCACGCCCGGGACCGTGGCTACACCACCGCGTTCACGACGGCCTTTCCGCACGCCGTGGATCTCGCCGCGAAGCGCGAAGCGGCCCTTGCCTCACTCGCCGAACTGACCCGTCGCGCCAAGAGCACCGGCCACCTGCGGTCCGATTTCGTTCTGGACGATCTCATCCTCATCCTGATGGCCAACGGCGGTCTGCACGCCACCTCGACGGACGCCCGGGTGGCCGCCTCCCGCCGGTTCGCCGCGCTCGCCATCCAGGCGTTTCGCGCCTGATCGATGCCGTGCCCGCTCCACGGCATGCCCGGGCCATCAATGGCGGCCGGGCCACCGGTTGACGGCCTGGAGACGGCACGACATGGTTCAGCGGCGTTCCGGACGACCTGATCGCAGGTCGGAGCACCCGCACCCGCTACTTGGCGTTGAAGTAGCTGGCCTCCGGGTGGTGGACCACGATCGCGTCGGTGGCCTGCTCCGGCATGAGCTGGAACTCCTCGGACAGCTCGACACCGATCCGGTCCGCGCCGAGCAGGTCCACGATCTTCGCCCGGTCCTCCAGGTCGGGGCACGCCGGGTAGCCGAACGCGTACCGGCAGCCCCGGTAGTCGTTGCGCAGCAGACCGGCCAGATCGGTCGGGTCGTCGTGGCCCAGCGGACGCCCGTCGGGCAGGGTCAGCTCGGCGCGCACGCGCCGGTGCCAGTACTCGGCGAGCGCCTCGGTGAGCTGCACCGACAACCCGTGCACCTCCAGGTAGTCGCGGTACTCGTTGCGGGCGAACAGCTTCGCCGCGTACTCGCTGACGGGTTGCCCGACGGTGACCAGTTGCAACGCGACCACATCGAGCTGGTCGCCCTTGGGTTTGAAGAAGTCCGCCAGGCAGAGCCGCCGCTCCTGCCGCTGGCGGGGGAAGGAGAACCGGGCGCGCTCCGCGTGCCCGTTCTCGTCGAGCACCACCAGGTCATTGCCTTCGGAGTACGCCGGGAAGTAGCCGTACACCACGGCTGCCTCAAGGACCTGGTCGGCGATCAGCCGGTCCAGCCAGTACCGCAGACGCGGCCGACCCTCGGTCTCCACCAGCTCGTCGTAGGAGGGCCCGTTGCCGCCCCGGGCGCCGTTGAGCCCCCACTGCCCGCGGAACGTGGCCCGCTCGTCGAGCAGCGCCGCGTAGTCGGCCATCGGCACGCCCTTGATCACCCGGGTGCCGAAGAACGGCGGGGTGGGCACCTCCACGTCCAGTGCCACGTCGGAGCGGACCGAGGAGTCGTGCAGCTCCGGCAGTGACTCGGTGACCATCGTGCGCTGCCGTTCCCGGCGGGCGCGCCGGGCCGCGAGGGCGGCCTCCCGCTCCGGGTCGATCACCGGGGCGCCGCCGCGCTTGGCGGTCATCACCTTGTCCATGAGGGACAGGCCCTCGAACGCGTCCCGCGCGTAGTGCACCTGACCGGGGAACATCGACCGCAGGTCGTCCTCGACGTACGCGCGGGTCAACGCCGCCCCGCCGAGCAGGACGGGCCAGCGCTCCGCGACCCCGCGCGTGGCCATCTCGGCCAGATTCTCCTTCATGATGACGGTGCTCTTGACCAGCAGCCCGGACATGCCGATCGCGTCGGCCCGGTGCTGCTCGGCGGCGTCGAGGATGGCGCTGATCGGCTGCTTGATGCCGATGTTCACCACCTCGTAGCCGTTGTTCGACAGGATGATGTCGACCAGGTTCTTGCCGATGTCGTGCACGTCGCCGCGCACCGTGGCGAGCACGATGCGGCCCTTGCCGCCGTCCTCCGAGGTCTCCATGTGCGGCTCCAGGTAAGCCACCGCGGTCTTCATCACCTCGGCGGACTGGAGCACGAACGGCAACTGCATCTGGCCGGAGCCGAACAGCTCGCCGACCACCTTCATGCCGTCCAGCAGGATGTCGTTGATGATCGACAGTGGCGAACGGCCGCCCGCCATCGCGTCGTCCAGGTCGGCCTCCAGGCCGTTGCGCTCACCGTCGATGATCCGCCGCTTGAGCCGCTCGTCCAGCGGCAACGCCGCCAACTCCTGCGCCCGGCTGGCCCGGGCGCTGGTCACGTCCACACCCTCGAAGAGTTCGAGGAAACGCTGCACCGGGTCGTACCCCTCGCGACGCCGGTCGTAGACCAGGTCCAGGGCGACCTCGCGCTGCTCCTCGGGGATCTTCGACATCGGCAGGATCTTGCTGGCGTGCACGATCGCCGAGGTCAGGCCGGCCTGCTCGCACTCGTGCAGGAACACCGAGTTGAGCACCTGCCGGGCGGCCGGGTTCAGACCGAAGGAGACGTTCGAGATACCCAGGGTGAAGTTGACGCCCGGATACCTCTGGGCGATCTCCCGGATCGCCTCGATCGTCTCGAGACCGTCGCGGCGGGTCTCCTCCTGGCCGGTGGCGATCGGGAAGGTCAACGCGTCGATCAGGATGTCGGCGCGGTCCATGCCCCACCGGCCGGTCAGGTCGTCGATCAGCCGTGCCGCGACCCGGACCTTCCACTCCTTCGTCCGCGCCTGCCCCTCCTCGTCGATGAGCAGCGCCACCACCGCCGCGCCGTGCTCCCGGACGACCGGCATCACCCGCGCGTACCGGGAGTCGGGGCCGTCGCCGTCCTCGAAGTTCACCGAGTTGACCACGCACCGGCCGCCGAGCATCTCCAGCCCGGCCTCGACCACGGCGGGCTCGGTGGAGTCCAACATGATCGGCAGCGTGGACGCGGTGGCGAACCGGCCCGCCAACTCCCGCATGTCCTGCGTGCCGTCGCGGCCCACGTAGTCCACGCACAGGTCGAGCAGGTGCGAGCCGTCGCGGGCCTGACTGCGGGCGATCTCCACACAGGCCCGCCAGTCGCCGGCGAGCATCGCCTCGCGGAACGCCTTCGACCCGTTGGCGTTGGTCCGCTCCCCCACCATCAACACCGACGCGTCCTGGGCGAACGGCACCGGGTGGTAGACCGAGGAGACACCCGCCTCGTGCCGGGCCTCGCGGGCCGGGGCGACGCTGCCGTGCAGCCGCTCCGACAGCACCCGGATGTGCTCCGGCGTGGTGCCGCAGCACCCGCCGACCAACCCGACGCTGTAGTCGGTGACGAACCGCTCCAGGGCCTCGGCCAACTCCACCGGGGTCAGCGGGAAGTACGCCCCGTCGGCGGTCAGCACCGGCAGACCCGCGTTCGGCATCACCGACAGCGGGATGCGGGAGTGCTGCGACAGGTAGCGCAGGTGCTCGCTCATCTCCGCCGGGCCCGTCGAACAGTTGAGCCCGATCAGGTCCACGCCGAGCGGCTCGATGGCGGCCAGGGCCGCGCCGATCTCACTGCCGACCAGCATGGTGCCGGTCGTCTCCACGGCCACGTGACAGATGATCGGCACCGACTGGCCCAGCTCGGCCATCGCCCGCTTCGACCCGACCACGGCCGCCTTGACCTGAAGCAGGTCCTGGCAGGTCTCGATGATCAACGCGTCCGCGCCGCCCTCGATCAGACCGGCGGCGTTCTCCTGGTACGCGTCGCGCAGGGTCGCGTAGTCGGCGTGCCCGAGGGTGGGCAGCTTGGTGCCCGGCCCGATCGAACCGAGGACGAACCGGGGTCGCTGCGGGGTGCTGGCCGCGTCGGCGGCCTCCCGGGCGATCCGGGCGCCCGCCGCCGACAACTCGCGGATGCGCTGCGGGATGTCGTACTCGGCGAGGTTGGCCAGGTTGGCGCCGAACGTGTTGGTCTCCACGCAGTCCGCACCGGCGGCCAGGTAGGCGTCGTGCACGCCGCGCACCACGTCCGGCCGGGTGACGTTGAGGATCTCATTGCACCCTTCGAGCCCGTCGAAGTCGTCGAGCGTGAGGTCCGCGGCCTGCAGCATCGTGCCCATCGCGCCGTCGGCGATGAGAATCCGGTCGGCCAGCACATCCATCAACGAAGTCCGCACCCGTTCAGGTTAGTGCGGTCCCCACCGCACCCAGCGAACCTCGGCGCGCGATCCCATATTGTGTCAGCGGGATCACGCTGTCTGGTTCGTTCGTGTATGACCGGTCGCCGTCCGGTGGACCGGCGCGGCCGACGGGCCGCATCCCTGCCCGGCACGTAGGCTGGCGGACGTGAAGGACAACAGGGACGCCACTGTGCCACACGGTACGACGACCGGGCGCGATCCCGGCGCCGACCGCGACGAGCAGGGTGAGGTGACGGCGTGACCGAGTTCGACGGACTGCCGGTGCTGCGGTCCCCGGTGGCCATCGCCGCCTTCGAGGGCTGGAACGACGCCGCCGACGCGTCCACCGCCGCGGTGGAGCACCTGGAGCAGGTCTGGAACGCCCGACAGATCACCGAGCTGGACCCGGAGGACTTCTACGACTTCCAGGTCAGCCGGCCCACCATCACCATGGCCGACGGCGAGACCCGCCGGGTGGAGTGGCCGACGACCCGGTTCATGGTGGCCAGCCCGGAGGGCACCGACCGCGACGTGGTGCTGATCCGCGGCATCGAGCCGAGCATGCGCTGGCGGACGTTCTGCGAGCAGGTGCTGGAGATCTGCCACAGCCTCGAGGTGGAACGGGTGGTGCTGCTCGGCGCGTTGCTCGCCGACGTTCCCTACACGCGACCGTTGCCGATCAGCGGCAGCGCCTCCGACGCGCAGGCCGCCGAGCGCTACCAGCTCACCCCCACCCGCTACGACGGGCCGACCGGCATCGTCGGGGTGCTGCACGACGCCTGCACGCGCGCCGAGGTGGACGCCGTCTCGTTCTGGGTGCACGTCCCGCACTACGCCAACAACCCGCCCTGCCCGAAGGCCACCCTCGCCCTGCTGCACCGGGTCGAGGAGGTCGTCGACCTGCCGGTGCCGATGGCCGACCTGGCCGAGGAGTCCGCCGAGTGGGAGCAGCGGGTGCGCAGCGCCGCCGAGCAGGACGCCGAGCTGGGCGAATACGTTCGCGAGTTGGAGGAACGGGTCGGCGACGAGGGCATCACCCCGTTGACCGGTGACGAGATCGCCCAGGAGTTCGAGAAGTACCTGCGTCGACGGGGCGGTTCGGCCGGCCCCACCGCCGGCTCCTGGTAGCACGTCCACGCTGCGGGCCCTCGGACCTTTTGTGGTCCGGGGGCCCGTTTTGGCGTGTCCGGGGTGGCGCCGTCACACCCTCTAAGGCATCCTAGGAACCTAGATGTGATCAAGGAGGCGGGTGTGCAGATCAATCCCGGGGCCGCCGAGTTCCCGCACCGACAGATCGCCGCGCAGCTCAAGGCCCAGGTCCGCCGGGGCGACTGGGGTCCGGGCGAGCGGTTGCCGTCCATCCCGGCCATCGCCGAGATGTTCGGCGTCGCCAAGCAGACCGTGCAACGCGCCGTCGACCAGCTGCGGGTCGAGGGCATCCTGATCACCAAACCCGGCTCCGGTACGTACGTCCGGGGCACCCGGCGCCGACTCAACCGGCTCTCCCGGGGCCGGTACGGCGGCTTCCGCGGCTACCACACCGACCTGGCCGCCCGGTACCGCCAGCAGCTCGTCTCGGTCGGCCTCTCCCCCGCGCCCGCCGAGGTCGCCGACGCGTTCGGCGTCTCCGACGGCACCAACCTGCTCTGCCGCCGGCACCTCGTCCGCACCGACGACTCCCCCGTCGAGGTAGGCGCCTCCTGGTTCCTGCCCCGTGACACCACGGGCACCTCGTTGGAGCGCGCCGAGGCGTTCGGCCGCCCCCTCTACCAGGAGGCCGAGGAGGTCACCGGCCGGCGGTACGTCTCGGCCACCGACACGATCAGCGCCCGCCAGCCCAGCCGGGAGGAGGCCGAGACCCTGCAGATCCGGCCGGACACCCCGGTGCTGCACCTGCTGCACATCGCGTACGACGCGCACCGCAAGCCGATCGAGGTGTCCCAGGCCACCTGGCCCGGCCCGATGACCACCCTCACCGAGGAGTACAAGATCCCCGGCCCCACCCCCGACCCGGAACCCGACCCCGGCCTGGTCCTCGGCTGACCGCGCCACCCACGCCCCGCGATACACCCCGTCCCCGGCGCCCCGCGCGGCGCCGTTCAAGTGGCGTGGCCGAGGGCCCAGCCTGCGGTGGTGAGGTCGCCGACGGGGTGGACGTCGGTGCCGGTGGTGGTGCCGGAAGCCTGCTGTCCGGGCGCACGGTCGAGCGCGGCAGCCCTCGTGGACCGCCGGTCGGCACCGACTGGCCTTGATCGTCTCCACATCGCCGAGGTGGGGGTGACACCGTGCGGGGATGCCCTCACCTCGGCGACATGGAGTGGATCAAGCACCCGATGGAGGCGTCCCGGCACGCCCATTCCGTCGATCATGAGGTTGACGGGTCCGACGGAGATCGAACCGCCCGCCAACCTCATGATCGACCGGGATGTCGGGGTGATCGACTCGGATTTCTGGAAATCGGGGGGTCTAGGCGTGCTGGATACCGCGACTTCCTGAAACCTGAGTCGATCGTGCGGGCCACGACACGGGGCACACGGCGGCGCGGGGCGGGGGTTGACGACTAGAGGCGACTAGAGGCGGATGCCCAGGAGGGCGTCGACCGTCTTCGCGAAGAGGGCCGGGGCTTCGGGGTCGTCGGTCGTGCCGGCCAGGGTCGCCTCGGCCCAGTGGTCCGCCACCGCCAGGGCGCCGGGGGTGTCGAGGTCGTCGGCCAGTCGGGCGCGTACCCCGGCGAGCAGCTCGGCACCGGACGGCCCGGCGGGCGCGGCGGCGGCCTGCCGCCAGCGGGCCAGGCGCTCCTGGGCGGCGGTGAGCAGGTCGTCGGTCCAGGTGCGGTCGCCGCGGTAGTGCCCGGAGATCAACGCCAGCCGGATCGCCATCGGGTCGACCTTGTCGGCGCGCAGCCGGGACACGAAGACCAGGTTGCCGCGGGACTTGGACATCTTCTCGCCGTCCAGGCCGATCATCCCGGCGTGCACGTAGTGCTCGGCGAACGGCGCCTGACCGGTGAGTCGCTCGGCGTGCGCGGCGGACGCCTCGTGGTGCGGGAACAGCAGGTCGTTGCCGCCGCCCTGCACGTCGATCCGGTCGCCGAGCAGGTTCAGGGCGATCACCGCGCACTCGATGTGCCACCCCGGGCGGCCCGGGCCCAGCTCCCCGCCCGGCCAGGACGGTTCGCCCTCGCGGGCCCCACGCCACAGCAGCGGGTCCAGGGGGTCACGCTTGCCGGCCCGGTCGGGGTCGCCACCGCGATCCGGGAAGATCTCCAGCATCTGCTCCCGGGTCAGGTTCGACTCGTAGCCGAACCGGCCGGTGGCGGAGATGTCGAAGTAGACGTCGCCGGTGCCGTCGTCGAGCCGGTACGCGGCACCGTCCTTGAGCAGCACCTCGACCTTGTCCGCGATGTCCGGGATCGACTCGACGGCCCCCACGTAGTGCTCCGGCGGAATGATCCGCAGCGCCTCCATGTCCTCCCGGAACAACGCGGTCTCCCGCATCGCGAGGACCACCCAGTCCTCCCCGTCGCGGGTGGCCCGCTCCAGCAGCGGATCGTCGATGTCGGTGACGTTCTGCACGTAGCGCACCGGACGCCCGGCGTCGCGCCACATCCGCTGCACGAGGTCGAACGTGATCATGGTGGCGGCGTGACCGAGGTGGGTCGCGTCGTACGGGGTGATGCCGCAGACGTACATGCTCGCCGCGTCGGCCGGGTCACTCGGGTGCACGCCCTGCCGCGCCGAGTCGTACAACGCCAACGGCTCGCCCGTGCCCGGCAGCCGTGGCACCTCGTGTCCCGCCCAAGACTCCATGGGATCAGCCTAACCAGCCGGACGGCGACGCCGGAGCGCCCCGCGGGTGATCAAGATGACAGCGGCCTACATGGGTGGCCAGGGCATCGCCGGCCAGTCCTCCGGCGGCTGCGGGAAGCGGCCGACGTCTCGCAACCTGTCGATCCGGGAGGCCAACTCGGTCACCTCGCTGATCGTCAGGTGCTCGGCCAACTCCTCGCCGAGCGCCCCGGTGACCTGCCCGGCGAGCCCGTCGAGCATCTCCAGGGCGTCCGGGGGAAGCTGCTTGCCGGCCCAACCCCAGAGGACCGTCCGCAGCTTCTCCTCCACGTGGAAGCTCACCCCGTGGTCGACGCCGTAGATCCGGTCGTCCGGGCCGACGAGCACGTGACCGCCCTTGCGGTCCGCGTTGTTGATCACCGCGTCGAGGACGGCGAGTCGGGCCAGCCGCGGGTCCTCGGCGTGCGCCAACACGTACGGAGCGCCGTCGTCGTCCCGGGCCGCGGCGATCGGGAACCACCGGGGCGGCAACTCGTCGGCGGGCAGGAACCCGACCAGCGCCTCGGCGTCCTCCGGCTCGTCGATCCACAGCTGGCAGGAGCCGGGCCCGAACGGCCCGTCGCGGAGCACGGTGGGCGGCACCAGGCCCCACCCCGTCGCCTCGGAGACCAGGTACGCCGAGACCTCCCGGCCGGCCAGGGTGCCGTCGGGGAAGTCCCAGAGCGGTCGTTCGCCGCGCACCGGCTTGTAGACGCAGCGGGCGGTGACCCCGTCCAGGGTCAGGATGCCGCGCAGCGTCGTGTTCGACGCGTCGACCAGCCGCCCTTCGAGGTCGAGCGCGCCGTCGCGGAGCAGCCGAAGCGCCGCGTCACCGTCCTGGCGAGGCTGGAGGCCGGACGAGGTCACCGGTGGTAACCGTTGTGCCGCGGGCAGAGGTGCCCGGCGGGGTCCAACGGTTGGCCGCAGAGCGGGCACGGCGGCCGACCCGCGTTGACCACTCGCCGGGCCCGCTCGATGAACTGGCGGGTCGCCTGCGGGGTGAGCCGGACCCGGAGCCGGTCCAGGTCCTCGTCCGGCTCGTCGTCCTCGTCCTCGTCGTCGTCTTCGTCGTCCTCGTCGCCCAGCTCGACCTCGGGCTCCACCTCGCCGACGGCGATCGCCTCGATCACCACGGTCGCGGTGTCCACGTCGAAGGCCAGACCGAGGGTGCCGACCCGGAACTCCTCGTCGACCGGCGTGTCCAACGGCTCGTTGTCACCGATCACCGGCCCCGGGTCGGGCAAGTCCACGCCGAAGCGGCGCTGCGCCTCGGTCAGCAGCTCCTCCAGCTTCTCGGCGAGCAGGGACACCTGGACCTTCTCCAGCGCGACGCTGACCAGCCGACCGCCGCCACGGGCCTGCAGGAAGAAGGCGCGCTCCCCCGGCGGGCCGACAGTCCCGGCGACGAACCGCTCCGGCGGTTCGAAGGCGTGCACCTGGTGGGTCATACCCACGACCCTATCCGGCCCGCCACGGCACCGCGCACCCCACCGACCCGAATCGCCGCGGCGGCGGCGCGCCCGGCGTACCGGCTGCTACACCCGGGCGTGGCGGCCCGGCCGCCGGTCCGCGCGCGCCTCGACCGCCGACCGGGCGGGAACGGTGCGGCCGGGCGGCCGCCGACCGGCGTCGTCACGAGACCGCACCGGCCCCACCGCCGACCGCGGCGTCCGAATCGGCAGCGCGGGACGCCCGCCGACGCCGCTTACGCGGCGGCGGCACCAGGGCGGAGAGGTCACCGCCGGTGTCGTTGAGCCGGAGCACGAACGGGCGCAGCGGCGTGAACCGGATCGCGGTCACCGACGCCGGGTCGGCGACCACCCGCTGAAAAAGATCAAGGTGTACGCCGAGCGCGTCCGCCACGATGGCCTTGATCACATCACCGTGGCTGCACGCCAACCACACCGCCTCCGGGCCGTGCTCGGCGTTCACCCGGGCGTCCCACGACCGAACCGCCGCGACCGCCCGGGCGGACATCGCCGCCATCGCCTCCCCGTCGGGGAAGACCGCCGCGCTGGGGCGCTGCTGCACCACCGGCCAGAGCGGCTCCTTGGCGAGTTTCTTCAGCGGCTGCCCCTCCCAGCTGCCGTAGTCACACTCGATCAGCCCGTCCTCGACGACCGGGGTGGCCTGCGGCAGCGCCAGCTCCAGGGTCTGCCGGCAGCGGATCAGCGGGCTCGTCACGACGGCGGCCAGCGGCACCGCCCGCAGCCGCTCGCCCACCGCGACGGCCTGGGCGCGCCCGGTGTCGTCCAGCTCGACCGGTTGCCGGCCGGCCAGGCCGCCGTCGGCGTTCGCCGTGGTCCGGCCGTGTCGCAGAAGCAGAAGGGTCGCCACGCTGACCACCCTAGGGCCTCCCCCACCGCGGCCTCCGGCCCACCTCGAAGGCGAGCCGGGGGCCGTCGACGGGTGGGGTCAGGTGGCGTCGATCGTGCCGGTCAGCAGCAGGGCTAGGACCAGGGTGCCCAGCGCGACCCGGTACAGCACGAAGACGTACAGGGTGTGGTGGGCGACATAGCGCAGCAGCCAGGCGATGGCCGCGTACCCGATGCCGAAGGCGATGACCGTGGCGACGACCATCTGGGCCACCGACGGCGCGGACGTGCCCGGGGCGGACGGCTCGAAGACGTCACCGAGGCTGAACACGCCGGACATCACCACCGCCGGGATGGCCAGCAGGAACGAGTACCGTGCCGCCGCCTCCCGGGTCAGGTTGAGCAGCAGACCGGCGGTGAGCGTGCCACCGGAGCGGGACACCCCGGGGACCAGCGCCATGGCCTGGGCGAAGCCCATCACGATGCCGTCCTTCATCCGGAAGTTCTCCAGGGTGCGGGTCTGCCGCCCCCAGTACTCCGCGAACGCCAGCACGAACGCGAACACGATCAGCGTGGTCGCCACCACCCACAGGTTGCGCCCGGCCGTCTTGATCTGGTCCTTGAACAGGAAGCCGAACAGACCGATCGGGATGGACCCGACGATCACGTACCAGCCCATCCGGTAGTCGAGGCTGGACCGGACGGACTTGTCCCGGATGCCGACCAGCCAGGTCCGGGTGATCCGCCAGATGTCCTTGGCGAAGTAGATCAACACCGCCGCTTCGGTGCCGAGCTGGGTGACCGCGGTGAAGGACGCGCCCGCGTCGCGGTCGAAGAAGATCGCCGAGGTGATCCGCAGATGCCCCGACGAGCTGACCGGAAGGAACTCGGTCAATCCCTGGACGATGCCCAGGACGATGGCCTCGACCCAGGTCACTCGCCGACTCCCGAAAGATCAAGTGCCTCGGCGACGGTACGCAGGGTCTGCACACCGCTCTCCCGGTCGGCCACGAACAGGGTCACCGACAGCGTGGTGACGCCGGCGGCGGCGTACTCCCGCATCCGCTCGGCGACGCGCTCCTTCGGGCCGAGCAGCGACGTCCGGTCGATGAACTCCATCGGTACGGCGGCGGCGGCATCGCGCTGCCGCTTGGCCAGGTACAGGTCCTGCACCTCGCGGGCGGCGTCGCCGTACCCCATCCGGGTGGCGAGCTGGTTGTAGAAGTTCTGCTGGCGGCTGCCCATGCCACCCACGTACAGGGCCGCGTACCAGCGCACCAACTCGGCGCAGGACGCCACGTCGTCACCGATCACGACGGGCACCGACGGCACCACGTCGAACCCGGCCAGCTCCTTGCCGACCTTGGCCCGCCCGGAGCGCACCGAGGCGAGCTGCTCCTCGGCGAACTCCGGGGCGTAGAACACCGCCAGCCAGCCGTCGGCGATCTCGCCGGCCAGCTCCAGGTTCTTCGGGCCGACCGCGGCCAGGTAGATCGGTATGTGCTCGCGGGGTGGGTGGAAGCCCAGCCGCAGGGCCTTACCGGGGCCGTCCGGCAACGGCAGCGTGTAGTGCTCGCCGTCGTACGCCACCTCCTTGCGGGCGACGGCCAGCTTCACGATGTCGACGAACTCGCGGGTCCGGGCCAGGGGCTTGGCGAAACGCACCCCGTGCCACCCCTCGGAGACCTGCGGGCCGGAGACGCCCAGGCCGAGGCGGAACCGACCACCGGAGAGCGCGTCGATGGTGGCGGCGGTCATCGCGGTGGCCGCCGGCGTACGGGCCGGGATCTGCATCACCGCGGCACCGACGTCGATCCGTTCGGTCTGGCCGGCCATCCAGGCCAGCATGCTGGGCGAGTCGGAACCGTACGCCTCCGCCGCCCACACCACCGAGTAGCCCAGCCGGTCCGCCTCCTGCGCCAGGGCCAGGTGGTCGGCAGGTGTGCTCCACGCTGTCTGGTATCCAAGACTGAGCCCGAGTCGCACTGGTCCTCCCCCATCCGTGGCACAGGTCGCACCAGGTTACGCAATGCCGATAACGGAGTCGATCACCGGCTCGACCCCTTTGGTCCCCCCTCCATCGGGACAGCCCCGAGCGGCGGAACCGGCAGAACCGGCAGAGATACGGGAGCGAGGATATCCGTGGCGGCAGGTTCGAAATAAGGTTCACCCATGCAACAGCGACCGCTCGGCCGAAGCGGGCTGGCGGTTTCCCGGCTCGCGCTCGGCACCATGACCTGGGGCCGGGACACCGACGCCGACGATGCGGCCGCCCAGCTGAAGAGTTACCTGGACGCGGGCGGCAACCTGATCGACACCGCCGACGTGTACGGCGACGGCGACGCCGAGTCGGTGATCGGCTCGCTGCTGGGCTCCCTGGTGCCCCGCGAGGAGCTGCTGATCGCCACCAAGGCCGGGTTGCGGCCGGGCAACGGCCGACGCCGCGACGGCTCCCGGGGGCACCTGCTGCGGACGTTGGACGCGTCGCTGCGCCGGCTCGGCACCGACCACGTCGACCTGTTCCAGGTGCACGGGTACGACCCGGACACCCCCCTGGAGGAGACCCTGGCCGCGCTCGACCACGCGGTGGCCAGCGGCAAGGTCCGCTACGTCGGTGTGTCGAACTTCTCCGGCTGGCAGACCGCGCGGGCCGCCGCCTGGCAGACCGCCTGGCCGGGCCGGGCACCGGTGGTCGCCGCCCAGGTGGAGTACTCGCTGCTGGAACGGGGCGTGGAGCGGGAGGTGCTGCCCGCGTGCGAAGCGCTCGGCCTCGGCGTGCTGCCCTGGTCCCCGCTGGGTCGGGGGGTGCTGACCGGCAAGTACCGGCACGGCCGTCCGGCCGACTCCCGGGCCGCGTCGCCGCACTTCGAACGATTCGTCGCGACGTACCTGGAGCCGCGCTGCTCCAGCATCGTGGAGGCGGTGGCGACCGCCGCAGGTGGGTTGGGGGTGTCGCCGCTGGAGGTGGCGTTGGCCTGGATCCGGGACCGGCCGGGGGTGACCGCGCCGATCCTCGGCGCCCGGACGGTGGGGCAACTGCTCGGCGCGCTCCAGGTGGAACGCATCACACTTCCCGAGGAGATCACCACCGCGCTGGACGACGTCTCGGCGGTGCCGGTGGGCTACCCCGAGCGCGACAGCTGACCCACCGGCCGACCTACCGGCCGCGTCACGGCGCCGGACGCCGACCGGGGAGGTCGCCGATCGCGCTGAGGAGACGCGACTGGTCGTCACGCAGCGCGGGCTGGGTGAGCCGGATCCACGAACCGTCGTCGAAGGAGACGGTGGAGGTGAGCTGCACCAACCCGCTCGCGCCCCGTTCGGAGTCGACCCGGGCCACCCGGGCGCGCGGCACGCTCCACAGCACCCGGGGTTGGCGCCGGTCGGGCCGGTCGGCGTCCGGGCGGGGGCCCATCCGCAGCAGGTGCAGGTGGGTGTCGGTGACCGCCAGCGGGGTGCCGGTGTAGCGATCCAGGAACAGCAGCAGACTGCCCGCGATGGTGGCGAGGTCTCCACTGAAGACGTACCGACGCCGGTAGGCGATCTCGGCGAGCTGGTCGGCCAGCGGCCGGTACAGGCTGAGCCGGAACAGCGCCCGGAACGCCTCCTGCTCCGCGGTGAGCGGAATCGGCTCCCGCCGGGTCGGCTGCTCGGGCAGGGCCCGCTCCGGCGCGACCGACTCCCCCACCCCGGCGGCGAGGGCACCGGCCTTGCCCGGAAGCAGCAGCACGCCCGCGGCCATCCGCACCGGCGTCAGCACCGCGTCGACCCAGACCACCGGGTTGACGATGTTGAGCAGCCCGAACAGCACCTTCGGGTCGATCGACTCGGCCAGTTCGGCGCCGACCTCGTCGGCGAGCTGCCGACCGGCCTGGTGGGTCTGCGACAGGCGCACCGGCCCCAGCCCCACGTAGCGGAGGTCCTGCCCGGCCAGCAGCGGCGCCACCAGGGCGCGTTCGGGCTCGTCGCTGGTGCGGAACTCGTCGCGCAGCTCGCGCGCCTTGTCCCGGGCGGCCCGCGCGCCGCCGAGCACCGCGTCGGTGAACCGGCCGAACCGACCCCTCTCCCCTGACATCACCGTCGCCTCCCTAGCGGCCCGCGGGCTGACCCGCGGGCGGTTGCCCGAAGACATTCTGGTCGATCCAGTCCGCGCCACCCTGCACCGCCTGGTCGATCTGGTCGCCGACCTGCTCCCCGCCGGGGACGGAGAGACCACTGGTCAACGCGACCGTTCCCCAGGTGACGCCGTGCACGACCGAGTTCGGCACGTTCCACGGCAGGTTGGTCGCCCAGTCCCGGGCGATCACCCGGGCACCGTCGGCGACGCCGTGTGTCCGCAGCGCGGCGGCCCGGTCGAGGACGCCCATGTCGAACGGCGAACCGGACTTGCCCAGCTTGTAGGTGCCCTTGGACGGGTCGAGGACCTTGTGGTGCCACTTGTCGAGCTTGCCGGCGGCGCGGCGCTTGTCGGCGTACTTCCTGCCGGTGCGCAGCGCCTTCTGCATGTCACCAGAGGTCCATGATCGGCGCGGTGCTGGGTGGGACGGGCTTCTGGGCGGCGTCGGTCACCCCGGAGGGGGTGGCGAATGGCCGCTGGGCTGGGCAGCATGGATGGCATGGACTACGAATACGCGCCGCTGCGGTTGCCGCCGAACGTCGACCGGTTGACCGCCGCGGCGCAGTTGGCGATCCAGGCGGAGTTCTCCGGATGGGAGCTGGCCCGGGTGCGGCTGTACCGCGACGGCACGCGGCAGGTGGTGCTGCGCCGTCGACTGGTCAACCAGCCGCAGCCGGGCCTGTCGTACTGAACGGGCCGTTACGGCCCGGAGCGATATACCTCAGAGTCATATTCATACCTCTGAGGTATATCGCTCACCGGCACCTCGACAGGGCAGGCCGGCCAGAGGGGACGACGAGCGCAGCCCTCTGCCGGATGCGGACGTACTCGTCTAGTGCTGGTGCCCGGCGTGGTCGTGGTCGTCGTCGAGCTCCAGGAACGGGTGCTCGTCGAGCCGACCCACCAGCCGGTCGTCGGCCGCCGGCTGGAACGGGCCCACCGCGTCGTCGTCGTCGAACGACTCCAGGTCGACAGGGGTGCCGACCTCGCTGACCATGACCACCCCGTCGAGCGGTTCCAGCTCCGGGACGTCCAACGCGCCGAGCGAGCCGTCGCCGCTCTGCAGCAGCTCCAGCACCGCCTCGCCGACGCCCTCCACCGGCGCCGGCTCGTCGTCCTCCGGGGTCCCCTCGCGCCGGGCCGCCTCGGCCACGCGCAGCAGCGCGGCGACACTCGGCACCCGGTAGTCGCGGCGCTGACGCACCGAGATCACCCGGGGGTGCGGGTCGCTGGCCTCGGCCCCGTCGACGCCACCGAAGCGTTCGTCGGCCTCGTCCGGGTCGATCGAGTCGACATCCCACGGCGTCACCTCGCCGAAGGCGTCGAGCAGGCGCTCGTCGTACGCGAAGGAGGCGTTGTTCAACGCCACGTACGCCTGCCAGACGTCGTCGTCGTCGACGCGGCCCTGGGCGGCGCGTACGGCGGCGAGGTGGTGGCGGGCCGCTTCGATCACGCGCTCGAGAGCGGCGTCCAGCTCACCGTGCTGGTCGGTCATGTGGGGCTGTCCCTTCACGATGGGGAGGTTGCGCGCCGACGGCAAGTGCCGGACACGGCTAGCAGGTACGCAGGAACCGGTCGAGCACCCGCACGCCGAACTGTAGTCCGTCGACCGGAACGCGCTCGTCGATGCCGTGGAACAACGCCGAGAAGTTCAGGTCGGCGGGCAGCCGGAGCGGGGCGAACCCGAAGCAGCGGATGCCGAGCTGGGAGAACGCCTTGGCGTCGGTGCCGCCGGAGAGCATGTACGGGACCGGGCGCGCCCCCGGGTCCTCCGCGCGCAGGGCCGCCGACATGGCCTCGACCAGGTCACCGTCGAAGGTGGTCTCCAGGGCCGGCTGCCGCTGGACGTACTCGATCGCGATGTCCGGGCCGACCAGCTCGCGCAACTGCCGCTCCAGCAGCTCGGACTGGCCGGGCAGGCTGCGGCAGTCGATGGTGGCGGTGGCCCGGCCGGGGATGACGTTGTCCTTGTAGCCGGCGCTCAACCGGGTCGGGTTGGCGGTGTTGCGGATGGTCGCGCCGATCAGGTTGGCGATCGGGCCGAGCTTGGCGATGGCCGCCTCCGGGTCGTCCGGGTCCAGCTCGATGCCGAGCAGGTCGGAGACCTCGGTCAGGAAGGCCCGTACGGTGTCGGTGACCACCACCGGGAAGCGGTGCCGGCCGATCCGGGCGACCGCCTCGGCGAGCGCGGTGACCGCGTTGTCGTCGTGCACCATCGAGCCGTGCCCGGGGCGGCCCTTGGCGTGCAGCCGCAGCCAGTCGATGCCCTTCTCGGCGGTCTCGATGAGGTAGAGCCGCTGGCTGTCGTTGACCGAGTAGGAGAAGCCGCCGACCTCGCCGATCGCCTCGGTGCAGCCGTCGAACAGACCCCGGTGTTCGTCCACCAGGAAACGCGCGCCGTAGTCGCTGCCCGCCTCCTCGTCGGCGGTGTACGCGAGCACGATGTCGCGCGGCGGTCGTACGCCGGTGCGCTGCCAGTGCCGCACCACGGCCAGCACCATCGCGTCGAAGTCCTTCATGTCGATCGCGCCGCGACCCCACAGGTAGCCGTCGCGCAGCTCGCCGGAGAGCGGGTGCACCGACCACTCATCGGCGTCGGCGGGCACCACGTCCAGGTGGCCGTGCACCAGCAGCGCGCCCCGGCTCGGGTCGGTGCCGGGGATGCGGGCCACCACATTCGCCCGGCCCGGGGCGGACTCGTGCAGGACGGACTCGACACCCACCTCGGCGAGCTTCTCCGCCACGTACTCGGCCGCGCGGCGCTCACCGACGCTGGTGTCGTTGTCCCCGGTGTTGGTGGTGTCGATGCGCAGCAGGTCGCGGCAGAGGTCCACGACCTCTGCGCTGGGGTCGGGTCGGGCGGAGGCGGCGTCGCTCGTCATCGCCTCTTCATACCAGCCCGAGGTGGCCGACGGACCGGCGCACCGGCGCGGACGGACCGGCGCGCCGGTGCGCGCGCGTCGACACATCGACGGGTCGGTTTCGCCGTGACCGGGTTCGGGTACCGCCGCCCACGACCGAACGTCCCCCTGCCGGAGCTTCCGCCCGCCAGTCGAGGAGGGCACCATGTCCGCCGTTCCCCTGCCGCCGCTGCCGCCCACGCCCGCACCCGAGGAGGGCTACCGGCCCGCCGGTCGCAGCATCGCCGACATCGTCGACCAGGAGCATCGGCAACTGCTGTCGCTGGTGGAGCAGTTGACCGGCCCGGACGCCACACCGCAGGAGGCGCTGGCGGTGCTCACCGCCGCGCTGTCGCGGCACCTGTCCGCCGAGGAGCAGTACCTGTTGCCGGCGGTACGCGTCGCGCTGCCGGCCGCCGGTGAGCGGGTGGACGCCGAGATCGCCGCCGACGCCGGCCTGCTGAACGCGCTCAAGGGCTTGACCGCCGAGGCGCTGACCGACGTCGCCGGGCGGGTTCGCCAGCACGTCGAGGGGGTGGGCGCGCTCGTCACCGAGCTGCGGGCGGTCGCGACCGAGGAGGAGCTGATCCGCCTGGGCAACCGGTTGGAGATCGCCGAGGAGGCCGCGCCGACCCGCCCGCACCCGAGCACTCCGGCGACCCCTCCGTGGAACCGGATCGTGGAGCCCGCGGTGGGGGTGGTGGACAAGGTGCTCGACGCGGTGACCAGGCGGCCGACCTACCTGGCGGACCTGCCGGAGCCACCTCGCGACTGAGCGCGGCACCCCCTCGTCAGTGCATTCATTATCACCGATCCGCTCAGGCTATTCCGCAGGCTGACGCGTAGTCCTACCGTCACCCTATGAACCTGGAGCTGCGTCACCTGCGGGTGGTCTGCGCGATCGCGGAGACGGGGAGTGTGACGAAGGCGGCCTCGGCGCTCGGCCTGGCCCAGCCGGCCCTCACCGCCCAGCTCCAACGCATCGAGCGGACCCTGGGCGGCCCGTTGTTCGACCGGGACCGGCGTGGTGCCCGGCCCACCGCACTCGGCGAGCTGGTGCTGGCCCGGGCCCGGGTGCTGCTGCCGGCGATGAAGGGGTTGCAGGACGAGGCGGCGCGGTTGGCCGGGGCCGGCAGCGCACCCACCTGCTACCGGTTCGGTGGGGTGAACAGCCCGATCCTGGGCCGGCTGGTGCACCGGTTGGCGGCCGCGCAGCCGCCGGCCCAGATCACCACGTTCGCCTCCTGGTCGGTGGACGAGTTGGCGCAGTTGGTGGCCGGCGGCCGACTGGACTTCGCGCTCACCGGTGTGTGCGGCGACGCCAGCCCGTCGGCCGGGTTCGGGTTGAGCTGGCAGGAGGTGGCCGTCGACCCGGTGCTGGTGCTGCTGCCGGAGACGCACCCGCTGGCCGCCCAGGACGAGGTGCGCCTGACGGACCTGCGCCACGAGCAGTGGGTGGCCGCGCCGGGCGACGGCTGCTTCGGCGACTGCTTCGCCGCCGCGTGCGCCCGCGCCGGCTTCACCCCCCGCAAGGTGTACGAGACCGACATCCGCGGCTGCATCGACCTGGTGGACGCCGGTGTGGCGGTGGCGTTGTGCCAAGCGACGTTCCGTCCGGTGGCCGGGTTGGTGACCCGCCGGCTCGCCGGGATCCCGCTGCGCTGGCGGCTCCTGCTCGGCTGGCATCCGGACTCCCCCGCCGCCCAGGCCGCCGAGGTGGTGGTGGAGACGGCCAAGGCGGCGTACGTCGACTCGTTGGCCCCGCATCCGGCGTACCTGGCCTGGCTGCTGAGCAACCCGGGGTTCGGGGTGCGGCAGCCCAGCGGGATCCGGCCGGTCTGAGCGGGAGGTGGGGGTGCGAACCGCCGTTGGCCGGGTATCTGGCGGACATGACGGACCTCTACCCGCCCGCCGACGACCGCGAACTGCTGCGCCAGGCGGCCGCCGCGCACACCGCCGCCACCCGCGAGGTGGAGGCGTTCCTGCGCCGCCTGCCGACCGTGCCCGACCCGGCCGACGTCGCCGAGTACGCGAACCTGCTCACGCGGGAGGACCAGACCCGCGGTGACCGGGACGCGGCGGCCGACGCCGCCGGACTGACGATCGGCAGCCTGGAGCCCGACCAGGGCCAGTAGCCGCACACGTCGACGGCGCCGTCCCGGGGCGGGACGGCACCGTCGAGCGGTGTACCGGTCAGCGTTCGACGAGCGGATCGTGTCCCAGGTCGAGCAGCGAGTGCCGCCAGCCGTCGTCGGCGTTGCCGCGGGACGGCTTGGCGTCCATCAGCTCGCGGATCCGCTCCACCGCCTCCCGCATGACCTCGATGTCCTCCGGGGTGAGGTCGACCTTGCGCTTGTTCAGCACCTTGAGGATCTCCCGTCCCGGCTGGGGCAGGTCGAGGTCCGGGTTCGGGCTGAACGACTCCTCACCGGAACCCCGGGTCAGCAGCCAGGTGCGTAGCTGCTCCGACGGGACGTTCACCTCGGCGTGGAAGTCCTCCCAGAGCACTTCCACCTCGGGGTCGAGCCGCGCTTCGCGTACCATCAGGTCTCCTCTCGCCGGCGGTCCCCGGACGTCTCCGGGTCGTCCTCCTGGTCGGTCTTCGGATGCAGGCCCTCGGCGGGCACCCGCGTCCTGCGGGGGTTCGCGGTGGGCGGCGCCAGGATCGGGTCGGGGTGCTCGTCCTCGTCCCGGGGTGTCGCGGGCTCGCGCGGGTCCTCGTGCTCGTCCCGTCGTGCCGGCCCGCTCATCGTGGGTGTGTGGTCGTGGCCGGGGTGTACCCGCGCTCCCCGGCGCCCACGTCGAAGGTGAGCGCGCCGTCGCGCACGTCCACAGTGACCTTCTGACCCGGGGAGATCGCCGATTCCAGCAGCATCCGGGACAGGTGGTTGTCCACCTCCCGCTGGATCACCCGGCGCAGCGGGCGGGCGCCGAACTCCGGCTGGTAGCCGTGCTCGGCGAGCCAGTCGATGCCGGCGGTGGTGAACTCCACCTGGAGGTCCTGGGCGTGCATGCGGCGGCGGGTCTCCTCCAGCAGCAGCGCGGTGATGTCGCGCAGCTGCTCGGCCTCCAGCCGACGGAAGATGATCACCTCGTCGATGCGGTTGAGGAACTCCGGGCGGAAGTTCTCCTGGAGGCGGCGCATCAGCCGCTCACGCAGCTCGTCGTTCTCCTGCTCGCTGCCCACGTCGCCGGCGCCGAAGCCGACCGCGCGCTGGGCACCGGTGATCAATTCGGAACCGAGGTTGCTCGTCATGATCAGGACGGTGTTCTTGAAGTTCACCGTACGACCCTGACTGTCGGTCAGCCGCCCGTCGTCGAGCACCTGCAGCAGGATGTTGAACACGTCCGGGTGGGCCTTCTCGATCTCGTCGAGCAGCACCACCGCGTACGGGCGGCGGCGGACCGCCTCGGTGAGCTGACCGGCCTCCTCGTAGCCGACGTACCCGGGCGGGGCCCCGACCAGGCGACTGACCGTGTGCCGCTCCTGGAACTCGCTCATGTCCACCCGGACCATCCGGTCCGCCTCGCCGAACAGCGCCTCGGCCAGGGCGCGGGCCAGCTCGGTCTTGCCCACACCCGTCGGGCCGAGGAACAGGAAACTGCCCATCGGCCGGTCCGGGTCGGCCAACCCGGCCCGGGACCGGCGGACGGCCTCGGCGACGGCGGTGACGGCGTCGTCCTGGCCGACGACCTTCTGGTGCAGGTGCCCCTCCAGGCGCAGCAGCCGATCCCGTTCCTCCTCGGTGAGTTGGCTGACCGGGATGCCGGTGGCCCGGGAGACCACCTCGGCGATCTCCTGCGGACCCACCTCCGGCACCTGCGAGGAGGACATCCCGTCCTCGCCGTTGGCCCGGCGGATCTGCTGTTCCAGCTCGGCGATCCGGTCGCGCAGCGCGGAGGCCCGCTCGTACTGCTCGTCGGTGACGGCCTGCTCCTTGTCCCGGCGTACCTCGTCGAGTTCCTGTTCCAGCTCACGCACGTCGGAGGCCGGGGTCCGGGTGCGCAGCCGCACCCGCGCGCCGGCCTGGTCGATGAGGTCGATGGCCTTGTCGGGGAGGAACCGGTCGGTGACGTACCGGTCGGACAGCTCGGCGGCGGCGACCAACGCCTCGTCGGTGAAGCGCACCTGGTGGTGCGCCTCGTACCTGTCGCGCAGGCCGCGCAGGATGGCGATGGTGTCGTCGACGCTGGGCTCGGGCACCAGCACCGGCTGGAAACGCCGGGCCAGGGCGGCGTCCTTCTCGATGCTCTTGCGGTACTCGTCGAGCGTCGTCGCGCCGATCACCCGCAGCTCGCCGCGGGCGAGGGCGGGTTTGAGCATGTTGGACGCGTCCATCCCGCCCTCGCTGCCGGCGCCGCCCGCGCCGACCAGGGTGTGGATCTCGTCCAGGAAGATGATCAGCTCGTCGCGGTGCGCCCGGATCTCGTCGATCACCTTCTTCAACCGCTCCTCGAAGTCACCCCGGTAGCGGGTGCCGGCGACCAGACCGGCGAGGTCGAGCTGGACCACCCGCTTGCCGAGCAGGGTCTGCGGGACGTCGCCGTCGCAGATCCGTTCGGCCAGCCCCTCGACGATGGCGGTCTTGCCGACCCCGGCCTCACCGATCAGCACCGGGTTGTTCTTGGTACGCCGGGACAGGATCTCCACAGCCTGCTCGATCTCGTCGGCCCGTCCGATCACCGGGTCGATCTGGTCGTTGCGGGCCAGGTCGGTGAGGTCCTGCCCGTACTGGTCCAGGGTCGGGGTGCCACGATCCGGTTTCGGGCCGGTCATCGGCCCGCGCTCGGCGTTGGCGGCCTGCAACGACTCGGGTTGGATCCGACCGGCGGCCAGCATCCGCCCGGCCGGCGACTCCGGGTTGAGCGGCAGCGCCATCAGGATGTGTTCCGGGCCGATGTAGTTGGCCCCCATCGCCCGGGAGAGCTGGTGGGCGTCGAGCAGCGCCCGCTTGGCGGCCGGGGTCAGCGACAGGTTCGGGGGCACCTCCCCCCGCGGCGCGCCGTCACCCTTGCCACCGAGGGCGTTGAGCAGGGTGTCCGGGTCCGCGCCGGCCCGGCGGACCAGGTCGCGCAGGGGCTCGCGTTGCAGCGCCGCCCAGAGCAGGTGGTCGGTGTCCAGGTCGCTGCTCTGGCGTTGGGCGGCCCGCCGGGCCGCGTCGGCCAACATCTCCCGGGCGTCGGCCGTCATCAGTCGGGTGATGTCGACCCGGTGCGGCGGTCGGCGTCCTCCCTCGCCCCGGCCGAAGTACCGGGCCAGGAATTCGTCCCACGGGTCGGAGCCGATGTCACCGGGTCCCATCATGTCTGTCCTCCGCAGTCGGGCGCGGCACGGTCGGCAGGGGCTACCCGACGCGCGCCCCGACAAACGCCGCAGGTGGCGGCGCGGCGGCGTCCCGGGTGTGGCGTCCGGCCGGGGCGGGCCGATGGTGGCAGTCTGGTGGGATGAACGAGACACCGCTGTTGATCGTGGACGGCGCCAACGTGGTGGGCTCCCGCCCGAACGGGTGGTGGCGGGACCGCGCCGGTGCGGCGGCCCGGTTGCGCGACTCGCTCGCCCCGGTGGCGACCGTCGGGTTGCCGGCCCGACTGCCCGCCCCGGTGGAGGTGGTGCTGGTGGTCGAGGGGGCCGCGCGGGACGTGCCCGGCACCGAGGGCGTCCGGGTCGTCTCCGCCGCCGGGTCCGGCGACGACACGGTCGTCGAGCTGGTGGCCGACGCGCCGCAGCGCCGTCGGCTGGTGGTCACCGCCGACCGGGAGTTGCGCGGGCGGGTAACAGCGCTAGGTGCCGAGGTGTACGGCCCGCGCTGGTTACGCGAGACCCCGCCCAACAACTGAGAAGTTCTCGCACTGGGACTCCCACAGAACGGACTCCCGGCACTTCCGGGCGCCTTCCGGACAGGCGGGCAGGAACACCGACAGGGCGGATGTTCTTTCGGAACCGCCGATAGGCTCTAATGGAGATCTCCCCGCCCCCAGGAGGTTCCGCCGTGGCGAGCGTCGCCGAGTTGAAGGCTGCCATCGATGTCGCCCTCCAACAGATCGGGGACGGGCAGACAGCCGTGCAGGCGGCCGGCGAGAAACTGTCCGAGGCGCAGCAGACCCTCGCCGGGGCCCTGGAGGGCAGCGGGCACGAGACGGTCGAGGCGGCCCAGGCCTCGCTGACACAGGCCGGCCAGGAGCTGGAGGAGTGTCTCGCCGCGACACTTGTCGCGGTGGAGCAGGCGCAGCTCTACGTCGCCACCCTGTAGGCGCTCATGTCCATCATCGAGGACGTCGGTGGGCAGGTCCGTGCCGCCAGCGAGGAGTTCCCGCTGGCCCTGCTCGGGCAGGCACTGGAGAAGTTCGGCCTGGCCGCGGAGCGACTGCGGTGGGTCCGTCAGGAGTCCGCCGACCCGATGGGGGTGCCCGAGCTGAGCGCCGCCACCGAACACGCCGAGAGCGCCGGTTACGCGCTGCGGGTGGCCCAGGAGCAGCTGTCGGCGTACCTGGCCGCGATCGGTCTCGCCGCGGACGGCGGCCCGGCGCCCCGCCCCGAGCAACGCGCGCCCCGACACGACGCGCCACCGGAGTCGGGACCCACCACCGTGGCTCCGGAGCCGACCGAGCAGGCTCGGATGCGCCGCTGGTGGTCCGTGCGGGTGACCGAGCTGACCGGTGGACGCGTCGGCGCCGACGACGAACCCGACGAGCGGTTGGACGACTCCCAGGAGTTGCTGCGCCGGGTGGTGGGCGGCGTCCGCTCCGGCGACCGGGACCGGCTCCGCACGGAGCTGCGTCGGGCCCCGGCCGACGTCGGCCTGGGCATGGCGGCGCTCGCGCCACCGCTGCTGCGCGAGCTGGCCGGTGAACTGCTCGGGCACCCGCCCCGCGCCACCGACCTCGGACGGCTGCGCGGTGAGCTGGACGGACGCGTCCGCGACCTGCTGCCCGGGCTGCCGCCGCCGGTGCTGGAGACGTTGCTGACCCGGGTCTGTCGGATGCCGCCGCCGCGTGCCTCCGGGGAGCCGCCGCATGCCGCCGACTCCGCGGTCACCGCCGGCGTGGCGACCGCGCTGCTGCTCGCCCGCCTCGGTCGGGACCTCCCCTCGGGCGACGCGCGGCAGCCGTCGGGCGCGGGCCGGGCCGCTGACGGAGGCCAGTCGCCGGGTGCGGGCCGACCGACCGACGCGCGGCAGCCGGCGGGTACGGGCCGACCGGCCGACGCGCGGCAGCCGGCGGGTTCCGGCCGAACGGCGGCGGGGCGCTCGGCGGGTGGGGGCGCACGCCCCGACGGTGTCGCCGCGCGGCCGGGCACCGCCGGTGGGCAGCCCTCCGGTGGGCTGCCGCCCCGCTCGGGAAGCCCCTGGCGGGACGCGCCGGTCCGACGGGGCTCCGATGGCTGACCGGCGCGGCCAGTTGGCCGGCCGGGTCCGGGACACCCTCGCCGAGGCACTGGGCGCCACCCGTACCCGACTGTCCGCCGCGCAGGCCGAGCTGACCGCCGGGCGGGAACGGTTCACCCGGGTCCAGCGGGCGGCGGCGGCCGTACCGGCGCGGGTGGGCGCCCAGCGGGACCGCCGCGTCGCCGAGATCGACGCCCGCTTCTCCACCCGGATCGCCGAGCTGGCCCGCCGGGCCGCCGACGCCGCCCGGCAGGAGGCCCCGGGCTGCGCGGGGGCCGACTGGGCGGGGTGGGCGCCGACGCCCGCCCGGCGGGCGGAGCCACCGGGCGCGCTACGGGTCGGCACGGTCCAGATCGACGGCGTCGAGCCGGTGCCCGCGCTGGTGCCGCTGCTCGACGCCGGGCACGTCCACCTCTCCGGTGACGACCGCGCCGGTTGCGACGCGGTGGTGTCCGCGTTGCTGCTGCGGGCCGTCGGCCGCGCCGACCCGGGCGCGGTACGACCGATCGGGTACGACCCGGAGCAGCTCGGCGGCGGCCTGGCCGGGTTCTCCCCGCTGGGCACGGCGGGGCTGCTCACCTTCGTGGGCCCCGGTGGTCTGGGCCCGCTCCTGGACGACCTGGTGGAGCAGATCCGCCGGATCAACGAGACGGTGCTCGCCGGTGAGTACGCCTCCCTGCGTGAGCTGGCCGCGGCCACCGGACGGCGACCCGAACCGTGGCGGGTGGCGGTGTTGCTCGGTGGTGACGACCTGAACCGGCACGAGCGTGGGCAACTGGACCGGGTGGTACGCGCGGGCGCCGCCTGCGGGGTGCACCTCGTGGTACACGGCGTGCCGTTGCCGCAGGACCCGACGGTGACCCGGGTGGTGGCCGAGGTGTCCGGCGCGCGCATCGGCGGGTCGGCCGGGCTGCCGGTACGCCTCGACCCGCCGCCACCGGCGCCGCTGGTCACCGAGACCTGCCGGGAGATCGCCGCCCGGGTGAACGCCGGCCCCCCACCGACGCCGTTCGGGGACCTGCTACCCGCACCGGAGCTGATGTGGCGGGAGAGTTCCGCCGACGGGCTGACCGCGCCGATCGGCGAGGGGTCACAGGGCCGACCGGTCCGCCTCACCCTGGGCGACTACCCGCCGCACGCGCTGATCGGTGGGCCGTCCGGCACCGGCAAGACGAATCTGATCTTCGCGTGGATCGGTGCGCTGGCCTCCCGCTACTCCCCCGCCGAGCTGGAGTTCTATCTGCTGGACTTCAAGGAGGGGGTGTCCTTCGCGCGGTTCGCGCAGGGTCGGCGCGACCCGAGCTGGCTGCCACACATGCGCCTGGTCGGCATCAACGTCAACACCGACCGGGAGTTCGGGTTGGCGCTGCTGCGGTTCCTCACCGAGGAACTGCGCCGACGGGCCGACGCGGCGAAGAAGCACGAGGTGACCAAGCTGGCCGAGCTGCGGACGGTCGACCCGACCGGGCACTGGCCGCGGATCGTGGCGGTGGTCGACGAGTTCCAGATGCTGCTGGCCGGCCGGGACGTGGTGGCCCGGGAAGCCGCCGACCTGCTGGAGGACCTGGCCCGGCGCGGCCGGTCGCAGGGCATCCACCTGGTGCTCGCCTCGCAGGACGTGCGGGGCATCGAGGCGTTGTGGGGTCGCCCGGCGCTGGTCGCCCAGTTCACCCTGCGCATCGCGCTGCCCAAGGCGCTGCGGATCCTCGCCGAGCGCAACGACGCGGCCCAGTCGCTGCCCCGCTGGCACGCGGTGGTCAACGCCGAGTCGGGCATGGTGGAGGGCAACGAGGTCGCCCGGATCCCGTCGGCCAGCGACTGGGAGACGTGGAGCGGGTTGCAGCACCGGCTGTGGCGGATGCGCGCCGCCGACGCGGCCCCCGCCCGGCTCTTCGACGGCGACGCGATCCCCCGGCTGGCGGACGCCCCGGACTTCCGGGCGCTCGCCGCGCCCCCGGACGGCACCGCGCCACGCAACCCGGTGGCGCTGCTCGGCGAGATCATCGACGTGCAGTCCCGCTCGGCGGCGCTGCGGCTGCCCCGCGCGCCGGGGCGCAACCTCGCGGTGCTCGGCACCCGCGTCGACGAGGCGTGCGCGGTGCTGGACGCCGCGGCCCGGTCGCTGGCCCGGCAGCACCCGCCGGGCACCGCCCGGTTCTCCATCGCCTGCCTCGACCCGGACGCCGACCCGATCGCCCGGGCGCTCTACGGCGACCTGGCCGACGACGCCGCCTGGTACGACGAGGAGACCGTCGGCGAGCTGATGGCCGAGACGGCCGACGGGTTGACCGCCCCGGCCGGCGCGCACTACCTGCTGTTGTTCGCGGTCGACGCGGCGGCCGGCGCGCTGGCCGCCCGGGCGGGTCGGCGCACCGGGTTGGAGCACCTGCGCCGGATCCTGCACGACGGGCCGGAACGACGGACGCATGTGCTGGCCTGGTGGCGGGGCGTGGCCCGGATGCGCGCCGACCTGGGTGGGGCCGGCGCCCGCACCGATCAGATCGGCGCGTGGGTGGCCCTGGACACCCACGGCGGCGACCTCGGGTCCTCGCTCTACCCGGGCACCGGTGGCCCGGACTGGTATCCCCGCCCCTGGCGGGGCCTCTTCTTCGACCGCGCGGTCCACCGCACCGGCCAAGTGATCATCCCCTACGGACCGTCGAGATGAACGAACCGGTGACCAGTGAGACGTACACGGCGCAGCTACGGCGGTTGGCCGAGCTGACCGCCCGGGTGGCCGAGCAGCGCGACGAGGCACACACCTGGTACGAGCGGCAGTGCGCTGCTGCCGAGCGGGCCGTCGCCGAGGCCGCCGAGCAGCTCCAGGACGCCGAGGAGGAGCTGGTCGCCGCCCGTGAGCAGCAGGAACGCGTTGACGCCGAGGTGGCGCACCTGTGGCAGCAGGCCCGCACCCGCCTCGGTGCCCGCCGTCTCGGCGGCCCGCCCGCACCGGCTGACGGCATCTCGGCCACCGACCCCGTGCTCCTGCTCGGGCGGGCCCGGGACCTGATCGACCGGGTCGGGCAGCCCGGTGAGCTGCCCGGTTCGGTCAACCCGCTGCTGGCGCTCTGCGGGGTCGCCGGTGCCGTGCTGGCGTACGCGCTGGGGGCCGGCGCCCGGGCGCTCGGCGTCGGGTACGGCGGTGACCTGGCGGTCGGGATGCCGGTGCTGGCGCTGGTGGTGACACTGCTCGGACCGCTGATCGGTCTCGTACCGGCACGGGTGCTGGCCGACCGCCGGCACGCGACGCTCGGGCCACGGCCGATCACCGTGGTCCTCGGCGCCGGGGTGATCACGACGGTGCTGCTGCTCGTGCTCGGCCGCTGACCCGCCGGGCGCTGCGGCCCCGGCGGCGCGCCGCCCGCACCGGTCACCCTGCCCCGCCGATCGGTGATCGACTCGGCTTCCGGGAAACCGGGCGATCCCCGCGGTGATCGACTCGGCTTCCCGGAAACCGGGCCATCCCGACCGCCCGGACACCGCGGGTTCACGAAAGCCGAGTCGATCACCCTTCAGGCTTCGACCGGCGGGACCGACCGGGCCGCGCCGACCGGCGGACCGACCGGCGGAACCGACCGGCGGAACCGACCGGCGGAACCGACCGGCCGCGTCGGTCGGCGGGACGCTCAGGCCGGTACCAGGACGGCCTCGCGGAGCAGTCGGCGGGCCAGGGTGACCCGGTCGGCGTCGTCGGGCAGACCGGGCAGGTCACCGACCCGGGTGACCGTGCCGGTCAGCAGGGCACGGGCGGCCGGCTCGCAGGTCGCCGGCAGGGTGATCGTGCGGTCGAACAGCCGCAGCGCCACCGTGTCCGCGTCATGCGGCGCCAACTGCCAGCGCAGGCCCGGCCGCACTGTGACCCGGGTGTCGGCGTCCAGAGTGGCCAGCGCGTCGGCCTGGGCGAGCGGTCGGATCGGTGCCGGACGGGCGGCCGGCCAGGCGCGCTGCCGCAGCCGGGCGGCGACCGCGGCGGGGTCGGCGCGCAGCAGCCAGTCCCGCAGCGCCTCCACCGTCTCGGTCAGCTCCGGCTCGATGGCGTCCGGGTCGGCGACGTCGGTGCCGAACGGCAGGCTGGCCCGCAGCCGCTGGTCCTCGGAGGCCAGCGCCAACAGCTCCTCGACCAGGGCGTAGCGAGTGAGCGCGCGGATGCCCACGGTCAGGTGCAGCGAACTCGCCTCCTGCGCCTGCGCGCTGTGCAACCAGCCCCGAGGCAGGTAGAGGGCGTCGCCGGGGGCGAGCACCACGTCCAGCGCGGCGGGGCCCTGCGCGGTGGCGCCGACCTCGTCGGCACGGCCACCCCACGGCTGCTTCTCCAGCGGGTCGGGCAGCACCGGCGGGTGGATCCGCCAGTGTTTGCGACCGTCGACCTGCAGGACGAACACGTCGTGGGTGTCGTAGTGGGTGGCGAACCCCTGACTGCCCGCCGGTGTGAGGTAGGCGTTGACCTGAAGCGGCTGGTTGAGCGCGAGGCCCAGGTCGCGGGCGAAGTCGACGAGCGGCGGCCAGATCCGGTGCAGACCCTGCAACACCAGTGTCGCGCCGGAGGCGTACTGCTCCAGGACCCGCTCGTCGAGCACCTGGTCGCCGATCTCGGCCCCCGCGCCGCCGCCACCGGTCCAGCGCGCGGGGGCGACCAACTGGCCGTCCTTGGCGACGCGCAGGAAGGGGGTACGCAGACCGCGCCGGCTCAGCAGCTCGTCGGCGTCGGCGGGGCTGAGCAGGTCGGTGAAGCCGGCCGGGTCGGGCAACTCGGCGGCGCGGGACAGCAGCGGCGTGTGTCCCCAGTGCGCGGCGGCGAACTTGGCCGGTTCGACGGACACGCAGCGGGCCAGCGCCGCGGCGGCCTCGGCAGACGGAACCGCCGGACGGCCGTGGCCGTCCGGCGGGTCGAAGTGCGTCATGGTGTACGCCGCTACCGGGCGCTGCCGTCGGCGCCACCGTCCTGCCGACCCGGCGTCGCACCGCCGTCGGCGGGGCCCTCCGCGCCACCGTCGGCACCGCCGTCCTGCTGGCCCGGGGTGGCACCGCCGTCGGCGGGGCCCTCCGCGCTGCCGTCCGCGCCACCGTCGTGCTGACCCGGGGTGGCACCGCCGTCGGCGGGGCCCTCCGCGCTGCCGTCCGCGCCACCGTCGTGCTGACCCGGGGTGGCACCACCGTCGGCCGGGCCCTCCGCGCCGCCGCCGCCCATGGTCTGCATGTCGTCATCGTTGAGTGCCATCGGTGCTCCCTCGGGTGTGCCGCCCCCGCCATCCGCCGGGGTCCGTCGTACTGCGGGTGGTACCCCACGCGCGATCTTCTCTAACCCTCACCGTAGACGCCGAATCGGGGCGACACGGGCAGTTCGCGGGCGGCGGCGGAGAGTGTCAGGATGAGGCGGTGATCCTGGTGGGCACGTCCGGCTGGCAGTACCGCGACTGGCGGGGCCGCTTCTACCCGCAGCGGCTGCCGCAGCGACTCTGGCTGGAGCACTTCGCGGCCGGCTTCGCCACCGTCGAGGTCAACAACGCGTTCTACCGGTTACCGGAGCGGGACACCTTCGCCGCGTGGCGGGAGCGGACGCCCGCGGACTTCTGCGTGGCGGTGAAGATGAGCCGCTACCTCACCCACATCAAACGGCTGCGCGATCCGGCCGAGCCGGTGGCCCGGTTCCTCGGGCGGGCGACCGCGCTGGGTGACCGCCTCGGCCCGGTGCTGGTGCAGCTGCCACCGAACCTGCGGGCGGACGTCGACGCGCTCGACGCGACACTGCGACTGTTTCCGGCTGAGGTCCGGGTCGCGGTCGAGCCCCGTCACCCCTCCTGGTGGACCGACGCCACCCGGTCGGTGCTGGAACGGCGTCGGGCGGCGTTGGTGTGGGCGGACCGGCTGGGACGCCCGGTCGCGCCGCGCTGGCGCACCACCGACTTCGGCTACCTGCGGTTGCACGAGGGGCGGGCCCGGCCTTGGCCGCACTACGGTCACGCCGCGCTGCGGTCCTGGGTGGGTCGGCTGGCCGACGCCTTCGGCGCGGACGAGCCCGCGTACGTCTACTTCAACAACGATCCGGGTGGCGCGGCCGTCGCGGATGCCGGCACGTTCGCGGCGCTGGCCCGCCGGGCCGGGCACCAGGTGACCCGGGTGCCGTCTTCCGCCGCCCCGGCGTCCGCTGACGACTGAGCCCGCCCGACCGCGGTCGGGCGGGCTCGGCGGTGTCGCGCCGTCACGGCAGAAGCACCGCGAGATCCTTCGGCATGGTCTCCTTCACGTCCTGCCACTCGCCCTGGGTGACGTGTCGGCGCAGCGTGTCCAGCACCACCTGCGTCACCCGCTCCGGACCACCCTCGGCGTCGTACGGGAAGCCCTGCCGGACCTCGTAGAGGAAGTCCTCCCGGTTGAGCTTGATCGGCACGTCGGACGGCACCCACCCGTCGAAGTAGATGCCCCGCACCAGCACCGGCAACTGCTGGGCGAACTCGACGCTCTCGTCCACCGGCAACCGGTCGCGCAGCAGGTGCAGCACCGTGCGCAGGGCCGCGTACGACTGGTTGCGCCGGTCCTTCGGCCATCCGTAGGCGTCCTCGATGTCCTTGAGGATGAGGTTCGTCTTGTCCAGCGAGGACTCGAACGCCGAGATCATCGAGTCAGCCATCGGTCGACCCCCGTTCCGAGGTGTCCCACCGTCGGTAGTCGGCGCGCCGTGGCGGCCCCACCGGGCCACGACGGGCCCGCACCGGGCTGCCCTGCGGTGCGCGCCGGGTGTCGTCGGCTGCGCCGACCACGTGTAGGACGGCACCGCGCCGCCGATCCGTCACCACTCGAACCGCCATCCCCGTCACCTCCGTGTCGTCTGCGGCGTCGACCACCCTCCGGGCGGCCGAGCCCACCGCGTCCACACTGCCGGTGCCCGGGGTGAGCCGACCTCACCCCGATCGGGTGAGGTCAACTCGCGTCGAGGAGCCCGGCGAGGGTCTTGGCGTTGGTCTGCGCGTAGTCGCGGTAGCAGTTGTTCATCAACACATGGGTCTGACCGGCCTCGTCGGCCAACTCCCGCAGCTTCGGCGCCCAGTCGGCCAACTCCCGCTTGGAGTAGTGGTAGCCGAACTTCTCGTGGATGTCCTTGCTGGTCCACTTGTCGCTGTGCCCGTGGAAGCGCATGACAGCGAGGTCCGCGGTGGCGGCCAACACCGGCGGCAGCGACGAGCGGTGGCCCTGCGGCATGTCCACGCAGACGTACGGGAGTCGATGCTCACGCAGGAAGGCCAGCGTCTCGTCGGCGTTGTCACCGTCGAACCAGGAGGCGTGCCGGAACTCGTAGACCGGTCGCAGCGGCGCGCAACGCTTCGCCACCTCCAGCAGGTACTGCTTGTTGGCCCGCTTGATGGTGAACCAGGGCGGGAACTGGAACAGCAACGCGCCCAGCTTGCCCGCCTCGACGAGGGGGTCCAGCGCGGACAGGAAGCGCGTCCAGACCTCCTCGTACGACTGCGCGGGCAGGTCGTCGGGGTAGACGTTCTTCTTGTCGGTCTCCGGGCGGAGGTCCTTGTAGAGGGCGCTGACCCGGGTGGGGTGCCCGGTCAGCAGGCTGAACACCTTGATGTTGAAGGTGAACCCGGCCGGGGTACGGTCGGCCCACAGTCGCGCGGTCGCCTCGGCGGGCGGCGAGTAGTAGGTGGCGTCCACTTCGACCAGCGGGAACTGCCGCGCGTAGTAGGCCAGGCGTTTCTCCGGGTCGTCCGCGGTCTGCGGATACCAGCCCGAGTCCAGCAGCGTGCGGTCGGTCCAGGACGCGGTGCCCACGAGGATGTCACCCATGGTTCGAGTCCATCGCGTCGCGGACCGACCGGCAACCGCTGGCGTCGTTCAGGCCGCCCGCCGTTCGCGGGTCTGCTTGCAGGTCACACAGGTGGTGGCCGACGGGAAGATCTCCAACCGCTCGACCGGGATGGCCGCGGAGCAGCCCTCGCACCAGCCGTAGGTGCCCTCGGCGAGCCGGGCGAGCGCGTGCTCGTACTGGGCGCGGCGGTCCAGGATGGTGCGCAACAGCGACTGCGCGGTGTCCCGCTCGGCCGTCTTGGTGCCGCTGTCGGCCTGGTCGTCGCCGGCGGTGTCGCCGACCTCGACCAGCCGCAGCACCTGGCTCTGGAGCACGGCCTGGTCGTACTCGGCGGTCAGCTCGTCGTAGCGCGCCTGGAGTGAGTTCCGGATCTGGTCGATCTCCTGCTGGGAACGGTTCGTGTCGACCGTGTCGTGGACGAGCATCGCTGCCTGCCTTTCCTAAGCCTGTGGCTCACGGTGAACCGGGTGCCGGCGGCGTCGAGCCCCGGTCACGGTCGCAGTCGGTACGCGGGCGATCACCCGCTCTGTGAGCCGGGCGAGTACCCGCCGGACCGGCGGGGCAAACCGACGAATTCTCGCGGTCGTCAGGCGTCGCCGCCGGGCTCCACGAGAGCGGGGTGCCGGGGGTCGTCGACGCGTACCACCACGTCGGCGAAGCTCGCCGGGACGACCTCCTCGGCGTACCTGTCGAACGCCGGCAGGGCCCACGCCAGGGCAGGGTCGGTACGCCGACGCAGCGCCGCCGGGGACACCTCCAGGTGGACGGTGACGTCGAACGGCAGCCCGCCGCCGAGCAGCAGCGGTCCGCTGACCAGGACGACGCCCCCGGGTGGCAGGTCGACGTAGCGGGCCCGGCTGGCCCGGTCGGCGTCGGCGTCCCACAGCGACGGGAGCACCCGGCCGGTGCCACCCGGGCCGGCCGGGTCGAGCACCTCCCGACGCAGTCCGGCCTCGTCCACCCAGCTCTCGTAGAAGGAGTCCGGGTTGGTGCGGCCCAGTTCGAAGCGCAGCGACGCGGGGCGGAGGAAGTCGCCCGCCCGGACGTGCAGCACCGGACGTCCCTGGGCGCGTAACGGGTCGACGAGCGCGGCGGCCAGCTCGTCCGGACCGGCGGCGGGCGCGCCGTCGATCGCCACCCGCAGCCGCGCGGTCGCGCCGTCGGCGGTCGCGGCGTCGGCCAGCCGGCCGGTCAGCTCGGTGACGAGCCGGCCGGGCGAGATGGGACGGATGCGCACCGGACCATCCTGCCTGGCGTCCGGCGGGCGGCGTCGAACGCCTCGTTCGCGGCCTCGTCCGTGCCGCGTCGGCTGCTGGGTCGCCGAACTGGGTCAGCCGGTGCGGTCGATCGTCACCCGGGCGTCGTCGGCCAGCCGGTAGCCGACGCCGTAGACGGTGGTCACCAACGGCACGTCCACGCCGACCTTGCCGCGCAGTCGACGCACGTGCACGTCGACGGTGCGCACGCCCGCGTGCTCGTAGCCCCAGACGGCGTTGAGCAGTTGCAGTCGGGTGAACACCCGGCGCGGATGGGCGACCAGGTGCAGCAGCAGGTCGAACTCCAGCCGGGTCAGCGGCAACGGCTCGTCGTCGCGCAGCACCGAGCGGGACGAGGCGAGGATGTGCAGGGCGGGGATGGTCGGGCTGATCGCCCGGGTCGGCGCCCGGTTGTTGGCGGGCGCCTGGTCGGGGCGGCGTTCGGTCGGCACCGAACCGACGATCACGCCCTCGCCTCGTTCCAGCATCTCGCGGGCGGCCTCCAGCAGGCGACGTGCCGCCGGGGTCAGCGACTCCTCACAGGCCAGCGGGATGGACAACGTCACGGTGAGCACAGGCGTCGCGGTGTTCGCCGGGCGACGCTGGCCGCCGGGCGGTCGACCGGGCACCGCGGGTTGCGACGTGTGCCATCCGGCGCGCGACGAGGCGGGGCTGACCGACATGGTCCTCCTTGGGCTGGTCCGGGTATCTCCCCACGGCCCGGGACGCCGCTTCATCGATGCTTCCCGGCGCCCGGGCAAGGGTCAAGAGGCGGCTGCGTTGCATGAATGTGACAATTGACGAACACATTGGAGCCGGGTGCTCGCTCTGCGTACGAGCTTGATGATTACAGCAGAGCCGCCGAGATGCCCCGATACGGGGGTCCCCGCCCGGTTCACCGAGGTGGTCGCAGGCCACCCGACCAGGGCTTACCGGGTGTGGTCCACGCTGATCGGCGCCTCGTCGGCCAGCCGATAACCGACCCCGTAGACGGTGGTCACCACCTCCGAGCCGACCAGCTTGGCGCGTAGCCGACGGACGTGCACGTCAACGGTCCGGGCCACCGCGTGCTCGTACCCCCAGACGCTGGACAGCAGTTGCAGGCGGGTGAAGACCCGGCGCGGCCGCTCGGCCAGGAACAGCAGCAGCTCGTACTCGATGCGGGTCAGCGGGACGACCCGGTCACCCTGGCGGACCACCCGCGCGCCGGCCAGGATGCGGACGTGGGGCGCGGCGGCGGTCGGCTCGCCGCCGCCGACGAAGCTCGGGGCCGGCCGCGGCCCGGGCGCGAGATCCTCGACGGTACGCAGCCGACCCTCCCCGGACTCGGCCAGCTCACCGAGGAGCTGGACCAGCCGGGCCAGCCGGGGGCTCAGCGGCCCGGGGACGAGGTCGAGGGTGATGGTGAGGGTCGGGGCGGTGCGTGGACGGGTCGGACGCGTTCCCGGGTGGCGGCGCGTGGGGATGGCGACGACGGACATGATGCCTCCTGAATGGCGGTACGCCCGCCACGCCTGGTGCGGCGTGACGGTCAGCGGCGCGCCCACCCGGTGTTCACGGGGGACGCGAGTGGAGAGGTGTGCAGCGGGGTCGGGCCGAGGGCCGGCAGCCCGGCGATCCGCCACGCCGCGAAACCACCGATCACGTCGGTGGCCCGGTGCAGGCCGACGTCCTGCAGGGCGGCGGCGGCCAGGGACGACGTGTAGCCCTCCTGGCAGAGGATCAGCACCGGCACGTCGTAGTCGACGGCCTCCGGCAGTCGGGCCGGGCAGCGCGGGTCGAAGCGCCACTCCAGCACGTTGCGCTCGACGGTGAGCGAGCCGGGCACCACGCCGTGCGCGGCCCGCTGCACGGCGGGTCGGATGTCGACCAGCAGAGCGCCGGCCCGGTACGCCAGGTGGGCCCGCTCCGGGTCGAGCCGACGGAGCCGGGCCCGCGCGGCGGCCAGGATCTCGTCGATGCCGCGGGAGCCGGCGGGCGGCACGGGTACCGGACAGTGCTCGGCGGTCACCTGCATTGTCGGTTCCTTCCAGTGACAGGGGGTTGGTCGTGACTCGCTGCGCTCACCAGGACGTGCCGGCCTCGGCGACCTCGGCGACCCGCAGCCGGCCGTCCACGAGGTCGTAGCGGGTCATCCGCAGCAGCGCCGGCCGGTAGACGTGCACGCTGACCGCCGGATCCTGACCCTGGTTGGTCACCCGGTGCACGTGTCGGGGCCCGAAGCGGCGACCGGCGTCGGCGGGCAGCAGCCGTGGGCACAACCGACCGGCGCTGACCGTCTCCTCGGTGAGGGTGCCGCCGACCACCCGGAACGCCCCGGCGGAGCCGCCGTGGTCGTGCAGGTCGGTGCCCTGGCCAGGAAGCCAGCTCAGCGCCCACACCTCGTGCTCGTCGGTGACGGCGAGGCGGGAGTACCAGCGTTCGGCGGGATCGAACCGCAGCGCGACCGGCCAGCCGGCCGGGTCGGCCCACCGGGCGGCGACGGTGAGCAGGTCGGACTCCGGACGGTGGTGCGTCATGGCGGTTCCTCGCGGGTCGTTCGGCGGGGTGCCCTCGTACTCTAGACGGCAAAGCCTATAGGTTTAGTAGGTAATTCCACCCACTGGGACGCCGGTCGACGTCCCGGTCGGTCAGCGCAGCACCGGCGGGTCCACCCGGTAGCCGGGCAGCGAGGGCCACCGCACCGTCAACACCACCGAGGCGCACTCGGCGAACCAGGAATGGTCCACCCCCCGCGCCCACACCACGTAGTCGCCCGGCACCGCCAGCCGTACCGTGCGGTCGGGCAACTCCACCCGGAAACGACCCTCGACGAGCACGAGCAGAGTGGTACGCCGCTCCCCCGTCGCCCACCGCGACCGGGCCTGCCCGGCCGGATGCACACCCCACTTCACCTCGACGTCGGTGCTGTGCCGGATCTCCCCCGGCGGCACGAAGTGCCCGAGCAGCCAGCCGGCGTCGGTGGCACCGTCGACACCCGCGTTGCCCACGTACACCGTCTCAGCCATCGGACCCTCCCCCAGCTCGCCGGCCGAGCAACCTACCAGGGCACGCCGTAGCCTGAAGGGGTGACCGACGACCTCGACGCCGAGACACTGGCGTTCGCCCACCGGATGTTCGACCTGGCCCGCGCCGGCTCCACCGAGGAGCTGGCCGCGCAGCTCGACGCCGGCCTGCCGGTCAACCTCACCAACGACAAGGGCGACACGCTGCTGATCCTGGCCGCGTACCACGCCCACCCGGACACGGTGGCCGCCCTGCTCAGCCGCGGCGCCGACCACTCCCGGGCCAACGACCGGGGTCAGACGGCGCTGGCCGCGGCGGTCTTCCGCAGCAGCACGGACGCGGTCCGCGCGCTCCTCGCCGCCGGGGCCGACCCGGCACACGGCAACCCGTCGGCGTTGGAGACCGCGCAGTTCTTCGACCTGCCGGAGATGACGGAGCTGCTGCGCGCCGGCTGACACCGGGCCCGACGTGCCGGTATACAGGGTCGGTGGAAGATCCTCTGCCCGAGCAGATGCGGGCCGCCTGCACCACGCTGCTGGCCGCGCTCGACCCCGCCGCCCGCGACGAAGCCGTGCACCCGTTCGACGACGAAACCGCCCGACGCTGGCTGGAGTACCGGCCCCGACCCCGGCCCGGCGTCAGCCTCGTCGCGATGGACGTCGCCGGGCGCAAGGCCGCCCACCGGCTGCTGGCCACCGCGCTCAGCCCCTCGGCGTACGCGCAGGCGATGGCGATCATCGCCCTGGAGGAGGTGCTGGACCGGGCCGAGGACTGGCGGCGCGGCCGGCACAGCGCCGACTACTGGGTCGCCGTGTTCGGCGACCCGGCGCGCGACGACCGCTGGGCCTGGCGGTTCGAAGGGCACCACCTGTCGGTGACCATGACGGTGGTCGACGACCAGGTCTCCCCCGCCCCGATCTTCTTCGGCGCCAACCCGGCGGCGGTGCGCTACGCCGGCCGTCCGGTCTCCCGGCCGCTCGGCGTCGAGGAGGATCTCGCCCTGGCGCTGCTCGACGCGCTCGGCCCCGCCGAACGGGCCGCCGCGATCATCGCCGACGACGCCCCGGCGGACATCATCAGCGCCACCCGAGGGCGGGTCGACGCACCACTGGAGCCACTCGGCGTACCGGCGGACCGGTTGGGGCCTACCGGCCGCGCGCTGCTCGACCAGGTGGTCGCGCTCTACCTGGACCGGCTGCCGCCCGAGCTGGCCATCCGGGAGGCGACTCGGCTGGCCGCGGGCCCGCTGCACTTCGCCTGGGCCGGCCCCGCCCGCTCCGGGCAGCGGCACTACTACCGGGTGCAGGGCGACGACCTGCTGATCGAGTACGACAACACCAGCCCCGACGGCAACCACGCGCACACCGTGCTGCGCCGCCCCGCCAGCGACTTCGGCGCCGACGTCCTGGCCGGGCACCACCGAACCCACCACTAGGACCGGCGCCCGCCCGGCCCGGCGCCGCGCCGACGTGCCCGCCCGGGGGGCCGGGCTCGCCCGGTCCGGCGCCGCGCCCACCTGCCCGCCCGACGGCGCTCCCGGCCCTGCCTGCGCCCGGGGCGGGCGCCGCCCGCGGTGATCGACGTCAGATCGCCGATGTGGCGGCCTCCCGCCTGCCCGGACACCCCCGTCTCGCCGAGATGGAGTCGATCATCGCGCCCGCGGGTGCCGAGCCGGATGCTCCTATAGAAGTCAAGGGGTGTTGAGGGCGGTGAAGTCGGCGAGGAGGGCGGTGTGGACCTCGCGGACGATGTAGCGCTTGAGGCAGCGCATGATCTCTTTTTTGTTGAGTCCTTGTTTGGTGCGTTTGTCGACGTAGGCGCGGGTGCGGGGGTCGTAGCGCATGCGGACCAGGGCGATGGTGTGCAGGGCTGAGTTGGCGGCTCTATCGCCGCCGCGGTTGAGGCGGTGCCGATCGGTGCGTCCGCTGCTGGCGGGGATGGGTGCGGCTCCGCAGAGGTGGGCCAGGGCGGCGTCGGAACGCAGCCGGTCGGGGTTGTCGCCGGCGGTGGTCAGGAGCTGTCCGGCGACGTCGGGGCCGACGCCATAGACGGCGCTCAGGTGTGGGGCGGTGCGGGCGACGACGGGTCGTAGCCGGCGATCGGCCTGGTTGATCTCGGTGGTCAGGGTCTGGATCCGGGTGGCGATCACGGCCAGGGCCGCCTTGGTGGCTTCCACAGGGTCGGTGAGCCGGGTCTCGTTGACGGGCAGTGCGGCGCATCGGTTGACGAGTGTCGTTGCCGGACCGTTGAGTTCTTGGCGCAGCGTGTCGGGCGCGGAGGCGATCAGCCCGTGCAGCTGGTTGAGGGCAGCGGTGCGGGCCTTGACCGCTCCGCGTCGGGCGACCCGCAGGGCGCGGATGGCTTCGACGGGGCCGGTGCGGGTCTTGGGTGTGCCGTTGGCCTGCCCGGACAGGGCCGCGCGGGCAGCGGCGAGCGCGTCCAAGGGGTCGGACTTACCTTTGGCGCGGCGGGCCCGCCGATCGGGGCGGTCGACCTCGACCAGGGCGATGCCACGAGCGGTGAGGAAGCGGGCAAGTCCGGCGCCGTAGGTGCCGGTGCCTTCCACGCCTACCTTCACCACCGCACCGAACCCCCGCAGCCAGGCCAGCAGGAGCTGGTAGCCGGCGGTGGTAGCCGGGAACTCCTGATCACCCAGAATCCGGCCGGCCTGATCAACCGCCGCCGCGTGATGAGTCTTGCCGTGGGTATCGACTCCGCCTGTGACCTGACGCTTCCTGGCTGCCATGCTGAAACCGTCGTCCCTCTCGCTTGCACCGAACAGGGTCGGCACGCACCGCCGGGACGGGCGGACAGGACAGTGATGGGACCTCTTGCACAGGCTCCTATCAGGTCACGAACGCCCCGCAGGTGAGTGCAGGAACGGGTCACCCGGACAGGCCGACGAATCCGCTAGAAGACGCCAACGTCAGTCAGAGGCTGAGTCAGACCAGCCGGGTGATCCGCTCCTACATCCTCACTGTCAGGGGCGGGTGGCCTCGATGAGGAAGCGCTCGGCGTGGGCCACGAAGGGGCCGTCGTCGACGATGCGGCGGTGGAGTTCGCGTAGCCGGTCGCGGTAGCGCTCGACCGTGAACCCGGGCACCGTCCAGATCACCTTGCGCAGGAACCAGACCACCGCGCCGACGTCGAAGAACTCCGCCCGCAGGGTCGCCCGGCGCAGGTCGACCACCCGCAGACCGGCCGCCTCGGCGGCGCCGACCGCCTGCTCGGGGTGCCGCGTGGCCGGAGGCGGCAGCGGGCCGAGGATCGCCTCGCTCAACTCCCGCATGGTGCCCGGCCCGATCTGCTGGGAGAGGAACGTCCCGCCCGCTCGCAGCACCCGCGCCGTCTGCGCCCAGTCGGTGTGTACCGGATGCCGGCTGACCACCAGGTCGAAGGAGGCGTCGCGGAAGGGCAACGGCGCGTCCGGGTCGACGGCCACCACCGTAGCGCCGACCCGTCGCAGGGTCCGTCGGGCGACCTCGACGTTCGGCGGCCATCCTTCGGTGGCCGTCAGCAGCTCCGGGGGCTGGGGCACCTCGGCGAGCACCTCCCCACCGCCGGTGTCCACGTCCAGCGCGCTGGTGGCCCGGGCCATCCGCTCGGCGACCATCCGCGCGTACCCCCATGGTGGACGCTCCTCGGCGGCCCGACCGACCAGCCAGTCGAAGCCCCACCCGTCGACCGGGGCGGCTGCGGCCTCCGCGATCAGTTCCTCGGCGTCACGCTCGGCATCCATGGCGGCCAGCCTCGCGGTCGGACACCCCGACCGGCAAGCCATTTGCCGCCGCGCCCGTGAGGCTGTCGTGCCACGACGGCCGCGCGCACCGCTCGCGCCGCCCGGCGACCGGTCCCCGAGGTGCGCGACCGGCTCACCCCGGGCAGCGGCAGGTCTCAGCCGAGGCTGAGCTGGTGTTCTTCGAGGGCGGCCTGGAGGATGCGCAGCGCCTTCGGACCCATGCCGTGCAGTCTGGCCAGGTCGGCCCGGGGGACGTCGACGAGCTGACGCAGTGTGGTGTAGCCGGCGCCGTGCAGGGCACGGGTGGCGGGTGCACCGATCGTGGGGAGCGTGTCCAGAGACGAGGTCATCCGTGATGGTAAACCGGCCAGCCACCCAGGCGGCGTCCCGTTCACGCGCGCCGCCGGACCGACCTGGTCGGTCAGCGGCCGGGCTGGGCGCCTGACCGGAAGCCGCCGGGGTCGGGTCAGCGGCTCGACTACGCGCCCGGCCGGAAGCCGCCCGGCCCGGTCAGCGGCTGGGCCAGGGGCGGCGGATTTCGCCGGTGGAGACGGCGAGCGCCTCCAGCCCGCCGGCCTCGGCCCGGCCGGCGTCGAAGTGACGCATGAGGCGGGCACCCAGGTGCACACCGACCCCGCCGATCGCCAGTGCGACCAACTCGGTCGCCAGGATCGCGGCTGACGCCCCTCGATCCGGTGACTGGGACCGGACCAGGCAGGTGAGCAGGAACATGCCGGCCATCACCGCGTTCACCAGGTTGAAGGCGATCGCGGTGCGGCGGGTGTGGTCCCCCGGTACGTCCCACAGGTCGACCATGCCCGCCACCGCGGTCAGCGCCGCGGCGACGAGGGCCGCGACACCCGTCCAGTAGCCCACCTCGCCCAGGAACGCCGGCCCACCGACGACGTCGGTGAGGTCGAAGACGGTGGCGCTGACGAACAACCCGAGCGGGAACGTCACCAGCATCGGTTGGATCGGATGCCCCTGCACCCGCAGTCGGCTCTGCATCGGTCCTCCCCCGGGTCGGCGCAGCTCACCTGACCAGAGTGCTACCCGAGCCCGCTCGCGGCGAAACGATCCCGCCCGACTCGCCGCTGACCGGACGAACGGACACCGCACGCCCTGATCAACTCGCGTTTCAGGAAACCGGGCCGTCGCAATGCCTCGGATACCACGCCTTCAAGGAACCCGAGTCGATCATGGAGGCGAGGAGCGCGAGCGGACTGGGTGGATGGGTGGTCAGGCGTCGCGGGGGCGGGAGACCGTGTGGACCAGGCGTTCGGCCACCTCGCGCAGCGGGATGTCGAGCGAGGTCGCGGCGGTACGCAGCACGTCGAGGGCTTCGGCCGGTGGGCACCCGCGCTGCGTCATGATCACGCCGACGGCCTGGCCCACCACACCGTCGTGCAGGAGCGTGGCGTCGCGTTCGTCGGCGAGGACGAGTTGCCGGCTACGGTCGCGGACAGCGGCCAGCAGCAGGCCGGCGTGTTCGGCGAGCAGCATCGCGGTCAGCTGGTGTTGCGGGGTGAGCAGGTCCGGCGAGGCGGCGTAGAGGTTGATCGCACCGATGACCTGGTCGTCGATGTCCACCGGCGCGGAGATCACCCCGCGTACGCCGAGGTCGCGGGCGCGCGCCGTCCAGACCGGCCAGCGGGGCTCGGCGGTCAGGTCGGCGGCGAGGACCATCTCGCGGCGTTGGATGGCGCTCATCGCCGGGGAGTCCGGCCCGTGTCGCAGGTCGTCCAGCCCGGCGAGCCGCTCGTCGGAGGCGGCCACGCCGGCCGGTTCGCCGGCGCGGAGGGCGGTGAAGCCGCACCAGCGCACACCGGCCACAGCGTCCCGGGTGACCCGGACCAGTGCCAGGAGCGCGTCGTCGAAGTCGGTCAGGGCGATCAGACCTGCGGTCAGCTCCCGTAACAGCGCGGCGGTTTCCAGGACGCCGAGGGTCTGCACCACCGGCTCCCGCGTGTCGAGGTTCACCGGATCGCAGCCTCCGTGCACGTCCGCTTCTGCCCGCCGGGCGTCGTCACCTGTGTCATCGTCTGCTCTCTCCCGACTTGACCGACCAGCCCTACTACCCTCGGAAACCCGGGTCGAAACGACGTAAACGGGGCCCCCTGCCGAGCCTAGGCACATGGCAGGAGGCCCCGAGGGCCTACGTCAGCGGGAGGCTCCGCTGAGTCGACGCCCGATGGAGGCGATCAGCCGGTCCAGCTCGGAGCCGAACGGGTTGTCGTGCACCAGGTACGTCCAAGTGGCGGTGGGCCGGACGAGGGTGCCGTCGTCGGCCTGCCAGTCCTCATCGAAATCGGTCTCGTTGAAGGTGGCGATGGTGCGGGCCTCGATCTCCGGGACCAGGTCGTTGAAGGCCGGCACGGCGGCCCGGTGGAACTCGTCCAGCGGGTCGAGGCGGCCCAGCGCGCGCAGGTGCACGCCCTCGCGGACCTCCGACAGCTCGGCCAGGTGCTCGGCCCAGAGCCGGTCCAGGTGGTAGAGCGCGATCGAGCGGGCCGCGCGGGCGAGCAGGTCCTCGTCCATCTCGCCGGCCTTCTCGGGCTCCTTCTCCAGCAGCATCACCGCGGCGACGTCGCTGGTCAGCAGCCGCTCGCGCCGAGCGGCGAGGGCCTTGCGCTGCTGTTCGATCACCACGCTGTAGCGCCAGGTGTTGCGGTGGATCTCATGGTTGACGCCCTCGGCGACCCGCTGGGCGTGCTCCACCGCGTAGTCGACCTGCTCGTCGGTGACCAGGCCGTCGGCGTTCATCCGCGGCGAGGGCGGCACCGCGTCGGCGGCGTGCCGGACGACCAGGTCGTCCTCCAGGCTGACGAAGAAGACCGACCCGCCGGGGTCGCCCTGCCGGCCGGCCCGACCGCGCAGCTGGTCGTCGACCCGACGGCTGTCGTGTCGGCCGCTGCCGATCACGTAGAGCCCGCCCAGCTCGGCGACCCGCTCCCGGTCGGCCTGGTCGCTGCCGCCGAGGCGGATGTCGACACCCCGGCCGGCCATCTGGGTGGACACGGTCACCGCGCCGTACGCGCCGGCCTCGGCGATGATCGCCGCTTCCTCGTCGTCGTTCTTGGCGTTCAGCACGACGCACGGCACACCGGCGGCGTTGAGGCCGGCGGCCAGCCCTTCGGACTCCTTGACGTCCAGGGTGCCGACCAGCACCGGTCGCCCCTTGGCGTGCGCGCGCTGGATCTCGTCGATCAGCGCGTCGTCCTTCTCGGCCCGGGTGGCGTAGATGCGGTCCGGCTCGTCCTCACGGATGCACGGGGTGTTCGGCGGGATCACCGCGACCTCGAGGTTGAAGAACTCCCGCAGCTGGTCGCCGACGTGCACCGCGGTGGCGGTCATGCCGCAGACCTTCGGGTAGAGCGCGATGTACGCCTGCATGGCGATGGTGCCCAGCACCTCGCCCTCGGCGGTGGCGTCCAGGCCCTCCTTGGCCTCGACCGCGGCCTGGAGGCCGTCGGGCCAGCGGCGGCGCTGGGCAACCCGGCCGCGCATCTCGTCGACCAGCTCGACCGAGCCGTCCCGGACGATGTAGTCCACGTCACGGTGCAGCAGGGCGTGGGCGTGCAGCGCCACGTGGATCGCGGAGAGCTGCGCGACGTGCTCCTCGTCGTAGAGGTCGATGCTGAGCTTGGCCTCGACGGCGGCCAGGCCGGCGGAGGTGAACGCCACGCTCCGCCCGTCCTCGGCGACCGTGTAGTGCTTGCCCTTGCGCAGGCCGCGGACCAGCGCGGCGGCGGCGTGCACCGGGTCCTGCTCGCCCGGCACCGAGCCGGCCAGGACCATCGGCACCCGCGCCTCGTCGATCATGATGGAGTCGGCTTCGTCGACGATCGCGGTGGTCAGCGGGGGTTGCACCCGGTCCTCCACGTCGGTGACCAACTGGTCGCGCAGGTAGTCGAAGCCGGCCTCGCTGACCGAGACGTAGGTGACGTCGCAGGCGTACGCGTCGCGTCGCTCCTGCGGTGAGGACGCCTCGTTGACCCAGCCGACGGTGAGGCCGAGCAGGGTGTAGACCGGCTCCATCCACTGGGCGTCGCGACGGGCCAGGTAGTCGTTGATGGTGAGCACGTGCACCGGGCCGTTGCCGAGTCGGACGTGCCCGTACGCGGCGATCGTGGCGGTGAGTGTCTTGCCCTCACCGGTGGCCATCTCGGCGACCTTGCCGGAGAGCAGCGACATCGCGCCGAGCAGCTGCACGTCGTACGGCCGCTGGTCGAGGCCCCGGCGGGCGGCCTCGCGGCCGATCGCGCAGATCTCCTCGTAACCGACCGCGGCACCCGCGGCCTCGGTCAGCTCGGCGTCGTCGAGCGCGGCGAGATCGTCCGCGCGCGCCTCGATCGCCGGCAGCAGCTTCTCCAGCGGAGCAAGATCCACGGTCGAGCCGGGGCGCTGAAGGAACCGCCGGAACTTGCTCTTGAACCGTTGCGACACACCCATGAGCGGCAACGGTACGCGATTCGGGCCGCCATGCGCGGCCCGGCCGCCGACAAGTTGGCCGGATCAGACGACTCAGCCGACCAGTAGCTGGTGGGCGGCCAGCTCACGGTAGAGGGGGTCGGTCGCGGTCAGCTCGGCGTGGGTGCCGACGGCGACCACCCGACCGCCGTCGAGGACCACGATCTGGTCGGCGTCGACGACGGTGGCGAGCCGGTGCGCCACGATCAACAGCGTCCGGCGTACGGCCACCGCGTCGATGGCCCGGCGCAGCGCGGCCTCGTTGCGCGAGTCGAGATTGCTGGTCGGCTCGTCGAGCAGCAGCACCGGCGGGCCGGCGAGCAGGGCGCGGGCGATGGCCAGCCGCTGCCGCTCACCCCCGGAGAGGAGCACCCCTCCCTCCCCCACCTGGACGTCCAGCCCTTCGGCGGTGCGGTGCGTCAGGTGGGCGAGGTTCACCTCGTCGAGGACCTCGTGCAACCGGTCGTCGGTGGCGTCCGGGGTGGTGATCAACAGGTTCTCCCGCAGCGTGCCGGCGAGCACGGGGGCCTCCTGCTCGACGTAGCCGAGCCGGGCCCGCAGCGCGTCGCGGGGCAGGTCCCGCACGTCGGTGCCGTCCAGCCGGACCGCACCGGTGCTGACCTCGTAGAAGCGCTCGACCAGGGCCAGGAGGGTGGACTTACCGGCGCCGGAGGGGCCGACCAGGGCGGTACGCGTACCGGTGGGCACCGTGAAGCTGACGTCGTGCAGCACCGGCTCACCGCCCGGGTAGCCGAACGCGACCCGGTCGAACTCGATCATCGGGGCGGGTCGGCGCGGGCTGGTCGTCGCGGAGGCGGGCGCCGGCCGGTCCGCCGCACCCTCGGCGGGTACGGCGAGGATCTCCTCGATCCGGTGCAGGGCGCCCAGACCGGACTGCAACTGGGTGTACGCCCGCAGCACCTGGCCCAGCGGCAGCGCCAGCAGGAACAGGTACATGACGAAGGCGACCAGGTCGCCGACCGAGATCGCCCCGGCGGCGACCCGCGCCCCGCCGATGCCGAGCACCAGGAGGAACGCGCCCTGCACGGTGATCGAGCCGATCGGGCCGACCACCGACTGCACCCGGGCCACCCGCAGCCCGGCCGTGTACGCCTCCCGGGCGCTGCCGGTGACGGTCTGCGTCTCCCGGGCCTCGGCGCGGCTGGCCCGGATGGTCCGGGCCGCCGAGATGGCCCGCTCCACCGCGGAGGTCATCTCGCCGATCCGTTCCTGGGCGGCACGGGCCAACGCCCGCACCCGGCGGACGAAGGTGAGCGCGAAACCGAGCCCGAGCGCCACCCCGAGCAGGGTGACGCCGAAGAGCAGTGGGTCGAGCAGCACCATGGCGGTGCCGGCGCCGACCACGGTCACCGCCCCGGTGACCGTCTCGAACAGCCCGGAGGTGACGACCGCGCGCAGCAGGGTGGTGTCCGAGCCGACCCGGGAGAGCAGGTCGCCGGTACGCCTGCTGTCGTACTCGGCGATGGGCAGCCGCAGCAGGTGGGCGGCGAGCCGTCGCCGGGTGCCGAGCACGAGTCCTTCGGCGGTGCGTTGCAGCAGGTAGTCGCGCAGCCCGCCGATCGCCGCGCTGAGCACGACGAGGACGACCAGCACCGTCACGAGCGCGGAGACGGGGTGGTCGGCGCCGATCCGGTCGAGCACCGACCGGGTGAGCAGCGGCTGCGCCAGCGAGGTCGCCGCGCCGAGCAGCGACAGCACGCCCACCACGACGAGGGTGCCGGTGTGCTCACGCAGGTACGGCAGCAGCGCGGCCAGGCCTACCGGCCGGTCTTGCGCGGTGCCGACCGGCCGGTCCTTCGGGGTGCTCATGCCGGGAACGGTAGTCGGCCGCGTCACCCACCCGGGCGGGGTCCGGGCCGACGTGCGCTCCCGGGGGCCGGTCGCCACCCCGCCCCGGGGCGCGGTCAGGTGGCCAGCACCACCTGGAGTTCCTGGCGTCGACGGTCGGCCAGGTCGGTGAGCAGGGTGGGTGCCTCGTCGAACGGCACCACCGCCGAGACGAGGTGCTTGCGGACCACGTCCCCGTACGTGCGGAGCAGGTCGACGGTCTCGGCGGAGAGCCGTTCGCGGTCCCAGGTGGGGGCGAGCCCGCGCGGCACCCGGCCGATCTGCGCACAGCGCAGCGACAGCCCGTTGTGGTGGAACTCCTCCCCGAGCCGGACGGCGTCCGCGCCCTCCTGGTAGAAGGCGAGGTCGATGACGGTGCCCTGGGGGCGCAGCAGCCGCAGGGCGAGCTGCAGCGCCCACGCCTGCCCCCGGCACTGGAACACCACGTCGGCGCCCCGGTCACCGGCGGTGTGCGCCCAGCGGGTCTTGAGCACCACCGCCGGGTCGTCCGCGTCGGGGTCGAGGGTTTCCAGGCCGAGCGCCTCGGCGGCGTGGCGGCGGTGCGGGGTGGAGTCCAGCACCACCACCGAGGCGGCGCCGTGCCGCCTGGCGAACAGTGCGGTCAGCAGCGCCACCACACCGGCGCCGACCACCGCGACACGACGGCCGCGGACCCCGTCGCCGAGCGCGCGGACGTCGGCGCCGTGCAGGTCGGCCGCCGCGTGCAGGAGGCCGTTGGCGCAGATCGGGCCCATGTGCGCGACGTAGACGCCGAGCAGCGGGTCCAGGTCGTCGGGCAGCGGCACGAACCGCTCCGCGACCGGGTCGGCCAGCCAGCCGGTGCGGTGCCCGTAGGTCATGGCACCGACCGTGCCGACCGCGACGGCCGGGGTCTCGCTCTCCACCACTCGGCCGACCTGCATGTAGCCGAGCCGGTTCACCGGGTACGGGGTGCTCGCCGCGCCCGGCTGGAACAGGCCCAGGTCGGCGTTCCAGGTGACGTTCAGGTAGGGGTTGGTGCCCTTGACGTAGCTCAGCTCGGTGCCGGCGGAGACGCCACTGAAGAGCGTCTCGACCCGGAACGTGCCGGGGCGCAGCGGCGCGGCGTCCTGCTCCACGAGGTCGACCCGGCCGGGACCGGTGACCACCACGACCCGGTCACGCATCGACGGTCACCCCCGTGCGCAGCGCGGCCGGGGCGGTCGGGGTGGCGAGTCGTACGGTCGTGCCGGTGCGGGCCGAGTCGGCCACCGCGAGGGCCAGTCGCTGGGTCGCGAGCGCCTCGGCGTACGGGACGCGGACGTCGTCGCCGATGCCGCGTACGGCGTCGACGAAGGCGCGGTCCACCGCCACCCGGGCGGCCTCCGGATCGGCCGGCACGTGTCGTTCGCCGTCGGCGTCGCGGATCGACAGACCGTCCTCGGTCAGGGCCAGGGCCAGCCCGTCGGCGAGGATCTCCAGGCCGGCGCGGTGCTTCCAGCCCAACACGCACGCCGCGCTGAGCGTGCCGACCGCCCCGTCGGCGAAGCGCAGCACGGCGGTGGTCACCGAGTCGACGTCGGCGCCGTCGACCGGCGGAGGGGTGCCGTCGCCGTACGCGGTGACCTCGGTGACCTCGTCGGCCAGCACGCGGACCAGGTCCAGCACGTGGGCGGCCTGTTCCACCACCGGGCCGCCGGAGCGGTCCCGCCGCGACCACCAGGCGACCGGGGGCACCTTGTCCAGCCAGGCGCCGCTGACCATCCGGACGGGACGGTCAGCGAGCAGCTCACGGGCCTGGTCGAGCACGCTCAGGTAACGCCAGTGGTGGCCGACGGCGGTGCGCAGCCCCCGGCGCGCGACCAGGTCGGCGATCCGCTCGGCGGTGCCCAGGTCGACCGCGACGGGCTTCTCCACGAACATCGGCACGCCGGCCTCGACCAGTGCCTCCTCGGCGGGGCCGTGCGCGAACGGCGGCACGCAGACGTACACCGCGTCGGGGCTGGTGGCCAGCAGCTCGGCGAGGTCGGCGCAGACCCGCGCGCCGTGCCGCGTGGCCAGCGCGGACGCCGCCTCCGGCGCGACGTCGGTGACCCCGACCAGCTCGACGTCGTCGAAGCCGGACAGCACGCGGGCGTGGCGTTGTGCCACTCCCCCGGCTCCGACCAGACCCACCCGGCAGTGACGCATCCGACACCCCTTCGAAGACCTTTCATGTGCGATGGGAGCAGTCCCCCGGGGTGTGCGCAATCAAACGTTCATCCCCCGGGAACGCATTGTCGTCACCTCTGTGATCAAGCTGTTGCCGAGAATGCGGTTAGCGCGTGATGAGGAATGGGAACAACCAAATTCGGTTCTTCCACGCACGAATGGAGGGGTGCCCGTGCGGGATGCGACATCGAGCGTTTCACCGGTGGTGGAGGCGTGGGCCACGTACCGGACGACGACGGCGGCGGACTGGCCGGCGCGTCGTCTGATGCGGGCCAAGGGAGAGACCCGGGTCAGCGTGGTGCTGCCGGCGCGCAACGAGGAGGCCACCGTCGGCGCGATCGTGTCGACCATCCGGGAGCACCTGATGGATCGCGTCGCCCTGGTCGACGAACTGATCGTGGTGGATTCACGCTCGACTGACCGTACGGCGCAGGTGGCCCGGGCCGCCGGTGCGGAGGTGGTCAGCCAGGACGCGATGACCCGGGGGTTGCCCCGACTCACCGGCAAGGGTGACGCCCTGTGGGCGGGTCTGGCCGCCGCCGAGGGGGACGTGGTGGCGTTCGTCGACGCCGACCTGCGGGAGTTCCGGCCGCACTTCGTGACCGGGCTGCTCGGCCCGCTGCTGACCGACTCCTCGGTCGACTTCGTGAAGGGGTTCTATCACCGGCCTCTGGTGGGTGCCGCCAGCGTGGAGCAGGACGGTGGGGGTCGGGTGACCGAGTTGATGGCCCGACCGTTGCTGAACCTGTTCTGGCCCGAGCTGGCCGGCTTCGTGCAGCCCCTCGCCGGTGAGTACGCGGGCCGCCGGGACGTGCTGGCCCGGGTGCCGTTCGTCTCCGGGTACGGGGTGGAGACGGCCATGATGATCGACCTGCTCGACCTGGTCGGCCTCGACGCGATGGCGCAGGTCGACCTCGGTGAGCGCAAGCACCGGCACCAGGACACGGCGGCGCTGGGCCGGATGTCCGCGCAGATCATGTTGACCGCCTGGTCCCGGTTGCAGCGGCGGGGCTGGGCGATTCCCGGGTTGGCGCCGGAGTCGTTGCTGACCCAGTTCCGTCGCGGCGGCTCGGACACGTTGCCCAACCTGGACCGGGAGATCGTGGTCACCGATGTGTCCATCGAGGAACGCCCGCCGCTGGCGGAGTTGCGCCACCGGGTGCCCCGCCGACGGGTGGCCGCAGCGTGAGCGCGAGGAGTGAGCCGGTTCGGCGAGCCCCGCGGTCGCGAACCGACCGCCCAGTGACCGCGAGAGGGGGACCCACCGGATGAGCCTGACCGTGTTGATGAACGCCGGGCCGTGGCTGTCCGTGCCACCGCCCGGTTACGGCGGCATCGAGAACGTCATCGCCACGCTCGTGCCGGAGCTGCGCCGGTTGGGCGTGCGGGTGGTGCTGGCCTCGGTGGGCAGCAGCACCCTGCCGGTGGACGAGCGGGTGTCGGTCTTCGCCGACGGGCAGTTCGCGTCGTTGCAGCGGCCGTACAACCAGGTCTGTGGGGTCGCCCAGGCGCACCTGGCCGGGGTGGTCCGTGAGTTGCACTCCCGCGACGACATCGATCTGGTGCACGATCACGTGGAGGCGGTGGGCCTCGCCACGCTCGCCGCGATGGGGCCGGCCGGGCCGCCGACCCTGCACACCCTGCACTGGGACCTGGCCAAGCACCCGGCGCTCTACGGCAGCCTGGACGGCGGCGACCGGGTCCGCGTCAACGGGGTCTCCGCGTCGCAGTTGGCCCGGGCGCCGCTGGCGCTGCGGGAGCACTCGGTGGGGCACGTGCACCTGTCCACGCCGCTCGCCGTCGACGCCGACCGCCGGCCGCGGGCGGAGAAGGGCGAGCACGTGCTCATCCTGGGCCGGATCAACCCGGGCAAGGGGCAGGACGTGGGTGCCCGACTGGCCCACCGGGTCGGGTTTCCGCTGGTGCTGGCCGGTCCGGTGGGCCCGTACCATCGGCCGGCCGATCTGGCCGCCGCCGGCGACGAGGCCCGGCAGAACCCGGATGTGCGGTTCTTCCTCGACGAGGTGGCCCCGCACGTCGACGGTGACCTGGTCCGCTGGGTCGGCACGGTGGCCGGTCAGGAGCGGGACGACCTGCTCGCCAGCGCCCGCGCGTCGCTGTTCCCGCTGCGCTGGGAGGAGCCGGGCGGCACGGCGGTGGTCGAGTCGCTCGCCCTGGGTACGCCGGTGGTGGCGACCAGCCGGGGCTGCCTGCCGGAGCTGATCGAGCACGGCCGCACCGGGCTGCTCGCCGCCGAGGAGGAGGAACTGGGCGATCTGGTGCTCGCCGCCGACCTGCTCGACCCGGACGAGTGCCGGCGGGCGGCCGCGCAGCGGTTCACCCCGGCGGTGATGGCCCAACGCTACGTGGAGCTGTACGAGCGGGTCCGTCAGCTGTCCCGCGCGCCGAGGCTGCTCCCGGCCTGACCGTCGGCGGGCGTTTGTCGGCGGCGACAGCGGGTAGCCGGCAGCGCTCGTACCCGCCGCGCAGCGAGGAGCCGGGGAATGGTCGGACCGATGGCCCACTCCCGGGCCCGACCCAACCCGGCCGACGGCAAGGCGCCGGTCCGGCGGGCGGCGGCGACGGTGGGCGTGCTGTTCCTGCTGATCGGCGTGCTCGGTTTCGTGCCCGGGATCACCACCGGGATGCACGACCTGCGCTTCGCCGGCCACGGCTCCGGCGCGTACCTGTTCGGTGTCTTCCAGGTGTCGGTGCTGCACAACCTGGTGCACCTGGTGTTCGGGCTGGTGGGTCTGGTGCTGGCCCGGACGGTCACCGGGGCCCGGACGTTCCTGATCGGCGGCGGCGCCGTCTACCTGGTGCTCTGGCTCTACGGTCTGGCTGTCGACCACGACACCGGGGCGAACGTGCTGCCGGTCAACGACGCCGACGACTGGCTGCACCTGGGTCTCGGCGTCGGCATGATCGCGTTGGGCGTCCTGACCGGGCGACCCCGGCCGTGACCTGCCCTGTTGCGGCAGCTGGACCGCCTCGCCGGGCCGTCGACCCGGTTTGACGTCGGGCCGCCCCGGGTAGTGGGGAGCTCCCGACCCAGCAGCGAATAGAGGGTGGCGATGTCGAGCCGGATCACCTGCGAGGTGCGCACCACGGCACCGGTGGCGGTCGTCCGACTCACCGGTGCGCTTCACCTGGGCACCATGCGCACTGTGCACCGGGCGCTCAACGACGCGCTCGTCGACCAGCCGGAGGCGTTGGTGGTCGACCTGGCCGAGGTGCGCGTCGAGGACCGGCTGGCGCTGTCCGTCTTCGCCGCGACGGCCCGCCGTGCCGAGGAGTGGCCGGCGGTGCCGGTGGTGCTGTGCGCCCCGTCGCCGGTCGCCGCGCGTTGGCTGGCCGAGTCGACCACCTGCCGGGTGGTTCCGGTCACCGCGGACTGCGCGGAGGCCACCCGGTTGGCGGGTGCCCCGTTGCGGATGCGGGCCCGGCTGGAGCCGGTGGCCGAGGCGTGCCGCCGGGCCCGGGAGCTGGTCACGGACGCGTGCGCCAAGTGGAACCTGCCCAACGCGGCGGGACCTGCCGCGCTGGTGGTGAGCGAGCTGGTCGGCAACGTGGTACGCCACGCCGGCACCCCGATGCACGTGACGGTGACCCTGCGCCGGCCGTACCTGCACCTGGCGGTGGTGGACGGCAGCAACGCGCAGGCTCGGCCGGGCGGGACGGACCTGCACGCCGAGGGTGGCCGGGGGCTGATGCTGGTGCGGGAGCTGACCCAGCGTTGGGGCAGCGTGCCCGCGGGGCAGGGCAAGGCGGTCTGGGCGATGCTGCCGGCAACCTGAGTGTTCGGGGCGCTTGCGCCCGGTACCAGCGATCTGACCGAATTTACCGCTCTGGCCTGGTTACATGGTGCGAGGGTCGGGTAGGCACGCCCGTCCTTTCTGCCGTCACGACGGGGTGAGCAGCCATGCCCAAGCGGGTAACCACGGAACCCGGTCGCGATCGGGGCCCGGCGATCCTGGCACCGGCCCGGTTCGGGGGTTTCCCGGGAGCGGTACGCACGCCGATTCCCGGCAACTCGTTGATCAAGTTCCTCGCCACGACCGACCACAAGCAGATCGGCCTGCTGTATCTGCTGACCTCCTTCGGGTTCTTCGTGGTGGCCGGGCTGCAGGCGATGGTGATGCGCGCCGAGCTGGCCCGACCGGGCATGCAGTTCCTCTCCTCCGAGCAGTACAACCAGCTCTTCACCTCGCACGGCGCGGTGATGCTGCTGCTGTTCGCCACGCCTGCGGCGTTCGGGTTCGCCAACTTCATCGTGCCGATCCAGATCGGCGCGCCGGACGTGTCGTTCCCCCGTCTGAACGCGCTCGCCTATTGGCTGTACCTGTTCGGCGGGCTCATGGTGATCGGCGGTTTCATCACCCCGGGAGGTTCGGCGGACTTCGGCTGGACCGCGTACAGCCCGCTCAGCGACGTGGACCACAGCCCCGGCGTGGGCGCGAACATGTGGGTGCTCGGCCTGGTGGTCTCCGGGCTCGGCACCATCCTCGGCGCGGTCAACCTGATCACCACGATCCTCACCCTGCGTGCCCCCGGCATGACCATGTTCCGGATGCCGATCTTCACCTGGAACATGCTGTTCACCAGCGTGCTGGTGATCCTCGTCTTCCCGTTGCTGGCCGCCGCGCTGCTGGCGCTGTCGGCCGACCGGCTGCTCAACGCGCACGTCTACGACCCGGCCACCGGCGGCCCGATGCTCTGGCAGCACCTGTTCTGGTTCTTCGGCCACCCCGAGGTGTACATCATCGCGTTGCCGTTCTTCGGCATCATCACCGAGATCATCCCGGTCTTCGCCCGCAAGCCGCTCTTCGGCTACACCGGGATCGTGCTGGCCACCGTGGCGATCACCGTGCTGTCCATGACGGTCTGGGCGCACCACATGTTCGCCACCGGTCAGGTGCTGCTGCCGTTCTTCAGCATCCTCAGCTATCTGATCGCGGTGCCCACCGGAGTGAAGTTCTTCAACTGGATCGGCACCATGTGGAAGGGACAACTCACCTTCGAGACGCCGATGCTGTTCGCCATCGGCTTCCTGGTCACCTTCCTGCTCGGTGGCCTCACCGGGGTGCTGCTGGCCAGCCCGCCGGCCGACTGGCACACCCACGACAGCTACTTCGTGGTGGCGCACTTCCACTACGTGGTGTTCGGCACCGTGGTGTTCGCCCTCTTCGGCGGCTACTACTTCTGGTGGCCGAAGATGACCGGGCGGCTGCTCGACGAGCGGCTCGGCAAGGCGCACTTCTGGACGATGTTCATCGGCTTCCACGGCACCTTCCTGGTGCACCACTGGCTGGGCAGCGAGGGCATGCCGCGCCGCTACGCCGACTACCTGCCCACCGACGGCTTCACCACGCTGAACACGATCTCCAGCGTCTTCGCCTTCATCCTCGGCCTGTCCACCCTGTTCTTCATCTACAACGCCTGGAAGTCGTGGCGGTACGGGGCGGTGGTGACGGTGGACGACCCGTGGGGCTTCGGCAACTCGTTGGAGTGGGCCACCAGTTGTCCGCCGCCGCTGCGCAACTTCGACCGCATGCCCCGGATCCGGTCCGAGCGCCCCGCGTTCGACCTGAAGTACGGCCCGCTCGTCGCCGACCTGGGCCGGGACCTACCGCAGCGCACCACGAAGCCGCCGCAGGAGTTCGCCGAGGAGCTGAAGTTGGAGCACCACGCACCGGAGTCGCCGGCCGCCGAGGGCGCGCACGGTGCCCGCGAGGCGGCCGAGTACCAGCCCGCGCCACGGTCCGGCGCCCGTCCGGTGGACGTGCCGGAACCCGAGGGGATACGGCGTCCGAGCTTCGAGCAGAGCGACGCGCCCCAGGACGCCGAGGACCCGCCGAAGCCGCACGAACGCTGGCGTCACCCGCACGGCGAGGACAACCCCGAAGAACGCTGATCAGCGTACGCCGAGAGAGCCGACACCCGGTGGGTGTCGGCCCTCGTCGTTCGTCGCGACCGGCGGCGCTCCGGTTTGGACGAGTGGCTCGGTTGCCGGCGGCTCGGTCTCGGGCGGCTCGGGTTCCGGGCGGGCGCCGGGCCGGCCGCTCAGTCCCGGGCGGGCGCCAGGCCGGCGGCGGTGAGCGAGCGGCGTACCGCGGGCTGGACCCGGGTCAGGCGCAGCGGCACCCCGGTCCGCTCCGCCGCGTCCCGCCCGGCCATCAGGGCGGCGATCCCACCGGCGTCGAACCCGCCCGCGCCGACCAGGTCGACGACCACCTCGCTGGGCTGTCCGGTGACCGCCTCCAGCATGGCCCGGCGCAACTGGTCCGCGCCGTCGCGGTCGATCTCGCCGCCGACCTCGACCACCACCCGGTCACCGTTCTGCTTGACCGAGATCCGGGTCTTGCCCGGGTCGGGTTCGGCGGCCCCGTTCTGCCACGGCGGCGGCGCGTCGGCGAGCATCGCCTGGCGCAGCCAGGTGAGCGCTCGCGACAGCAACCGGGAGACGTGCATCTGCGAGATGCCGAACCGGGCGGCGATCTCCGCCTGGGTCTGGTTGCCGTAGAACCGCATGGCCAGGATGCGCCGCTCCCGCCAGGGCAGCCGGTGCAGCAGACCGCTCACCGTGACCCGGTCGTCGACCGACTCCAGCGCGTTGTCCGATTCGCCGACCAGGTCACCGAACTCCGCGGAGCTCTCCCCACCCACCGGGGCGTTGAGGGAGGCCGGGCTGTAGCCGGCCGCCGACTCCAGCGCGGCGAGGATCTCCTCCTCCGGGGTCTCCAGTCGGGCGGACAGTTCGGCCACCGACGGGGCCCGGGACAGCTCGCTGGTCAGCGCGGCCGTCGCCTGCCCCACCTCGAGGATCAGGTCCCGCAACCGGCGGGGCACGTGTACGCCCCAGGTCCGGTCCCGGAAGTGCCGTTTGATCTCACCGACGATGGTGATCGCGGCGTACGCGGTGAAGGACCCCCGTTCCGGGTCATACCGGTCGACGGCGTTGACCAGCCCCAGCCGGGCGACCTGTTCCAGGTCCTCCAGTGGCTCCCCCCGACCCCGGTACCGGCGGGCCAGCCGCCCGGCGAAGGGCAGCGCGAAGCGCACCAGGTCCTCGCGGGCCTCCCCCCGTCGCTCCGGCGGCAGCCCTTCGATCCGGGCCGCGTACGCCAGTGCCGCCGCGTCGAGGTCCTCCAGACCTCGATCGGTGGGTGGTGGTGTGGTCGTGGTCGTACTCGTCTGTCCGAACATCCGCGCCTCCCTCAGGAAGGTCCCCCGCCCGGATCGGGAAACCGGTCGTGCGCGTGGTCGAGCCACGCACCGGGCCGGAAAAGTGGGTCAGTGACTGGGATGCCAGCGGGCGACAACGCGTCCACGCAGCGCAATCAGGCTGTCGCAGCCAGCGATGTTCCCGCTCCGTAGGTACTCAATCACGGGACCCCGGGTTCGCGAGGATGTTTCGGCGTGCTCCGTCTCAGGAGACCGACAAGCCCTGGTGGCCGCCGCTGTCGCGGAGCGCGTCGAGGGCCTCGGCGAGCCTCAGCGGGGGCGGTACGGGCAGGTCGTACGGCTGGGCACGAAGGACCTCCGTGGCCCGGCGGGTGGGCACGGGCGTCACCGGGTAGCCGCGCGCGCTGCTCCGGTCCAACGCCCGACGTCGCCGCCCGAACCCGGCCACGGCCAGCCACTGCGGCAGCCCGGCCAGGGCGGGTGAGCGCATCCCGGGCGGCTCGGGCAACACGTCCACCGAGCTGAACGGCTCGCTGCCGGCCAGCCACCACTCGGCTTCGTCGACGGTGCGCCGGGTGGCGTTCTCGCACCAGTACGGCACCAGCCCCGCCCGTACCACCTGCCACGGGTCGAGCAGACGCCCGCATTCCACCACCAACCGATCACCGGTCTTGCCGGCGGCGCGCAGCCACCGTCGGTACAGGTCGGCGACGGCCGCGCTCAGTGCCGCCGGTCGGGGCACCAGCACCCGGTGCAGCGGGTGCCCGTGACGCGCGGACCAGTCCCGCGCGGCCGACTCGAAGCCGGAGTCGACGCCGTGCTCGGCGCTGCCCGACGGGACGGACACCTCCGGCGGCGCCCACCGGGTCGCGTCGCCGCCGGCCGAGCGCAGGACCTGCCGCAGGGCGTGGCTGTCCGGGTGGAAGTCCACCGGGTCCAGCCCGCTGGCCGGGCAGCCGACCTGGAAACTGTGCCCCGGGCCGCGCTCCAGGACCGGCCAGGTGCGCGCGTCGCGGACCAGCAGCACCGGGGCGCCGGGGAGCAGCCGGTCGGCCAGGAACCGCGTGTACGCGGTCGGCAGCGCCCGCCACGCGGCGGCCACCGCCACGGTCGCCCCGGTCAGCGGGCCACGGCTGGCCGGGCAGTGCACCTGCCGCAGGTGCAGGTCGGGGTTGCCGGCGAGCAACCGGGTGGCGAGTGCCGCACCGTGCTCCAGGGCGTCCGCCGGGCGGTCCACCGCGCCGTCGGACCAGTGCGCGGTCATCTCGAAGCCGGCCGGCAGCCACGGCACACCGAGCGCCACGGCCAGGTGTGCCAGGCCGCCGTGCGGAGAGCCGATCAGCACGCCGGGGTAACGCCGACGGGGGTACTGGTCGACGAACCAGCGAGCGACCCGGGCGGCGTCCACCTCGCCGATCTGGGCGTCGGTGAGCGCGACCCGTCCGGCGGCCCGGGTGACGGCGGCCCGGCGTACCGGTTCCGGAGCGCCGGGGAAACGCGACGTGGGCCCGGTGTGCCCGAGGTCGGCGCAGTCCTCGCCACGCAGCGCTCGGGCGGTGGCGGCGACCAGCACCCGGGCGGCGCTGCCCGCGGCCACGACCCGGTCGCCGGCGAGACCGGCGCCATCGGCCGTGAGCCCCTTGTGCACCTTGTGCACCGGCCCCACCTTGCCTCGTTCGCTCACCACGCGGCCCGGCTTCCCGTCCCGATGGGGTTCAAACGGGGCATCACCCACCCGGCGGCACATTCCGCTGGTCAGAGGGGTCCGCCGGTCATCAACGGCGTTCGGTCGCTCGGGTTTCGGTGCGGCCAGGGCGGGCACTTCCGGGGCCATGGGCACCGACGACACCAGCGAGCCAGCGGCCGCCACGATCACCCCGTACGAGGACGGACCGCTGCTGGTCCGGGGTGACTTCGCGTTGGTCACGCCGAGCGGCGAGCGGATCGACGCGCGCCGGGGCACCGTGGCGCTGTGCCGGTGCGGCAAGTCGGCGCTCAAACCGTTCTGCGACGGCACCCACAAGGCGATCCGGTTCCGGGCGGGCACCACCCGCGAGGGCTGACGACCCAAGGTCCCGCCATCACGCTCCGAGAGCGCCCTCCGGCAGGCCCGACCGGCACGCCGCCACCCTCTTCTCTGCGCCCGCCCTGCTCAGCGCAGACTCGCCGTCGGGACCCATCCACCACCCTCGCCGCCTTTGCTCTGCACCCACCCAGGCACCAGGCACGGTCCGTAACCGTCGCCTCGGTGGGTGCAGAGCAAAGGACGAAGCAAGGGCCCTGGAGCTGAGGGCGGCGGCCGACAGCCCACCGGCGCCAAACAGGGGCACCGCGGACAGCGCGCGGCACCGCACAGCAGCGCGGACACCGCGCGGACAGCGCGCGGCAGCGCGGACAGCGCGCGGCAGCGCGGACAGCGCGCGGCAGCGGGCTGGTCAGACGAGCGCGGTCGGGGCCGGCGGGACGACAACAACCGGTGAGGTCACCGGGGTCGACGCGACGAGTGGGACGGTCGGCGGCAGGGCCGGCGGAGCGGGTGGCCGCAGGGAACTGCGACCGGCGGCCCAACTCTCCAGCAGGTGCGCGGCGAACAACCGGTCCAGCGCGAGCCCGGCCGCCGCGCCGAACAGCACGTCGGGGGCGAGGGTCGGCTCGACGGCGACCAGTCCGCCGCACATGTCGTGGGCGGCGATCTGTTCGTGCACCGCGTCGGCCTCGACGTGCTCGTCGTAGAAGCGGGTGGCCACCTCGTCGAAGCCCAGCCGGCGCAGCCCGTTGCCGTAGCGGCGGTTCGGCAACGAGGAGGTCATCTCGAACGCGGCGAGGTGCCCCAGCAGCGCGCCGCGCAGTCGACGGTGCAGGCCGAACAGCGACATCAGGTTGTTGGTCGCCAGGGTCACCGCCGGTACGGCGTCCAGGTGGGCGGCGTACCCGACGTCCAGCCCCAGCCGGTCGAGGGTGCACCGGAACAGCTCGGCGTGCATCCGGTCCAGCCGGCCGTTGCCGTACTCGTCGGTCTGGATCTCCACGAGTGCGGCCTTGGCCGGCCCACCGAGGCGGGGCAGCGCCCAGCTGTGCGGGTCCGCCTCGCGCAGGTGGTACACGGACCGGTGCACGACGAACTCGCGGAACTGGGCGAGGTCGGCGCGTCGCTGGAGGTTCGCGGCCAGTGCCGGCCCGTCGTCGGCGGCGACCAGCTCGGCCAGGCCCGCGGCCACCCCGGCGGCGGGCACCACCGGCGTGCCGACCAGCCGGCGCACCGCCGCCTCGAAGACCCGTTCGCAGTGGGCGCGCAGCGCGAGCAGCGTCGGTTGCCACTCCCACGACTCGTCGACCCCGAGCCAACCCCGGTAGTGCAGCTCGTAGCAGAGGAACAGGGTCAGCTGGAGATCCTCGTCGGTGATCGGGTCCGCCGGGTCGACGTCGACGCCGAGACCGGCCGGCAGGTCGTGCGGCGGACGCCGCAGAGCCTCGACGACCGCCGCGGAGAGCGGGCCGCGCGGCCGCGGAAGGGTCGCGGGACCGTAGCGGCGGTCAGCGGGCTCGGGCATGGGACCTCCAGCGTCGTCGGGGCCGCTTCTGATGCCCTGGCCCGGGGCGGTTAAACGAAGTCCTGGGCGTTCGCGGTGACCTCCACCTGCTCCCGGACCTTGCGGGCGGGAGCGCCGTCGGCGTACAAGCCCCGCAGGTCGGCGAACGCCGGCTCCGGCGGCGCCAACGACACCGCCGGGTCGACGACCGCCTCCAGTACGCAGGGACGGTCCGCCGCGAGGGCCTCGTCCCAGGCGGCACCGACCAGCTCCGGACGGTCCACCCGCACCCCGTGCAGGCCGAGCAGTCGGGCCCAACCGGCGTACGGGACGTCGGGGCGGCGGCGCATCGGGTCGGGCGACGGGGCCAGCCCACCGCCCATGCCGTTCTGGTCCCGGTTGTTGAGCACCAGCACCACCAGGCGAGGGTCCCGCCACTGCTGCCAGTGGTGCGCGACGGTGATCAGCTCGGCGAGCCCGTTGAGCTGCATCGCCCCGTCGCCGACCAGCGCGACCACCGGTTGGTCGGGGGCGGCGAGCTTCGCGGCCACCGCGTACGGCAGAGCGCAACCCATCGAGCCGAGCGTGCCGCACAGTTGGGCGTTCACGCCCGGCGGCAGGGTGAGGTGTCGGGCGTACCAGTAGAGGACCGAGCCGACGTCGACCGCGACGGCGCCGGAGCCCGGCATCCGGGCGGACAGCTCCTGGAGTACGAGTTGCGGGTTGACCGGGTCGGCGGGCGCGGCGACCCGGTCGGCGGCGACGTCACGCCACCGGTCCACCGACGCCTCCACGGTGGCGCGCCACCGCTGCTCGGGTCGACCGCGCAGGCGGGTCAGCAGTGCCCGCAGGGTTTCGGCGGCGTCACCGACCAGCGGAACGTCGGCCGGGTAGCGGGTGCCGATCCGCCGACCGTCGATGTCGATCTGCACCGTGCGGGCCTGTTCCGGCATCGGGAAGTACTCGGTCCACGGGTCGTTCGTGCCGACCAGCAGCAGCGTGTCGCAGCCGCCCATCAGCTCGGCCGCGGCCGGGGTGCCGACCTCGCCGAGGACACCGGTGTGGAACGGCAGCCGCTCGTCGAGCACCGGCTTGCCCAGCAGGGAGGTGGCCACGCCGGCGCCGAGCCGGTCGGCCACCTCGATGATCTCGGCGGCCGCGTCGCGCCCGCCCTGGCCGACGAGGATCGCGACGCGCTGTCCACCGTCGAGCAGTTGGGCGGCGGCGTCGAGGTCCACGTCGTGCGGCAGCACCCGGGCCAGCGGCTCACCCGGGGCCGCCGAGATCACCCCGACGGCGGACGGTTGCAGGTCGGGCACCACGGCCTCCTGCAACTGCCGGGGCAGCACGACACAGGTCGGGCTGCGGGTCGCCGCGGCGGTACGGAACGCCTGGTCCAGCAGCGCCGCCACGTCCTCGGGGCTGCGGCCGTACCGGACGAACTGGTTGCACACGTCCCCGAAGAGCCGGCTCAGCCCGATCTCCTGATGCGCGCCGCCGAGCGGCCCGGAGATGTCCTCCCCGACGATCGCCACCACCGGCTTGCTGTCCAGCTTGGCGTCGTAGAGGCCGTTGAGCAGCTGGACGGCGCTAGGCCCCTGGGTGGCGAGGCAGACGCCGATGCCGCCGGTGAACTTGGCGTGGCCGGTGGCCATGAACGAGGCGGTCTCCTCGTGTCGCGCCGGGATGAACGCCGGTTCACCGCCGGTGCTCTCCAACGCCTCGACCAGCGGGGCGATCGCCGCCCCCGGGTAGCCGAAGGCGCGGGGCACCCGCCAGGCCAGGAGCCGTTCCACCACCAGGTCCGCGACGCGGCGCTCAGCCATCGCCGCGCCCCGGTGTGCTGGGGTCGACGTAGCGCAGCACCGCGCCGACGCCGTCGGTCAGGTCGGGCGCCTCGTCCGGGCCGAGCACGGTCAGCGCCGCGTCGGTGCCGACGAGCGCGCGGACCAGCGCCGCATCGGCGCGTACCCGTTGCGGGTCGTCGACCGACATGGCGGCCAACTGCCCCGGGTCGACGGCGATCTCGGTGGGTTCCGCGCCGATCCACAGCTCACCGGTGGCCGACGGGTCGTCCACGATGATCATCGTGTCCACCTGGTTGCGTTGCAGGGCCGAGACGACCGCGTCGAGTCCCCCGCCGACGTCCTCCTGCACGCCGAACTTGTCCAGCGTGGCGGCGATCCGCTGGTCGGCGACCTCGGCGATGGTCTGCACGGTGAGGTCGTCGAGCAGCGTCTGGTCGGCGCCGCCGGCCCGGGATCCGGCGTCGGTGCGGACCACGAGGTCCTGCCACCGCTCCGGCATCTGGGCGGCGATCATCCCGGTGGCGCGGACGTCACCGGCGACGACGACCACGTCCGCGCCGACCCGGTCGGCCAGGTCCGCGGTCGCGGCGGTGACGTCGCCGGCGTTCTGGTGCCAGGCCTCCATGGCCGCCCGCTGGTACCGGGACTGGGACCAGCCGCCGGGCTTCGTCCGTCGCAGCGGGAACTCGTCCCGACCGGCTACGTGTGCCCGCCGGGGGACTCCGCCGGCGCTGACCGCCATGGCGTCGGCGCCCATCCGGTCGGCGACCACCCGCACCCAGGCGACCTGTTCGCCGCGTTGGGCTAGCAGCGGCATGACGTGGGGCAGCGGCGCGAAACTGGCCAGGTCGCGCAGTGGTGGCGCGGACAGGTACTCGGAGAGCACCACCCGACCGTGACTGGCGAAGACCGCGAGGCCGTAGTCCCCGACCATCGGGTCGTGCCCACGGATCACCCGGTCCAGCGCGGCGACGCTCGCCTCGTCGGCCCCCTGGTCGGTGAGTTGACTCTGCAAGGCGCGCCACCGCAGGTCCAACGCGGGATGGGCGTCCTCCGTGTCGGCGGAGGCGTCCAGGTACACCGAGCACCACGGCCCGGGACGGTCGTAGAGCGGGCGCAGGAAGGACAGCTGCATGCTCGACCCCTTTCCAGCTCGGCCCCCCGCTTACCCCTGTCGCCCGGGATGTCACCTCGCGGCCGTGAGCCCGTGACCAGGTTTCATTCACGTCGTTCAACCCAGGACGTCGATACGATCTGTGAACACAAGCGGACTCTCGGTGGTGGAGATGGACAGCGGACTCGATACCCGACGGATCGTGCACCCGACGGAGCGAATCGTCACGGGGCGGCTGATCCGCCTGTTGGACGGCTACACCCGGGAGGTACGCATCGGGCAGCCGGTGCTGGTGGCGGTGCTCGCGGCGGCGGCCGTCGCCAGCCTTCCCGCCCTGCTGCTGCGCTCGCTGTTCTCGTTCGGCGGTGGTGGCGCCCGCCGACGGTGGAAGCAGTTGAAGCAGGGCCCGGAGTACCTGGTCACCCCGGTGCGGCTGCGCAACACCGCGGGCCAGCTGTGCGAGGTGGAGCTACACGGCCACCTGCCGCAGAGCGCCCTGCACCCGGCGGACCAGGTGCAGCTCACAGTGCGCCCGCAGCGGGACCCGGAGCTGCCGCCCCGGATCGAGCGGATCGTCAACCTCACCACCGGGCAGCTGCTGACCCCGCGTACCGCGACGCTCTGGTCGCACCTCGGGCCGCCGCTGCTGTTGCAGGCGTTCCTGGGCGGGCTGTTGCTGGCCGGTGTCGTGGCCTGCTCCGCGCTGACCTGACCGCGCCCGGCCCGGATCAGGTCGGACGGATCAGCGGGGTCAGCCGACCGGCGCGGGCTCGCGGGCGGGCCGGCTGTCGACACCGAGCATGCCCCGGCGGCGGGCCCAACGCTCGAAGACCACAGTGGCGAACGGCGGCACCGCGCTGACGAGGGCCACCGCCGTGGCCGGCAGGCTCCACCGGTGCAGCCGGGCCACGGCCAGCACCAGCAGGACGTACGCGACGAACAGGCCGCCGTGGATCGGCCCGAAGATCTTCACGCCCAGCTCGTTCTCCGGCGGGCCGTACTTGACCAGCATGCCGACCAGCAGGGCCAGCCAGGAGCAGGCCTCGGCGATCGCCGCCACGACGAACAACCGGGTCACCTTCTCGCGCATCCGCACGCCACCACCTTTCGCGGCGCAATGCTAGCCGGGCGCGCTGACTGGGTAGGAAAGAACCGTCAGCCCTTCCCCCGCCCGTCGATCGCGTGCGAGGTTAGAGGGACCAGCGGTGACAGGGTGGTGACCATGGGCGAGGACGTCGGCGTACGCACCTTCAGTCGCGAGGATCGGGCCCGCTATCGCGACAAGGTCCGTCGCTGTCTGGACGTCTTCGCCGAGATGCTGCGCGAGTCGCGCTTCGACGTCGACCGGCCGATGACCGGCGTGGAGATCGAGCTGAACCTCGTCGACGAGTCGTCGAATCCGGCGATGCGCAACGCCGACGTGTTGGCGGCCATCGCCGACCCGAGCTTCCAGACCGAGCTGGGCCAGTTCAACGTGGAGATCAACGTGCCGCCGCGCCGGTTGACCGGCGCCGGCACCGCCGACTTCGAGGAGTACGTGCGGGCCAGCCTCAACGCCGCCGAGGTGAAGGCCCGGACGATCGGGGCGCACATGGTCATGATCGGCATCCTGCCGACGGTGCGCCCGGAGCACCTGACCGCCGAGACCCTCTCGGCCAACCCGCGGTACAAGCTGCTCAACGAGCAGATCTTCGCGGCTCGCGGCGAGGACCTGCCGATCGCCATCAGCGGCGTGGAACGGCTGGCCGTGACCGCCGACACGATCACCCCGGAGGCGGCCTGCACCAGCACCCAGTTCCACCTACAGGTCAGCCCACCCCAGTTCGCCGACTACTGGAACGCCGCCCAGGCGGTCGCCGGCATCCAGGTGGCGGTCGGCGCGAACTCGCCGCTGTTCTTCGGCCGGGAGCTGTGGCGCGAGACCCGCATCCCACTGTTCCAGCAGGCCACCGACACCCGGTCGGAAGAGATCAAAGCCCAGGGGGTACGCCCCAGAGTCTGGTTCGGGGAACGCTGGATCACCAGCGTGTTCGACCTGTTCGAGGAGAACGTACGCTATTTCCCGGCGTTGCTGCCGGTCTGTGACCCGGAGGATCCGACGCAGGCCCTGGCCACCGGTGAGGTGCCCAACCTCAACGAGTTGCGCCTGCACAACGGCACCGTCTACCGGTGGAACCGCCCGGTGTACGACGTGTCGCGCGGCAGACCCCACCTGCGGGTGGAGAACCGGGTGCTGCCGGCCGGCCCGACCGTGCTGGACACCGTCGCCAACGGCGCCTTCTACTTCGGGTTGGTCCGGGCCCTCGCCGAGTCGGACCGACCACTGTGGTCGCAGATGTCGTTCAGCGCCGCCGAGGAGAACTTCACCAACTGCGCCCGGCACGGCATCGACGCGCAGGTGTTCTGGCCCGGCCTCGGCTACCTGCCGGTCACCGAGCTGGTGCTGCGCCGGTTGCTGCCGCTGGCGCACCACGGTCTGGACCGGTGGGGGCTCGACCCGGGTGAGCGGGACCGGTTGCTCGGCATCATCGAGCAGCGTTGCCTGACCGGCCGCAACGGCGCGAGCTGGCAGGTGGAGACGTTGCACCGACTGGAGTCCGCCGACCACCTGGACCGGCCGGAGGCGCTGCGCGAGGTGGTCCGCCACTACGTGGACCTGATGCACAGCAACCGGCCGGTGCACGAGTGGCCCATCCCCTAACCCGCTGATCACCGCCCCCCGGGCGATCGATGCTTGTCGTATTCTGGTGCGGCGCGGACATCGACGTCGATGAGGGGGCTGCCGGTGAGCACATCCGGACGTGACCGCATTCCCACCCCGAGGTCCGCGGACCGCGCCCTCTCCCGACGGCACCTGCTGGGTGCCGGGGCGGCGGCTGCCGGCGGCGCGTTGCTGGTCGGCACGGCCACCGCGGCGCAGGCCGCACCGGGCGGCCCCAAGCGGGTGTCGCGCGCCCCGGCGCTGGTGCCCGGTGACCGGGTTCGAGTCGTCGCGCCCGGCCGGACTCCCGATCCCACGCTGATGGGTCGCGGCATCGAGATCCTGCGGAGCTGGGGTCTGGAGGTCGAGCTGGGCGAGCATGTCTACGCGAAGTACGGCTACCTGGCCGGCACCGACGAGCAGCGCCTGGCCGACCTGAACGCCGCGCTCAACGACCCGGGGGTACGAGCGGTCTTCGCCGCCCGGGGCGGTTACGGCACCCAGCGGATCGTGGACCGGATGGACGTCGCCGGTCTGCGCCGGGATCCTCGGGTGGTCGTCGGGTTCAGCGACATCACCAGCATCCAGGGCAGGCTCTGGCGCGAGGCCGGCCTGGTCACCTTCTACGGCCCGATGGTCAACTGGAACGACGCCCGCACCGGCACCGAGTCGGCGGAGGCCCTGCGCAGGGCGGTGATGACCACCGCACCCGTCACGATCACCAGGGACCCGGCCGAGACGGCCGCGCCCGTGGTGGTGCCGGGTCGAGCGTCGGGCCCTCTGCTGGGCGGTTGCCTGACGCTGCTCTCCACCTCGTTCGGCGCCGGGGACGTCCCGACGTTCGACGGCGCGATCCTGTTCTTCGAGGACGTGGATGAGGCGCCGTACAGCATCGACCGGATGCTGACGGAGCTGCGCCGGGTGGGTGCGCTGTCCCGGATCGCCGGGGTGGCCGTCGGTCAGATCACCAACAGCGTCGGCGGGGCGGGCGAGTGGGACGCGGCGGCGGTGTTGAAGGACCGCCTGTACGACCTGGGTGTGCCGGTCCTGGGCGGGCTGCGGCTGGGGCACGGCAACGGGCAGCTCACCGTGCCGCTCGGCGCGCGGGCCACGATCGACGCCGAGGCGGGGACCCTGACCGTGGAGGCCGGGGTCCGCGCCCGCTGACCGCGTGGCCCGCACAGCCGAGCGGGCCGCGACGCCCCGGTGCTCAGCCTCGTGGGGTGGGCACGCCGAAGAGGTCGATGATGCCGCCGGGCAGTTGGGCGAGCAGGTCGTTTCGCTCGTCGTCGTCGAGCGCCTCGGCGACGGTACGCAGCACCGCCTGGGCGTGTTCGCGCACCTGGTCCGCGTTCTGGACCTGCTCGCGGTCACCGACGTGCTTCAGGAAATCGCCGACGTCCCACCGGCGGCCCTGCGGGTTGCGGGTGACGGACCCGTTGAGCGGCTCGGGCAGTTGTGCTGCCAGGTTGTCGGCCTCCTGGCCGGCGAGCCGTTCCCCGAGCACCGACAGGACGGCCTGCACGGACCGGACAGCCTCGTTCTCCCCGAGACCGGCGCGCTGCCGGACCGTGGCGATCATCTGCTCGTACTCCATGACGCGCTCCCTCCCCTCGACCGCCGACCGGCCGGTCTGCGGGCGAACCGGGCGAGTTCCCCGGGGCCCCGGTCGCAAACCGGGGGCACCCGCCGACCCGGACATTCCGTCATTCAACGGGTGGGGTCTCGGCGAGCGCTGCGGGCGGCGGGTCGTCTCGCAGCCGGCTGTAGAGGTAGCCGTCGCGCCACTGACCGGCCCGGAACTCGCAGGCCCGGATGACGCCTTCGAGCTGAAAGCCGGCCTTCTCCAGCGACCGCTGCTCGGCCACGTTCTCCGGGTGGGTGCCGGCCTGGATGCGCTGCGCCGGGCTGTGCTGGAAGAGGTACTCGCACAGGAGCGCCTGCGCCCGCCAGCCGATCCCCCGACCCCGCCACGGCGGCAGCAGGACGATGCCGATCTCCCAGTACGACGCCCGCCCGGCGTAGCGCCCAGCGGTGTAGCTGACGATGCCGGCGGCAACCTGCTCCTGCTCGATCTCCACGACGAGCCGTCCGTCGTCCTCGCCGAGGTAGCCGTCGACGGCGAACCGCCGTGCCGGCGCGCCGGCGTCGCGGAAGCCGGCCCAGTCCAGCCCGATCAGGCCCGGCTCGGTGCAGAACCGCCGGAACATCCCCAGGTCGGGCTCGGTGACCGGCCGCAGCCGGACGGTGAGGTCGGCCGAGAACGGCATCGACGTGCCAGCACTCTCCATGGCGACACGCTAGCCGCTGGCCAACACCCCGGCGCGGCAGCCAGAAGCCCGACCAGCGGGGTCAGCCGCCCGGCGGGAGACGCGCCCGGAACTCACATGGCCCAGCGCGACCCAGGGTGGTGGTCGGCCCCTGTGGACCTGAATCGTTTACGACATCAGCCGACCCATGGGTCACGAGATCACGCATCCGGGCCGTGACGACCGCTCGGCTTCACGGCAGGGCACTCCACGCCGACCGGGGCCGTGACGACCGCTCGGCTTCACGGCAGGGCACTCCACGCCGATTCGGGCTGAATCGTTTACGACATCAGCTCCACAGGCAGCGCGCAAAGCACTCCCCCGGCCAGCAGACGGGCCGCCCGGTCAGACCTTGAGCAGCACCTTCGTACAGTCGTCCTGCTTCTTTTGGAAGATCTTGTAGCCCTTCGGGGCGTCGCGCAGCGGCATCCGGTGGCTGACGATGAAGCTCGGGTCGATCTCGCCGCGCTGGATGCGTTCCAGCAGCGGGCGGGTGTAGCGCTGGACGTGGCACTGACCGGTCCGCATGACCAGGGAGCGGTTCATGAACGCGCCCATCGGGAACTTGTCGACGAAACCGCCGTACGCGCCGACGACCGACACCACCCCGCCGGAGCGGCAGGCCAGGATCGCCTGGCGCAGGGCGAACGGCCGTTCCGTCTCGACCCGTGCGGCCTGCTTGGCCCGGTCGTAGGCGTACATCGCGGCGTTGCCGTGGTGTCCTTCCAGGCCGACCGCGTCGATGCACGCGTCGGGGCCCCGGCCTGCCGTCATCTCGTTGAGGGTGTCCAACACGTCGGACTCCTCATAGTTGATGGTCTCAGCGCCGATGTGTTCCTCGGCCAGCCGCAGCCGGTACGGGTACCGGTCGATGATGATCACCCGCTCGGCGCCGAGCAGCCGGGCGCTGGCGGCGGCGAACAGTCCGACCGGCCCGGCGCCCCAGACGGCGATGACCTGACCGGGTTTGATGTCGCACATCTCGGCGCCCATGTAGCCGGTCGGGAACACGTCGGCGAGCATGACCGCCTGGTCGTCGGCGACCTCGTCGGGCACCTTGAGTGGGCCGACGTCGGCGAACGGCACCCGGGCGTACTCGGCCTGACCGCCGGCGTAGCCGCCGAGCAGGTGGGAGTAACCGAAGATGCCGGCCGGCGAATGCCCCATGATCTTCTCGGCGATGCCGGCGTTCGGGTTGGAGTTCTCGCACACCGAGTAGAGGCCGCGCTGGCAGGACGAGCAGTGCCCGCAGGCGATCGGGAAGGGCACCACCACGCGGTCTCCCACTGTGAGGTTGCGGACCTGTGGGCCGACCTCGACCACCTCGCCCATGAACTCGTGACCGAGGATGTCGCCCTTGCGCATCGCGGGGATGTAGCCGTGGTAAAGGTGCAGGTCGGAGCCGCAGATGGCGGTGGTGGTGATCCGCACGATCGCGTCCCGGGCGTTCATGATGGTCGGATCGGGTACGTCGATCACCTTGACGCTGTCGGTGCCCATCCAGGCGGTGGCCTTCATTCTCGGTCCCTTCCAGAGCGTGCGCGGATCAGCGGCGGGACGCCGCACGGCGGATCAGCGGCGGGACGCCGGCAGCGGCTGGGCGGGGCGTTGTGCGGCCTGTTGGCGTACGGAGATGCCGTTGGGGCTGCTCTCGGAACGGACCACCTCGCCGGTCTCCAGCACCTGCTTGAACCGGCGCAGGTCGTCGCGGACCTGCTGCTCAGGTTCCTCGCCGAAGAGTTTCGCCACCGTCCGGCCGAGTGAGCCGGCCGGCGGCGCGTAGCGCAGTTCGACCCGGACCTCGGTGCCCCGGTCACCGGGCGCCGGCACGAATCGCACGCGGCCGGCGTTGGGCACACCGGTACCCGGCAACGACCGCCAGGTGATCGACTTGTTCGGCTGGTCGTCGATGATCTCGGCGTCCCACTCGACGTGTCGACCGGCCGGGCCGCGGGCGACCCAGTGCGAGCGGCGCAGGTCGTCGGCGCGTACCGATTCGAGGTGTGCCATGAACCGGGGCAGGTTCTCCACGTCGCGCCAGAACCGGTACGCCTCGGCGGGCGACCGGTTGACCGTCACGCCGATCTCCATCCGGATCACCCGGGCGCGGGCCCGTCGGGCGCGCCCGATTCGCACGGCGGAGAGCAGGTCGACGGCGGCGATCCCGGCTACCGCGAGGGTGGTCAGCGCGACGCGGCGACGGCGTTCACCGTCGCGGTCGGCGAGGGCACGCCCGAGCAGGGTCAGGTCGATGACGTCGCCGGCCACCCGGCTCCATGCCCAGCCTGCCGGGTGACGACCGCTGAGCAGGCCGGCGGCGCTGCCCAGCTCGCGCAGGCCGACCGTCGGGAGCACGGCCCGCGCGGCCGGGGAGTCGTCCACCCCGGTCAGTCGCGCGAGTGGGCCGGGCGCGACCAGGGCGCCCACGCCCAGGGCCAGGCTCAGCAGCCCGAGCGCGCTCGGCAGCGTCGCCGGCACCGGCCCGTCCAGCTCCGGCAGGAGCACGGTCTCGACACGGCTCATGTCCGCTCCCTCCGGTGAACGTCACCACACGTCCACCACGCGACACGGTGAACGCCAGCACCGGTCCACCGCATCGCACGGTGGACCTGCCCCGTGACGCTATGCGGTACTCGTGACGCGTGTGCCCGATTCGGGCACACAGCGCCTTGTGCGCGGAGCGAGCGGATTGCCGGCCCGCCGACCGTCGGCATAATGACATTGACCGATTTGGATCAGCTACGGCCCGTTAGCGTCGGCTCACCCGTCACACCGCCGGAAGGGACCACGCCCGTGACCCGCGCACTCCTGCGCCATCTGACCGCCACCGTCGCCGTCGCACTGCTCGTCGTGGAGGCCGCCGCGCCGGCTGCCGCGCGTACCCCCGGATCCGGGTCTCCCGCGCCCGGCCAGGTCCGCACGGTGGTGCGCGACGCGGCCACCGGCGCGCCGGTCCCCCGGGCCTGCGCCGCGCTCGTCCCGGTGGACGCCGCAACCCTCGCCGCGGTCACCATCGGAGAGGACCAACTCGGCCGGTACGGGGGCTGCTCCGACGAGCAGGGTGTCCTGCTGACCGGCGACGTGGCCCCGGGGAAGTACCGGCTCATGGTGCGCCCCTACGACGCGACGGTCCACGGCCTGCAGTGGGTGGGCCGGCACGGCGGCACCGGTGAGCGCGAACGGGCACAGGTCGTCCACGTCCGGGCCGGCACGGTGACCAGCGCGCCGACCGTCCGGCTCGACCCGCCGGGCACCGTCGTCGGCGTGGTGACCGAGGCCGCGACCGGCGCACCGGTTCCCCGCGCGTTGGTGATGGTGGTGCCGCACGTGCCGGACCCGAAGTACGGCGACCACGGCCCCACCACCGACGAGGACGGCCGTTACACGGTCACCGGCCTCGGGCCGTACCACTGGCCGGTGCAGTTCGCCGCGAACGGGTTCGCGACCGTGTGGTCCGGTGGGGTGGGCGCCCGGGCGCAGGCGCGGACGGTACGGGTCCGCGCCCAGCAGACCGCGACCCTCGACCAGGCGCTGCCCGCCGGGACACCGCTGGGCGGGGCGGTACGGGTCGACGAGCTACTCACCTACGCCCAGGTGCTCGCGTTCGACGCGGCGACCGGTGACCTGGCCGGCGTGGCGGACGTGGGCGACACCTACGCCCTGCGCCTGCTCCCCGGTCAACGGGTCAAGCTGCGCTGCGACTGCTCGTACGCCCAGCCGGTGTGGCACCGCGACGCCGCCGGGTTCGACGGCGCGACCCCGGTGCGGGTCCGGCGGGCGCCGAGCGTCGTGGACTTCGACCTGGGGTGATCCCGCGGGCCACCGCACCCACCTGGGATCCGGGCCGATGCCGGCCGTTCGGGTAAAATGATCAGCGGTGTGCCGGGAAGCCTGGTCGGCGGTTCCGTCAGCGACCCCTCCGGAGGCTCCCGATGACCCCGCCACCCACGCCCGGCCAGCCGCAGCTCCTTCCCCGCGGCAGTTGGCCCGAGGTACGCCGGATCGGCGACATCCTCCGCACCGAGACGGTCGGTGGGATTCTGCTCCTGGTCGCCGCGCTGCTCGCCCTGGCCTGGGCGAACTCGCCCTGGTCCGGGGCTTACCAGTCATTGGGTGACCTGACGATCGGCCCCGAGGCACTGCACCTCGATCTCACCCTGGGCCAGTGGGCCGCCGACGGCCTCCTGGCGATCTTCTTCTTCGTCGCCGGGCTGGAGCTCAAGCGTGAGTTCGTCGCCGGTGACCTGCGGGAGCCCCGACGTGCGGTCCTGCCCGTCGCCGCCGCGGTCGGCGGGATGACGGTGCCGGCGCTGATCTACGTCGGTTTCAACCTGTGGGCGGGCGACGGGGCGTTGGCGGGTTGGGCGATCCCCACCGCCACCGACATCGCGTTCGCACTCGCCGTACTGGGGGTGATCAACACCAACCTGCCGGCGGCGATGCGGACGTTCCTGCTGACTCTCGCGGTGGTGGACGACCTGCTGGCGATCGTGATCATCGCGGTGTTCTACACGAGTTCCCTGCATTTCGGCCCGCTGCTGCTCGCGCTGGTTCCGTTGGCCCTGTTCGGGTTGCTGGTGCAGCGGCGGGTCCGATCGTGGTGGCTGCTGCTGCCGCTGGCCGCGACGACCTGGGCACTCGTGCACGCCTCGGGCGTGCACGCCACCGTCGCCGGGGTGCTGCTCGCCTTCACGGTGCCGGTGATCCGCCGCACGCCGGGGCCGGGCCGGGGCCTGGCGGAGCATTTCGAGCACCGGATCCGGCCACTGTCCGCCGGGGTGGCGGTGCCGGTGTTCGCGTTCTTCGCCGCCGGAGTGTCGATCGCCGGCGCGAGTGGCCTCGGCGCGACGCTCACCGACTCGGTCACTCTCGGCATCGCGGTCGGTCTGGTGGCGGGCAAGGCGGCCGGCGTGCTCGGCGCCACCTGGCTCGTGCAGCGGTTCACGCGGGCCCGGCTCGCGGAAGGGCTCGCCTGGTGGGACATCGTCGGGCTGTCGCTGCTGGCCGGGATCGGCTTCACCGTGTCCCTGCTGATCGGCGAGCTGGCGTTCGGTGCCGGCACCGAACGGGACGACCATTCCAAGATCGGCGTGCTGCTCGGGTCTCTGGTGTCGGCGCTGCTCGCCACCATCGTGCTGCGCGCTCGTAACCGCCACTACGAGGGCGTGTGCGCGGTGGAGGAGCGCGACACCGACGCCGACGGCGTACCGGACGTCTACGAGGCGTCGGCGAACCGGCCCGGGCCCGCCTGATCCGGTGTCACGGGACGGACACTTCCCGCCCAGAAAACCGAGGAGTACGCTCGGTTCCGGTGTGCCGGGAAGCCTGGTCGGCGTCGTATCCGTCGTCGACCCAGGGGGTTTCCCATGGCTGTTCCCGCGATCCGCACCGTCGGTCTGACCAAACGCTACGGCCGGGTGTGCGCACTGGACGCACTCGACCTGACGGTGCCGGCCGGCGAGGTGTTCGGCTTTCTCGGGCCGAACGGCGCCGGTAAGTCCACCACGATCCGGATGCTGCTCGGATCGGCGCGTCCCACCTCCGGACGGGCCTGGATCTTCGATGCCGATGCGGCCGACGTGGCGACGGCGCACCGCTCGATCGCGTACGTTCCGGCCGATGTCGCGCTCTGGCCGGCCCTGACCGGCGCCGAGGCGTTGGAGTTGCTGGGTCGGCTCGGGCCGGGCGTGGACCGCGCCTACCGAGACGAGCTGGTGGACCGGTTCGCGTTGGACCCGTCCAAGCCGGGTCGGGCGTACTCGACCGGTAACCGGCAGAAGGTCGCCCTGGTGGCGGCGTTCGCCACCCGCGCGCCGCTGCTCGTGCTCGACGAGCCGACGAGCGGTTTGGACCCGCTGATGGAGCAGGAGTTCCAGGCCGCCGTCGCGCAGGCCCGCGAACGGGGGCAGACGGTGTTCCTCAGCTCCCATCAGCTCGCCGAGGTCGAGGCGGTGTGCGACCAGGTGGCGATCCTGCGCGAGGGCCGCCTCGTCGAGGTCGCCGGGGTCGCCGCACTGCGTCGGCTGCACCGCAGCCAGGTCGAGGTGAGCTTCGCCGACGTGGCTCCGGACCTGAGTGGGGTGGCGGGCGTCGAGACCGTGGAACAGATGGGTCCCGCCCGGCTGCGGTTCACCCTCACCGGCCCGCCGGCGGCGGCGCTGCGCGCACTGTCCGCCGTGGACGTGACCGCGCTGCGGATCCACGAGCCGACCCTGGAGGAGATCTTCCTCGACTACTACCAGCAGCCGTCCCGGTGACCGCCGTCGTCACCCGCCCGGGGCGGGTTCCGGCGGTTCCGCCCGCCCGCGTCGTCGGCCCGGCCGTGAGCCGACTGGCCCTGCGACAGGTACGCCGGGGTGCGCTGATCGTCGTCGTGTTGGTCGCCGGGATGTCCGCGATGGTGGCGGCCACCTACGCCAGTACCGTCGGCGACGCGCTGGACGCCGCCGCGCTGGCCGCCCTGGCCGAGAACCCCGCGATCCGTACCCTGTTCGGTCAGCCGGTCGCCCTCGACGACGCGGGTGGGTTCACGGTGTGGCGGACCGGCACCGCCCTGTCCGTCCTCGTCGGGACGTGGGGGCTGCTGGCGGCCACCCGGATCACCCGGGGCGAGGAGGACGCCGGCCGGTGGGACCTCGTGGCAGCCGGTCGGCTCCCGGTCCCGGCGATCGTGGCCCGGCACGTGGCCGTCCTGACCGGCGCGGTGCTTGTGGCAGGTGTCGCGGCGGGCGCCGCGCTGCTCGCCGTCGGCACGTCACCGCACGGAGCCGTGCTGCACGGCGTCGGCCTGGCCCTGCTCGGGGTGTGTTTCGTCGCTTCCGGCGCGCTGGCCGCGCAGCTCTTCGCGACCCGCGCCGCGGCCAGTGGTGCCGCGACGGCACTGCTCGGTGGTGCACTGCTGCTCCGGATGGTCGGCGAGGGGGTCGAGGGGCTCGGTTGGCTACGGTGGGTGTCACCGTTCGGGATGGTCGCGCTGTCGCAGCCGTACGCGGCGAACCGGGTCCTGCCGTTGGTCGTGCTGGCAGCCGTCGACGCGATCCTGCTCGTCGCGGCCGTGTCGGCCGCCCGGCCACGGGACCTCGGCGGCGGCTGGCTGACCACCTCGGCGGGCCGTCCACCCCGTCTGGGCCTACTCGGCTCGGTGAGCGGCTTCGCCGCCCGTCGGCTGGCGCGTCCGTTCGGCGGTTGGGCGGCCGGGGTGGCTGCCTACTATCTGCTCATCGGCGTACTCACGGTGTCGATGACCGACTTCCTGGCGGACAACGCCCGGTTCGCCGATCTTGCCGCGCAGGCCGGTTTCGCCGGGCTGGGCTCGGTCGACGGGTACGTGGCGGCGATGGTGACGCTGCTCGCGATCCCGGCCGGCGTCTTCGCCGCGGTCCGCTCGGCCACCCTCGTCGCCGACGAGGCCGCCGGTCGGCTCACGTTGCTGCATGCCCAGCCGGTGACCCGCGCCCGCTTCCTCGTGTCCGAACTGGTCGTCACCCTGGGCGGCACGACGGCGCTACTCGTCGCGGCCGGCTTCGCCACCTGGGCGGGCGCGGCCACCGTCGACGCGCCACTGGGTCTCCTCGCCGCTCTGGCCGGCGCGCTGAACGTGCTACCGGTCGCCCTGCTGTCCCTCGGCGCGGCGACGTTCGCGGTGGGCTGGCTGCCACGCGCGGTGGCTCTCGTCGGCGCTCTGCCGGCGGCTGGCGGTTTCCTGTTACAGGTCGTCGCCGACAGCACCGGCGCACCGGCCTGGGTCGGCCGACTGTCCCCGTTCGCGCACCTCGCCCCGGTCCCGGACGCGGCACCCGACTGGACCGCCGCCGCCCTCATGGTGGTCATCGCCGGTGCGCTCGCCGTACTGGGACTGTTCGGCTACCGGCGGCGCGACCTCCAGGGGTAGATCCGGTGGCCGGCCGACATTACGTGGCCGGCCACCGGAACCTTCTTGCCGGCCCATAAGTGGGAGTGGTGAGAAGGGAGGTGACGGTGTCCGACGGCGATCTGATCTCGGTCCTCTACGCCAGCTGTTTCCGGCGCCTGGTGGTCCAGTTGTACGCGGTGACCGGGGACCTCAGCGAGGCGCAGGAGGCGGTCCAGGAGGCGTTCACCCGGGCTCTGGTGTCGCCACGGCGCTTCGCCGCGCTGGAGAACCCGGAGGCGTGGTTGCGGCGGGTCGCCGTGAACTGGGCCCGCAGCCGGTTCCGCCGCCGTCGGGTGCTCGACGGCCTGCTGCGCCGGATCGGCCCACCGCCGGACGTCGCCGACCACTCCCCCGAGCACCTCGCCCTGCTCGCCGCGCTGCGGGAGCTGCCGGAGGGGCAGCGACACGCCCTCGCGCTGCACTACCTCGTCGACCTGCCGGTGGACGAGATCGCCGACACCCTGGGCGTGTCCGCCGGGACGGTGAAGTCCCGCCTGTCCCGGGGTCGGACGGCCCTGGCGGCGCTGCTCGCCGACACCGACACCGCCGAAACCGACGACACCGAGACCGGGAGGATCGATGCGTGGTCGTGAGTTCTCCGGGTTCGACGTGGACACCCTCACCGAGGCCGTCTCGCCGCCGCCCCTCGATGAGTTGCGGTCCACCGCACGATCCCGCCGTCGCCGGTCGGTCGCGATGGTGGCGGCAGCGCTTGTCGCACTGGCCGGGCTGACGACCGTGCCGCTGGTGACGGGGGCGGACCGGCCCGACCCGGTGGCCCCCGCGCAACCATCGTCCGCCCAGGGGGACGTCTTCACGCTGACCGGGCCGGACTCCGGGGTCGACGTCGACGTGTCGGAGGACACCTGTGTCGTGCGCTTCGCGTACACGGGTGACCGCGGCCGGACCTGGTCGGACTGGGACGCGGCCCGGTTCCAGGGTGCCAGGTGCAGGGCCAACGCCGCCACCGGTACGGCGGCCGGTCGCAACGAGTTCACCGTGCTCGGCGAGCGGTCCTACCTGGTGAGCGACTCGGGGACGCTGCACCTCTCGACCGACTACGGCCGGACCTGGCGGGACGCGAATTCCGCTGTCGTCGCCGTGCCCGCCTTCCCGGCGACGGCCCGGCCGGTCTTCTGCGGCTTCGGCTGCCGGCCACTGTCGGAGCCGCTGGCGGTGGATCCGTCGAGCGGGACCGTGTACCGGCTCACCGCGAAGGCACCGTCGTGGCGTCCCCTGTTCAGCCTCTACCCGGCCACCGACGGTTCGATCTGGGCGGCGTACCGGATGGGGTCCGGGTCGTCGGGGGCGACGCTGGCCCGTAGCGCCGACGGAGGCGCGACCTGGGACGCCTGGGAGGTGGGAGACGACGCCGATGTCGCCGCGGTGGTCGGGCTCGACGACCGGAGGGGGTACGCGCTGGTCGACTCGCCGACAGCGGACGGTGGGATGCGGTTGCTACGCACCACCGACGGCGCGAAGACCTGGACGAACGTCGACGTCGACCTGCCCCGGGGAACGTGGGATCTCACGGTGGGCGTGGACGGTTCCCTGCTCGCGATCAGCTCGAGCGAAGGCGCCGAGCCCGACCGGCTCGGGCGCCTCCTGGTCAGCCGCGACGACGGCAGGCACTTCACCCTCGCACGGGAGTACGGCCCCAGCGTCGGGGCAGTCAGCGTGGCACCCGGGTACGCCTGGCTCTACGGGCGGGACGGGCCGACGGGCGAGCCCGACCACGTCCTCGTCACCGCTGACGCGACCGCTTGGAGCCGTTTCACGCTCAAACCCTGAGCAGGAGGAGTTAACAGCGGCCCACACCGGGTAGGCACCCGGGCTTCTGCCAGCGGCCGGGGAGGTGGGATGACGGCGACCAGCGCCTTTTTCGAGCGGTTGACCGTTGCCGGCCAGGATCCGCGTTTCAGCAAGGTCTGTGGGAGCGTGCGTTTCGACATTCGTGACGGCGACCGTCTCGACCAGTGGCTGCTGACCATCGACCACGGCCGGATGCGGGTGACGAGGAGCGGCGCGCCGGCCACCACCGTGATCATGGTTTCGGCGCAGGTCGCGGATGCGATGGCGCGTGGCGAGGTGAACGGGCTGGCGGCGATCACCCGGGGCGAGATCCTGGTCGACGGTGACCTCGGCCTGGCGTTGCGGATCGGGCGGCTGTTCCCGCGCGAGCCGGAGCCGCCGGAGCACAGCGGCCGAGACGGCGGCCCGGACACCGCCCGCAACGACGGCCCGGACGGCGGCCGGTGACCGATGCAGGACATCCAGGGCACGGTGGCGTGCATCGACGGGAACACCTTCATGGTGTCCGATGCCAGTGGCGATGTGGAGTCGTCCCCCGCCGCCCCGGTCGGGCTGTTCGCCGCCGACACCCGTTTCCTGTCCCGCTGGATGCTCTTCGTCAACGGCGAGTGCATGACCGCGCTGTCGGTGGACGACAGCCAGTACTACGAGGTCACCTTCTTCGTGGTGCCGGGCGCCGCGGTGGACTACGTGCAGGCCGACCTGTCCGCCATCCGGCGCCGGCGGATCGGCCCGGACCTGACCGAGTCGTTGACGATCTTCAACTACGGCGAGCGGGAGATGGAACTCGACATCCGCCTGGAGGTGGCCGCCGACTTCGCCGACATCTTCGAGATCAAGTTCGACGTCGGCGACAAGGTCGGCACGTACTACACCGAGGTCGGCACGAACGATCTTCGTCTGGGTTACCGGCGGTCCACGTACCACCGGCAGGTGGTGGTCTCCGCCACCGAACCGGCGGAGTACGACGCTGAGGGTCTCCGGTTCACGGTCCACCTCGGCCCCGGGGAGCAGTGGTCCACCCGGCTTCAGGCGGCGATGCGGGCGCTGCGCCCGGACGGCGTCGACCTGCGCGCCGCCCTGCGGGCGCAGCGCCCGGACGACACCACGCTGCCCGCCAGCGTGCGGGCCTGGGTCGCGGCGGCCCCGACGCTGGACACCGACAGCGTCGCCCTCCAACAGGTGTACGCCCGCAGCCTGGTGGACCTGGCCGCGCTGCGCTTCGCCCCACTCTCGTTGGGCGGCGCGACAGTGCCGGCGGCCGGGCTGCCCTGGTTCATGACCCTGTTCGGCCGCGACAGCCTGCTGACCTGCCTGCAGACCCTGGCCGTGACACCGTCGCTGGCCCCGCCGACGCTGCGGATCCTGGCGTCGCTGCAGGGTGCGCGGCGCGACGACGTGCTGGAGGAGGACCCCGGCCGGATCCTGCACGAGCTGCGCTACGGCGAGTCCGCCGCGTTCGAGGAGCAGCCGCACTCCCCCTACTACGGCACCGTGGACGCCTCACCGCTGTTCGTGGTGCTGCTCGACGAGTACGAGCGGTGGAGCGGCGACACCGCGCTGGTGCTGGAGTTGGAGCAGGAGGCTCGCGCCGCGCTGGCCTGGATCGACACGTACGCGGACCTGACCTCCACCGGCTACATCTGGTACGAGCGACGCAACCGCGCCACCGGCCTGGACAACCAGTGCTGGAAGGACTCCTGGGACAGCATCTCCTACGCCGACGGGCGGCTGCCGGGCTTCCCGAGGGCCACCTGCGAAACCCAGGGGTACGCCTACGACGCGAAGATCCGGGGTGCCCGGCTGGCGCGTACCGTCTGGGGCGACCCCGCTTTCGCCGAGCGGCTGGAGCAGGAGGCGGCGGCACTGTACGACCGCTTCAACCGGGACTTCTGGCTGGAGGACGCCGGTTTCTACGCCCTCGCGCTGGACCACGACGGCACTCCCGTCGACAGCCTGTCCTCCAACATCGGGCATCTCCTGTGGAGCGGCATCGTGCCGCCGGAGAGGGCCCCGCGGATCGTCGAGCACCTGATGGGTCCGGCGCTCTTCTCCGGGTGGGGGGTACGGACCTTCGCCGAGGGGCAGCGCCGTTACAACCCGCTCGGCTACCACAACGGCACTGTGTGGCCGTTCGACAACTCGTTCATCGCCTGGGGTCTGCGTCGGTACGGCTTCACCGGTGAGGCGGGCCGCATCGCGGAGAGCATCCTGTCCGCGGCCACCTACTTCCAGGGTCGGCTACCCGAGGCGTTCGGCGGGTTCGACCGCGCCACCACCCGGTACCCGGTCCGGTACCCGACCGCCGGCAGCCCACAGGCGTGGTCGAGCGGTGCGTGCATGCTGCTCATCCGCACGATGCTCGGCCTCGATCCGCACGAGGACCACCTGGCCGTGGACCCCGCGCTGCCCTCCACCTTCGGGCGGATCGCGCTGCTGGACGTGCCCGGTCGCTGGGGCAAGGCCGACGCCTTCGCCCGCCACCGCCCCGACCAGCCCTGAGGCGGCTGCGGCGGGCTGCGGCGCAGCTCACACCGAAATTCCTCGCCGCAACATCTTCCTGGGAAATATCTTTCTAGCAAGATTGTTGCTACCCCCGGGACGAACGATCGCCCCACCGAACCACCGAAGGAGGCCGCAGTGCCGGCATCCAGAAACCGACTGCGGGGACTGCTCGGACGCGCCCGCGGTGTGCACCAGCCCGTACCAGTAGCGAAGAAGGAAACTGCCATGTTCGATGTCACCAACGTCAAGGCCGCTCCGAGCCCTGACCTGCTGACCCCCGACAACTCGGTCATGCTCTTCGTCGATCACCAGCCGCAGATGTTCTTCGGAACCGGCAGTGGCGACCGCACGGCGATCGTCAACGCCACCGTGGGTCTCGCGAAGGCGGCGAAGGCGTTCAACGTCCCGGTGGTCCTGACCACGGTGGCCGCCGAGTCGTTCTCGGGCCCGATCCTGCCGCAACTGGCCGAGGTCTTCCCCGGTCAGGAGGTCATCGACCGCACCACGATGAACGCCTGGGAGGACGGCGCGGTCGTCGAGGCGATCAAGGCCACCGGCCGCAAGAAGATCATCATTTCGGGTCTCTGGACCGAGGTCTGCATCGTGCTTCCGGTGCTGTCCGCGCTGGGTCAGGGCTACGAGGTGTACGTGGTGGCGGACGCCTCCGGCGGTGTCACCCCGCAGGCTCACGAGCACGCCATCCAGCGCATGATCAACGCTGGCGCGGTCCCGGTGACCTGGATCCAGGTGCTGCTCGAGCTGCAGCGCGACTGGGCCCGGTCCGAGACCTACCTGTCGGTCATGGACATCGTCAAGGCGCACGGCGGCGCGTACGGCCTCGGCGTCGTCTACGCCCAGTCCGTCATGGGCGCCCACGCCGCAGGTTGATCCTCGGCCCCGGCAGTCCAGCCCGGCCCGACCGGGCTGGACTGCCGCCGTCCGGCCCAGACGCGGGACGCACCACGGCCCGCCTCCCCGCAGGAGCGAGTCCAACCGCATCCTGACCCCACCAAGGAACGCACGTGAACCTCAGCCATCCGTCGGCCGCGCGCGGGTCCGCCGGTCGCGAGCCGCTACTGCCGGCTCTGATGACCGCGACGGCCGTGAGCGGTGTCATCGACGCCATCAGCTATCTGGGCCTGGGCCACGTCTTCACCGCGAACATGACGGGCAACGTGGTCATCCTCGGCTTCGCCGCCGCCGGCGCGCCCGGCTTCTCGGTGCTCGGTTCGCTGGTGTCGCTGGCCGCCTTCCTGCTCGGCGCCGGCGTCGCCGGACGCCTGGCGACGATCATGGGCAGCGGGACACCCCATCGCCAACTGCGCTGGGTCCTCGGTGTCGAACTGATCCTGCTGGCCGCGGCGACAGCCGTCGCCTTCGCCACCAGCCACGCGATCGTCCCGCTCATCGCCCTGACGGCGCTGGCCATGGGCCTGCGCAACGGGACGGTACGCAAGCTCGCGGTACCGGACGTGACCACGACCGTGCTGACCCTCACGTTGACCGGTCTGGCATCGGACTCGAAGCCGGCCGGTGGCAGCAATCCGCGTGCGGGCCGCCGGCTGGCCTCCGTACTGGCCATGCTGGCCGGCGCGTTCGGCGGTGCCCTGCTCGTACGGCACGTGGGTGTCGGCTGGCCCCTGCTGGCCGCCACGGTCGGCACCGCCGTAGCGGTACTGGCCGTACCCCGCAGCGACACCGCGAGCTGACCCGGTCCCGTTCGCGCCACGCCCCCGGGCGCGGCACCTCTCTCATTTCGCCTCTCACCAACTCCGTACTCATTGGAGATGATTTCCATGGCTACCATGCCTGTAGCTGGGCTTCCCCCGATCAGCGACACCCACGTCGCCGATCTCGTGGTCCGCAACGCCAAGGTCTACACCGGTGATCCGGCTCGCACTCAGGCCAGCGCCGTCGCCATCAAGGACGGCAAGGTCACGGTGGTCGGCGACGACGACGACGTCGCCGCTCTGATCGGCGCCCGGACCCGAGTGGTCGACGCGCTGGGCCGCCGGGTCATCCCGGGCCTGAACGACTCCCACCTGCACGTGATCCGCGGTGGTCTGAACTACGTGCTGGAGCTGCGCTGGGACGGCGTTCCCACCCTGCGGCAGGCGCTGGCGATGCTGCGTGAGCAGGCCGGGCGCACCCCGAAGGGGCAGTGGGTACGAGTGGTCGGCGGATGGTCCGCGGACCAGTTCGCCGAGAAGCGGCTGCCCACCCTGGCCGAACTCAACGCGGCGGCACCGGATACCCCGGTGTTCGTGCTGCACCTGTACCAGTCCGCGTTGATGAACCGGGCGGCGCTGCGGGCGGCCGGCTACACCAAGGCCACCCCCGACCCTCGGGGCGGGCAGATCGTGCGCGGCCGCGACGGTGAGCCGACGGGGATGCTGCTGGCCGCGCCGAGCGCGCTGATCCTCTACTCCACGTTGGCCGCCGCGCCGACCCTGCAGGGTGACGACCTCAAGAACTCCACCCGGCACTTCCTGCGCGAGCTGAACCGTTTCGGCCTCACGTCGGCCATCGACGCGGCCGGCGGCTTCCAGAACTTCCCCGACAACTACGGCACCGTCATCGACCTGGCCCGCTCCGGTCAACTGTCGCTGCGCATCGCCTACCACCTCTTCCCGCAGACCCCTGGACAGGAGATCCAGGACCTGCGGCGGTGGATCGACATGGTCCGACCCGGCGACGGCGACGAGTGGCTGCGCCTCAACGGCGCGGGCGAGAACCTGACCTGGTCGGCGGCCGACTTCGAGAACTTCACCGAGCCCCGGCCCGAACTGGCGGCCGACTACGAGGCGGGCTTCGAGAAGGCCGTACGGATGTTGCTGGAGAACGGGTGGGGTTTCCGGCTGCACGCCACCTATGACGAGACGATCCGCCGCGACCTGGCGGTGTTCGAGAAGCTCGCCGCCGAAGGGCTGTTCCCCGCCGGCAACCGCTGGTTGTTCGACCATGCCGAGACCGTCTCCCGCGACAGCCTGGACCGCATCGCCGCCCTCGGCGGTGCCATGTCGATCCAGAACCGGATGTCCTTCCAGGGCGAGGCGTTCGTACGCCGGTACGGCGCCGGCGCCGCCGCCGAGGCCCCGCCGGTCCGCGCCATGCTGGACCGCGGGTTGATCGTCGGCGCCGGCACCGACGCCACCCGGGTCTCCTCCTACAACCCCTGGGTCGCGCTGCACTGGCTGATCGCCGGTCGCACCGTCGGTGACCTGACGATCTACCCGCCGCAGAACCGCGTCAGCCGGGAGACCGCGTTGACGATGTACACCCAGGCCGGCGCCAAGCTCACCGGTGAGCAGGACGTCAAGGGCATCCTCAAGCCCGGGTTCTACGGGGATCTCGCCATCCTCTCCGACGACTTCTTCGCCGTCGACGAGCAGGACATCCCGCACATCGAGTCGCTGCTCACCGTCACCGGCGGCCGCATCGTCTACGCGGCGGCCGAGTACGAAGGGCTGGACGAGGCGTTGCCGACGATCAGCCCGGCCTGGAGCCCGGTCGCCTACTTCGGCGGCTACCAGGCCACCGTGAAGCCCAGCATCTCCGGGGCACGGCAGGCCGAGTTGCTGGGCCAGGCCGTCGCCGAGTCTGAGCAGCATCGGCAGTGGCGTGCGCAGCGCGGCTTCACCCCGGCCGCCGCACCCGAGATCTTCGACACCTGCTTCGTGCTGTAAGCGCGAACACCGACCCGCCCCACCCCGAACGCCACGACCGAGGAGATCGCGATGGACATCGGCTTGCTCATCCTGAGGTTGGTCATCGGACTTCTCTTCGCCGGGCACGGGATCCAGAAGATCAGTCACCGCCTGAGCGGCGACGGGATCGAGGGTGGAGCGGCGGAGTTCCGGGCGGACGGGTTCCGCGGCGGTCGCCTCACGGCGGCCGCCGCGGGCCTCGGGCAGATCGCTGCGGGCCTTCTGCTCGTCGCGGGAGCGCTCACCCCGCTGGCCGCGACGATCGCGGCGGGCGTGATGACCGTCGCGATCACGGTGAAGTGGCGCAACGGCCTCTGGGTCCAGCACAACGGGTACGAGTATCCCCTGGTCCTGCTGGTCCTGCCGGCGGTGCTGTCGCTCACCGGTCCCGGCGACTGGTCCGTCGATCGGGCTCTGGGGCTGCTTCCCTGGGCCTGGTGGTGGACGGCCGCGGCGATCGGGCTGGGCGTGGCCAGTGGGCTGATGACCCGCTTGCTGCTCGCACGCCCTAGGCTCGGTCGTGCGCCGTGAGGAACATCCGCGCTCACCCGGAAGTTGGATCTGCCATGGAGACTGAGGCGAGCCCGCGGCACGACCTGCTCGACGGGTGGATGCTCGTGGCGGAGGGTTTTCACGCCACCCACCAGGCGATCGTGAGCGAGGTGGCTGATCTCTTCGACCTCGGTCAGGGCCCCACCGAGGTGCTGCTACGCCTGCGCGGCGCGGACAAGCACCGGATGCCGATGACTCGCCTGGCCCACGAGGCGGGTATGTCCAGTGGCGGGCTCACCAAACTCGCCGACCGGCTCTGCGGCGCCGGTCTGGCCCGGCGCGTGGCGTGTGAGCTCGACCGGCGGGTCACCTATCTCGAAATGACCGGCAAGGGCGAGGAGATCGCCGAGTCGATCGCCGAGGTGGCGACCCGGTCGCTGCGCGAGCGGGTGCTCAGCACGATCGGGCCCGAGGCGTTCGGCACGCTCACCGGGACCATGGGCAAGCTGCGCGACGCCAACGACGACCCGGGGAAGTGACACCGACCGCGGCGTACCGGCGAGCCGTCGAGATCGAGTCGGGCGCCGGCTTGCGGCATCGAGCGCTCGTCGGCGTGCTACGCGTCGCGCAGCCCGAGGACGTACGTCGCCGTCATGGCGACGACCCGGTCCTGGTCCCGGCTCAGCTCGGTGAGGGCGCGGGAGGCGGCCCTTCCGGGGATGTCCGCGAGCGCCTGGGTCAACCGCCGACGCGCCGACTGTCGCACCGACTCGTCCGCGAGGCGGTCGACGAGCGTGGTCGTGATCCGGTCCGCCAGCGCGCTGTCGCCCGCCAACGCGCTCAGCGCGTCGGCGGCGTCGACGTCGCGGGCCTCCTCCACGACCATGTCGACGAGTGTCGGAACGGCGTCGGCCACGCCCCGCGGACCGAGCGTCAGTGCCGCATGCCGGCGGACCACGATGTCGGTGTGGGTGAGGGCGTCGCGCAGCAGGTCGGTGGCCGTGTCGTGCGGAATCTCGGCGATGGTCTCGACGGCACGTCTGCGTACGGTCGCCTCCGGTGACCGGAGCCCTTCCGCCAGCAGGGCCAGCCCACTGTCGGCGGACTGCGCCAGGGCCCAGCGCAGGGCACCGGCGACGTTCGGATCGGCCTCGCTGAGCACCGCCTCGACCAGGGCCTCCACGGAGACCTTCTCCACCGACGCCAGGGCCGCGCGTTGACGCCGTCCGGCGCTCTCCGAACCCAACCCGCGCAGCAGGGCGACGGTCTCCAGGACGTCCCCCCAGTCAGCCGGTTCCGTCGCACCGATGCGACGCAGCCGGGTCAGCAACTCCATCTCGCCCGCGATGCGTTCCCGCGTCTGCCGGATGAGGTCGTCGACGAGGGCCGAGGGGGCGAATCCGGGGTCGTCGAGCGCCCGCCGGACGTCGCGCAGCGACAGCCCCAGCGACCGCAGGCTCTCGACCTGGAAGATCAGCCGGATGTCCGCGGCGGTGTACTCGCGGTAGCCGGTGCCGGTCCGACCGGTCGGCCGGACCAGCCCGAGCGAGTCGTAGTGCCGGAGCATGCGCGCGCTCACCCCGGACCGCCGTGCCACCTCGCCGATCAGCACCCGGTCACCCGCTCGCCGCCGCCGGGCCGAGCGCCACCACACGCGTGGCCTCGTCGATCGCGTACTCGAAACCGGCGTCCGGGTCCTCCCACAGCCGCTGCGTGGCGGTCGCGTGCGCGCGTACCCGAGGGTCGGGATGGGTCACCGCGGCCCGCAGCATCGGGATGACCACCTCGCCGAGCGCGATCAGCGCTCGGCTCAGGCTCAACTGCGTCTGCCGGTCGCCGCGCCCCAACTGCGTCGACAGCACCCCGGCCAACTCCGCCGTCGCACCGTCGGGCACCAGGACGACCGCCGCCCGCCACGCGGCGCGGGCCACCTCGTCGTCGGCGTCGGTGAGCAGCGCCCGCGTGATCGCCGGCCACGCCCGCCGGTCACCGATCTTGGACAGCGTGTGCAGCGCCTGGCTGCGTGCCTGCGCATGCTCGGAGCCCAGTTCACCCAGCAGCCTGGGGACCGTCTGCGCCGCCGGGTGGCGGGTCAGGGCCCAGGTGAGCATTTCGCGTACGGAGAAGTCGGGTTCGACCGCGCACCGCGCGACGAGCGGGTCGACGCCTCGCGGGTCCGGGGTCGTGCCGATCGCCAGCGCAGCGCGCAGCCGCACCGACGCGTCGGTGTGTTTCAGCCCCTGGAGAGCTCTCATGGTGTCGGTGTCCTGTTGCGGACCGGTCATCGAACCCACCTCCTCGGACCCCAGTAGAGACCTTGTCACTGTGTCAAGGTCAAGCGCTCCCCGCCTGCGCCTTTCCGCAGTGCGGGGCCGATATGGCGTGCCACACTCCGAGGTGTCCTCGATGGTCCCGCGCCTCCGGCTGCGGGCGGCGGTCGGCGCCCAGGTGCGGAAGGGGCGAGGATGCCACCAACCTGGCTGCTGGTGCTGTCCTGGGCCGCGCTCGCGGCGGGGTTCGTCAGCTTCGCGATCGTGGTTGCCGACACCTATCTGCGCGGGCACCGTCAGCCGGTGCGGGTCATGGAGATCGTCTGGCCGGTGACCGTCCTGTACATCGGCCCGGCGGCCGTCCGGCTGTACTGGAACTGGGGTCGGCCCGAGGTCTTCGCCCGACGGCGGCACGACGGCCAGGTCCGCAGGCCACGGCGAGGGCTCGTCGTCACGCGGGTGTCCCGCTGCGGCGCGCACTGCGCGCTGGGCTTCGTCATCGCCGAGGTCGCCCTGTACGCGCTCAGGCCCGATCCGGCCCACAGCACGCTGTGGGTCGACTACGCCGGCGACTACCTGGCGGCCGTGGCGATCGCCGTCCTCTTCCGGTACGCCGACGCGCCCGGTCGCAGCGTCACGAAAATCTGGCAGGCCCTGTCGACGGTCGTCAGGATCGAACTGGTGACGATCACCGCCTTCGAGGTGGCGCTGTTCGCGTGGCTGACGCTCGCCCACCACGCCGTCCTCTCCGAGCCGCCGCTGCGGGCCGACAGCCCGGTCTTCTGGTTCATGGGCCAGCTCGGGCTGATCGCCGGCTTCGTCGCGGCGTGGCCGACCGCCTCCTGGCAGCTGGGCCGACGAGCGCGGCCGGCCGGTCAGCGCGGAGACCGGGTACGCCGGTGGTAGGACCACCCGGCCAGTGGCAACGCGACCGTCCAGGCCAGCAGCAGCGGGAGACCGACCAGCACACCCGTGGGGGTGAAGATGTCCTGCGAACCGCTCTCCGACAGGTCGGCCGCAACGGCGGGACGGGCGGATCCCCACGTCGAGGGAGCCGCCTCCCCGGGCCCGGGGTGCGTCGGTGTGACTTATCGATCACCTCGCGTTCCACCCTTGTGGACGGCGGCCTGGTAGGAAGGGAGCGAATTGCCTCACCTCAGGGAGATGACAGTGGCGCGTTCCCACCTGTCCCGCCGTTCGCTGCTGACCGCTGGTGGCGCCGCCGCCGTCGCGCTCGGCGCAGCCGCCGCCGGCCCGTCCGCAGCCGCTGCGACACCCGCCGACAACCCGGTCGACACTCCGGCCGAGGCGCTGCGTCGGCTGCGGGCCGGCAACCGGCGGTTCACCTCCGGGCACGGCCGGCACCCGCACCAGGGCCTGGCCGACCTGCACCGCCTCGCCGCCGGTCAACACCCGTTCGCCGTCACCGTGGGTTGCGCGGACTCCCGGGTGGCCCCCGAGGTCCTCTTCGACCAGGGGCTCGGTGACCTGTTCGACAACCGGGTGGCCGGCAACATCGTGGACGACCTGCTGTTGGGCAGCATCGAGTTCGCCGTCGAGGAGTTCGGCAGCCTGCTGATCGTCGTCCTCGGCCACGAACGCTGCGGCGCGATCACCGCCACCATCGACGCCATCCACAGCGGCGGCACCGCCCCCGGGCACATCGGCACGATCGTGGACGCCCTGCGCCCGATCGTCGAGCCGGTGCTGGGCCAGCCCGGCGACCCGGTGGAGAACGGGGTCCGCGCCAACATCGTCGCCCAGGTGGCGGCCCTCAGCGCCCGCAGCACGATCATCTCCGAGAAGGTGCACCAGGGGGCGTTGAGCGTCGTGGGCGCCCGCTACGACCTGGACGACGGGCGGGTTTCGCTGGTGGCCTGACCGCCACGCTCTAGGGTTCAGGCATGGTCGATCGCCGCCGGGTGCTGCGCTTCCGCGTCCACGCACAGCAACTCGACCGGGGCGCGGGCACGCTCGCCGACACCGCCGTGCTGGACATCGGGGTGCAGAACACCGGGCCGGAGGGCGCCCGGTGGGCGCTCGCGGTACGCGGAGTCGACGTGACCGCGTTGTCCGGCACGGAGGTGGTCCTGCTGTGGACCGTGCGGGGTGCACCCCACCTCTACCGCCGGGCCGACGTCGGGAAGGTGGCGACCGCTGTCGCGCCCTTCTCCGACGCCGACGCGGGAAAGCGCATCTACGACGCGTCCCGACCGCTGAAAGCCGCCGGCATCGGCAACCTCACGGCCCTGGACGAGGTCGCCGCCCGGATGCGGGCCGTCGTCACCACGCCGACGGTCAAGGGGGACGTGTCCGGCCGCCTGGCCACGATGCTGCCCGAGCCGTATCTGCGGTTCTGCCGGCCGTGCGGCGCCACCCACCTCTACGAGATGCCGTTCCGGCTCGCCGCCGTGCGGGCCGGGCTGGAACTGCAACTCGACACCTCACCTCCGATCCTGCGGCGCATCCCCCGGTTCACGACAGCACCCGCACCGGACGACCGGTTCGACCTCATCCGCGGGTACCTCCGACTGCTCGGCCCGGCCACCCCGAAACACGTGGCCGACTATCTCGACGCCCCGGTCAAGGACGTCAGGGCGCGCTGGCCCGACGACGTGGTCGAGGTGACGGTCGACGGTGAGGTGCGCTCACTGCTGGCCGCCGACGAGCAGGCGCTGGAGTCGGCCGACGGCACGGGCACCCGCCTCCTCGGCCCGTACGACCTGTTCCTCCAGGCGAAGGACCGGGCGACACTGGTGCCGGACGCCGCCCACGCCAAGGAGTTGTGGCCGGTGCTGGGTCGCCCCGGTGCCGTCCTGGTCGACGGCGAACTGGTCGGCACCTGGCGTCCCCGCAAGTCCGGCAGGACGTTGACGGTCGCCGTGCAGCCCTGGCAGCGGCTGTCGGGCGCGACGCGCGACGCCATCACCGCCCAGGCCGAACACCTCGCCGCGCAGCGGGCCGTCCCCCTGGCCGGCGTCGACATCGCCGGCTAGGACCGGGAAGCACTCACTCCACCGTCCAGACGATGGCGGGTGGGTGCACCCGGGCGCAGAGCGGCCCGCCGGCGGCGTCGGTCAGCCCGACCCGGCCGACGAGCACGCCGCCGCCCTCGTGTGCGGCGCGCAGCAGCTCGGTCGGGACGTCGGTGAACATCAACTTCGCTCGTCGGAACATCGCAAAGCCGTCCTCGGTCACCGCGCCCCAGCTCAGGTACAGGAATCGTGCACCGGGGCGGCCGTGCACCCACGGGCCGCCGACGTCGAGCATCCCGTGGATCTCGCGGCTGGTCACCTCGACGTGCCAGGTGGCGTCGGCGGCGTCGGCAGGCACCAGATCGACCACCTCGGCCTTGCGTTGGACGCCGACGTGCACGTTGCCCCGCCGCAGCGCGTCGGCCTCCGCACCCGTCCGGCGACCGGGCAGGTCGGTGCCGTCGATCCGGATCCGCATGCTGACGATTCTCGTTCCTCGACCGGTGCGGGTGCACCGGTCGGTGGCGGCGGTGTCGGCCTGGTGGGGCGGCCGAGGTGTGCGGCGGTCGGGCGGGTCACCGCACCGCCCGAGCGGGCCAAAAAGTAAAGGCAAGGAGATAACCCTCCCTGCCACTTCTAACGTATATCGCACCTGGGGGCTTGCGGCAAGACCCCGGTCCTGGCGCACAATCTGCGGCCGGACCAGCATCAGGACACAACGGGGGGCACGACGTGGGTGTGTTGTCGATGGACGAGGGCCGCAGCGACCTCGCACCGCTGGTGGATCTCCAAGAGGTGGACGAGACGCAGATCGCGGTCGTCGGGGGCAAGGCCGCGCACCTGGGCGCCCTGTCGCGCGTCGACGGGGTTCGCGTGCCGGCCGGGTTCTGCGTGACGACGGCCGCCTTCCGGCGGGTCCTGGCGGAGGCACCGTCGGTCGGCGAGCTGCTCGACCAGCTCTCGCGCCTGGGCCCGGACGACCGGGAGGCGATCGGCGCGCTCAGCGCGGAGATCCGCCGGAGCATCGAGGAGACCGCGATCCCGGGCGACGTGGCGGCGGCGATCACCGGCGCGCTCACCCGGTTCGGGGACGAGACGGCCTACGCCGTGCGGTCCAGCGCCACAGCGGAGGACTCCCCCACGGCTTCCTTCGCGGGCCAGCAGGACACGTACCTGAACGTGATGGGGTCGGAGGCGGTTCTGCGGCACGTCAGCCGATGCTGGGCGTCGCTGTTCACCGAGCGGGCCGTCGTCTACCGGCTGCGCAACGGCATCGACCACCGCTCGGTGCAGATGGCTGTCGTCGTACAGCAGATGGTTTTTCCGGACGCGGCCGGAATCCTGTTCACGGCCGACCCCGTTTCGGGCGACCGGAAGGTCGCGACAGTGGACGCCGGCTTCGGCCTCGGCGAGGCCCTGGTGTCCGGCCTGGTCGACCCGGACGTCTTCACGGTGCGCGACGGTGAGGTGGTCACCAGCGCGGTGGCCGCGAAACACCATGCCGTGGCCGCCCTGCCCGGCGGCGGTACGCGGGAGGTGCCGATCGACCCGCGGCGGCAGGAACAACCGGCGCTGACCGAGGCGCAGGTCGTGCGGCTCGTGCGGCTCGGGCGGCGGATCGAGGCTCACTTCGGCCGTCCGCAGGACATCGAGTGGTGCCTGGTCGACGACGACTTCCTGATCGTGCAGAGCCGACCGATCACCACGCTGTTCCCCGTCCCCCCGGCCGCCGACCAGGAGAACCACGTCTACCTCTCGGTCGGTCACCAGCAGATGATGACCGACCCCATGAAACCGCTGGGGTCGTCCATGTGGCAGTTGACGGCCATGGCTCCGATGCTGGAGGCCGGCGGGAGGTTGTTCGTCGACGCCACCCGATTGCTGGCCGCACCAGGCCGCGCCGGGTTCCTGGAGATGGTCGGGAAGTCCGATCCGCTGATGAGGGACGCGTTGCAGACGCTCCTCGACCGCCCGGACTTCGTTCCGACGGCGCTCACGGGTGACGGTGGTCCCGCCAGGCTGCCGACCGGCGGTACGTCGATCGCAACCGACCCGGCCATCGTGACCGAGCTGATCGAGCGCAGCGAGGCGTCCGTCGCCGCCCTGCGGCGCGACATCGCGGGGGTGAGCGGTACGGCGCTGTTCGACTTCCTGCTGGAAGCCTTCGAGGAACACAAGCGGATCCTCGGTGAGCCGCTGAACACGCAGGCGATCATGGCGGGTATGGAGGCCACCTGGTGGCTCAACGACCGGCTGTACGAGTGGCTGGGCGAGAAGAACGCCGCGGACACCCTCACCCTGTCCGCCCCCGGCAACATCACGTCGGAGATGGGGCTGGCGTTGCTCGACGTCGCCGACCAGATCCGCCCTCATCCGGAGGTGGTGGCGTTCCTGCGGGGCGTCGAGGACGACGACTTCCTCGACGACCTGCCGAAACTCCCGGGCGGGACCGCCGCGCGTGACGCCATCGAGGCGTATCTCGACCGGTACGGCATGCGCTGCGTCGGGGAGATCGACATCACCAGGCCACGGTGGAGCGAACGCCCCAGCACGCTCGTGCCGGTGATCCTCGACAACGTCCGGCTCTTCGAGCCGGGTGCCGCCAGGAGGCGCTTCGCGCAGGGGCAGCAGCAGGCGCGGGAGAAGGCGCAGGAGGTGCTCGCGCGCCTGCGGGCGCTGCCGGACGGGGAGCAGAAGGCCGACGAGACCGAGCGGATGATCGAGCGGGTGCGGACCTTCGTCGGCTATCGGGAGTACCCGAAGTACGGCATCGTCAGCCGCTACCTCGTCTACAAGAAGGCCCTGCTCGACGAGGCCGAGCGGCTCGTGCGCGCCGGTGTGCTCGCCGAGAAGGAGGACGTCTTCTACCTGACGTTCCAGGAGTTCCACGAGGTGGTGCGCACACACCGGGTGGACGACGAGTTGATCCGGCGGCGCGCCGACGCGTTCCGGTCGTACCAGACGCTCACGCCTCCCCGGGTGATCACCTCGGACGGCGAGGTCCTCACCGGCGCCTACCGACGCGACGACGTGCCGACCGGCGCCCTGATCGGTGTACCGGTGTCCGCCGGGACTGTCGAAGGACGCGCCCGCGTCATCCTCGACATGGCCCAGGCCGATCTCGAAGCGGGTGACATCCTCGTCACGGCCCACACGGACCCCAGCTGGACACCCCTGTTCGTCGGCATCGCCGGCCTGGTGACGGAGGTCGGCGGGTTGATGACGCACGGCGCGGTGATCGCCCGGGAGTACGGCCTACCGGCTGTCGTCAGCGTCCTCGACGCCACCCGGCTGATCCGCGACGGGCAGCGGATCCGGGTGCACGGCAGCGACGGGTACGTCGAGATCCTGCCCTGACCGGACGGCACCGCGCGGGCCGTGGCGGGCGTCCGGGCGTACCCCGTGGGGGATGCCCGCACGCCCGCGGACCGCGTCCTGCGCGGCTGGCTGACGTCGGCGCGCCTCGACGGACGCCGACCGCGGCGGCACACCGGACTGCATCCCGGGCCGAGTTTCGTAGCGTCCGCGTCGAACACTCCGGTCGCGGTTTTCCACGGACCAGGCCGAGCATAACGCCCTGCCCGCCTCACATTACCGATAATCTGCCGTCGACTGAATCACATTCCGCAGCGCCGTCGGCCAGCATGACCGCGTCAGTGGCGTAAGGCCAGGTGGCGGCAGGGTGGTCCACTCCGGACGCTTAACGAGAACTTAAGGAAGTAAGGCCGAAAAACTGTTATCCGTAGCCGAGAAGGCGGCCACCAGGGAGCGTCCGGAATGGCTCCCTTAATTCTTCGTCCACGAGTTGATGCGAATCCCTCGACCCGCTCATAATTCTTTCCGCCATGAGCTGTGCCGTCGACTCGAAGGACAATTGGTAATGCGGACTCCCCCCGCGCATGTCGCACCGCCGGACCGGGCGCGCAAGCGCCGTCGTATCACCCGCCTCACGCTGGCCGGCGCGGTCGCCGCCGCGTTGACCGCGAGCGGCATCTACATCGCCGGCGCCCAGGCCGAGGAGGTCTCCGTCCCGGGCCGGGTCCAGGCGGAGGGCTTCGCGGCGCAGTCCGGCGCGCAGACCGAGAACACCGGCGACGCCGACGGCGGCCGCAACGTCGGCTGGCTCGCCGACGGCGACTGGCTGCGGTACGACGGCGTGTCGATCACCGGGGCCGACCTGACCGCCCGGGTGTCCTCGCACAACTCCGCCGGTGGCACCGTCGAGCTGCGCCTCGGCGCGCAGGACGGCACGCTGTTGGCCGACTTCCCGATCGCCCCGACCGGCGGCTGGCAGAAGTGGACGACCGTCACCGCGAAGGCGTCGAGCGTGCCCGCCGCCCCGCAGACCGTCTTCGCCGTGCTGAAGAGCACCTCGACGTCGGACTTCGTCAACCTGAACTGGTTCACGTTCGGCCCCGCGACGGCCGCGTCGCCCGGCGCGTCGGCCACGCCGAGCACGTCGCCGAGTGCCTCGGCCACCCCGAGCGCCACCCCGTCGTCGTCCGCCTCCGCGTCGGTGCCGCCGAGCGCGCCGGCCGGCGGCTGGGTGCCTGTCGACCAGGCCCGGTGGGACAGGGAACTGGCCGCCTTCAACGCGATCACGCCGAAGCCGGTGACCCCGGGCACCACCCGGGTCCCCGAATTCCACACCGACTGCGAGGTCGCCAACTCCGCGCCGGACGACCCGATCGTCGTGCCCGGCCTGCCCGGCGCCTCCCACATGCACACGTTCTTCGGTACGAAGATCGACGCCTTCACCACGACGGACCAGCTGCTCTCCGAGACGACCAACTGCAACGCCCCGGGTGACAACAGCGCCTACTGGGTCCCGGAGCTGCGCAAGGACGGCAAGGCCGTGCCGATCAAGAGCTTCCGCGTCTACTACGGCTCGCGGGTCAAGGACCCGTCCACCGTCAAGCCCTTCCCGCCGGGCCTGCGGGTCGTCGAGGGTGACGCGAAGAAGCAGGTGGACACCCCGAAGAACGCCGGGAGCAACCAGTTCTGGTGCGCCGGCAGCGCCGAGATCGGCCGCAGCGCCGACGGCAACTGGCCGGTCTGCGCCCCCGGTGGCAACCTGATCTTCCAGCTCGTCTTCAAGGACTGCTGGGACGGCAAGAACATCGACTCGCCCGACCACAAGTCACACATGGGCGACCCGGTGAACGGCGTCTGCACCGGCAAGTACCCGGTGGCCGTGCCGGATCTGTCCTTCATGGTGAACTACCAGTCGTTGGGCGGTGACGGTCTCAGCCTCTCCTCCGGCAAGCCGTCGTCCATGCACGGTGACTTCATGAACGCCTGGGACCCGGCCCGCCTCGGTGCTCTGGTGAAGTCCTGCCTCAACCAGAACGCCAAGTGCGGCACCGAGGTGAGCTTCGCCGGCGGCTGACCGACGCCAGGCAGAGACGGCCCTCGCACTCCGGTGCGGGGGCCGTCAGTCTGCGGGAGGCGGTCCTAGAGTGGCCGGCGAAGGTCAGCGGACGCGCCACCGTCCGGGCGAGTCGATGACGGGCCCACGTTCCGGCCCCGGTCTAGTCTCTGGGTCGAGACAACGACCTCCAGAGGAGCAGGGCATGGGCCTCGTCCACATCGAACTGTTCGCGACCCTCGACCTCGTCGCGCAGGCGCCCGGCGGTCCCGAGGAGGACCCGGCGGGGTTCCCGTTCGGCGGCTGGCAGGCGCCTCTGCTGGACGAGGTGGCCGGAGCGCAGGTCGCGGCCGCGTACGAGGGCACCGACGCTCTCCTGCTCGGCAGGCGGACGTACGACATCTTCGCCGCGTACTGGCCGCATCAGGTCGGCGGCCAGGACGACGACATCGCCACGCTCTTCAACAGTATCCCGAAGTACGTGGCCTCCCGGGGCACGCCCGACCTCTCGTGGGCCGGGTCCACCCAGCTCGGCCCGGACCTGGCCGACGCGGTGCGCGAGATCCGCGACCGGCACGAGCACGTGAAGGTCGTCGGGAGCGTGAACCTGGTGCAGACCCTTCTGCGCGAGAAGCTCTTCGACCGCCTGGACCTGTGGCTGCACCCGATCGTGCTCGGCGTCGGCAAGAAGGTGTTCGACGGCGGCGAGGTGCCCACCAACCTCACGCTCCTCGAACCACCGGCGGCCGGCACGAAGGGCACCGTCTACCTGAGGTACGCGCTGGCCGACGGCACGCCCGCCACGGGCGACATGGCCGCACCCGATCGCGGTGCCCGGAACGACTGACGTCGCTTGCACCCAACGGGGTCCGCCGTCGCGCACATCGCCTAGCGTCCGGCGGGCACTGCCTCAGCGGGCGGCCTCGTCGGGGACGGACCGCGGGTGCCGCAACGCGCTCAGCAGGGCGGTGACGACGGCAACCACCAGCAGGACCCGCACCACGTTGAACAGCACCGTGTCGCCTGTGGAGTGCGGCGGAAAGAGGTCCTTCACGAGCCAGCCACCGCCCAGCCCGAGGCCCAGGCAGACGTACATGGCGGCCCGCAGACGTGGGAGAGGTTGTGGACGGCCGAAGATCCGGGGCACCTGCCTGCCGCCACGGCTCCGGTGGAGCAGCACGACGGCCATGGTGAGACTGACCGCGAGGCACGCGACGGCCAGCACCACGTCCACGGATTCCATGGGCCACAGGCTATCCGACGGAATCCCGCGCAGCAGGTGCGCGTCGGTCGACCGGCTGAGAACCACAACGGCGGCAACGCGCGGGGCACCGGCGGTCGAGTGCTCGTCTGCTCGTCGCCGAGATCCGCACAACATCAGGGATGTTGGTGTCTCCCGCCCGCCCGAGGCAGCAACATCCCGGATGTTGCGCGGATCTTGGGCGCGAGGCGCGAGGCGCGAGGCGCGAGGCGCGAGGCGCGAGGCGCGAGGCGCGAGGCGCGAGGCGCGAGGCGCGAGGCGCGAGGGTGTCAGGAGAGGGCTCCACCGACCAGCGCGAAGCTCACCAGGATCGCGGCGGCCAGGGGTACGGCCACCGCGACGACGAGTGCCCGCCGACGGTGTGACTCGCCGGTCAGCACGACGATCAGCAGGCCCAGCGCCACGTCGATGGCGACGTTCCACCACGCGAGTGAGGAGTAGTCGGGATCGTTCGCCTTGCCGACGAACCGGGCCGCCTCCTCGAAGAACACGGCTGCGGGCAGCGCCGCGCCGACGACCTGCCGCCAGCCCGCGCCGCGCGCCCACGTCCCCGCGGTGCCGAACACCACCCCGGCGAGCACGCCGAAGAACATCCAGATCAGCGACGACGGCGCCCAGAGCACCGCGAGGTCGTCGCCTTGCAGGATTGCGGCCGCGAGGTAGTAGCTGGGTACCGCGACGACGAGCAGGACGGTGGCGCCGAGCGCGGCGCGAAGCCACCCGGACCGCACCCAGTATCCGAAGAAGAACGCGGCGACCGCCCAGGTGGCGGTGGAGTTGCCGAGTTCGGCGACGGGGAACGGCAGCCACTTGATCCAGCAGAAGTCGAGGACGCCGAGCAGGAAGCCGCCCACCACGGAGGCGAGTGCCACCGTCCGATCACCAGGTCGCATGTTCGCAGAGCATACCGAGTATGCGACAGCGGACCGCCACCCTGGTCGTCCGGGCCGGACCGAGGGGCGGCCCGGCAACCCCAGGCCCCGATCGCTCAACGGCGCGGCAACCCCAGCCCCCCGCGTCCCGCCCCGGCGGCAGCCCGCGTCGACCGACCCGAACGCAGCCCGCGTCGACCGACCCGAACGCAGCCCGGGTCAACCGACACGAACGCAGCCCGGGTCAACCGACCCGAACGCAGCCCGGGTCAACCGACACGAACGCAGCCCGGGTCAACCGGCCCGAACGCGGAGGCTGCGCGTCAGGGTGGGGATCACGACCGCCGCCGGTACGAGGTGCAGGCCGAGAAGGGCGACGGTGGTGGCGGTGTTCGCCCCGGCGAGCAGAGGCGGGACGAGCGAGATCGCGGTCAGCGACACCGCCGTCCAGAGGAACCGCTCGGCGGGGCGGGCGCTCCACCGCAGCAGGGCGACGGCGATGACGACGCCGACGATCGAGAAGAAGCCGGTCACCACGGCGAACCCGCCCAGCGGGATCTTCTCCCCGCCGTCGGGGATCTCGAAGTCGACGCCGACGGCCTGGGCGAGCGCGGCGGCGGCTGTGGTGACCACGATCGCGGCGAGGGTGACGATGATGCCGGTGCCGGCGAGCCCGAGGATGCGGCGGTTGGTCCGAGTGGGTGCAGGGGCGGCGTTCGCGCTGGTCATGTCAGTGCTCCTCAGGTTCGCTAGTAGGCGGACGCTGCGCCGACAGCCGCTCGGGCAGCCCGAGCGTCGGGAACCGGTCGGCATGGAAGGTGACGATCTCGGTGATCGCCCCGCCGGTGATGCGCAGGACGTCGAGCGTCAGCGGCAGGTACGCGTTCTCCGGCTCCCGCCAGTGGTAGAAGGCGACGGCGGGCTGCCGGTTGACGGAGGTGGGGACGCCGCGCAGGCCGGTCATGCGGTCGAAGCCGTCCTCGATCCAGTCGTTCACCACCGCGTCGCGCCCGACGTGCAGGCCCGGGGTGGGCGGCATCGAGCAGCGCACGTCGTCGCGCAGCATCGTGGTGAGTCGGCCGATGTCGGTGGCGACGCTGGCTTCGGTGAAGCGGCGTACCAGTTCACGGGTCGCGGCGTCCTCGTCGCCGCCGGTCCAGTCCTGCCGTTCGGCGGGCAGGTGCTCCCGCATGCCGGCGCGGGCGCGTTGCAGCGCGCTGTTCACCGAGTTGACGGAGTCGCCGAGCAGGTCCGCGACATCCTTCGCCGGCCAGCCGAGCACATCGCGCAGGATCAGCGCGGCCCGTGGGCGCGGTGCGAGGTGCTGGACGGCGACCACGTACGCCAGCTCGATCGTCTCCCGGGCGACGGCGACGGCCTCCGGTTCGTCGGCGTCGCCCGCCGGCAGCTCGTCGAGCAGCCGGTCCGGGTAGGGCTGCAACCAGCGCACCTCGCCGCCGGTCGCGGGCTCCGGGCGGCATTTGGCGAGCAGGTCGAGGCAGGCGTTGGTGGCGATCCGGTACAGCCAGGCCCGAAACGTCGAGCGGCCCTCGAAGGTCTCCCGCCGCCGCCAGGCCCGTAGGAACGTCTCCTGCACGGTGTCCTCGGCGTCTTCGAACGACCCGAGCATCCGGTAGCAGTGCACGTGCAGTTCCCGTCGGTGCCGCTGCGCCAGCCCGGTGAACTCCGGCTCGTCGACCTCGGCGAGGTCCCTCACGTCGGTACTCATCACGTCATCCTTCCGCCTCGTCATGTCCTGGCATAGGTGTGACGGGCGTGGGTCGGAAAACTCATCACCGGACGGTGCGGGTCGATCCGTCTCGGATGCTGCCCGACCTCCCTGCCCCGGCAGAGCAGGCACCCGACACGGCACTCAAGGCCGTCGTGAACGGATAGGCGCGGCTGCCATGGACTAGCGTGGATCGAGCATGATCGCTAGCCTTGGCGGGCTTCCTCCACTGTGGACAACGGAAAGGCCCCTCATGAAGCGCAGAACGACGAGCGTCCTGGTGGCGGTGTTCGCCATGATCGCAGCGACGTTGATCGGCACCGGCAGCCCGGCGGCGGCGGCCACCTCCGGCCCGTGGATCATCCAGCCCTTCACGAACTACTACTGCCTGCACCCCGCCGGTTACTCGTCGGCTACCAACATCGTCATCGAGCAGCGCCTCTGCGAGACCGGGACGAACCGCAACTGGACCTTCACCACGACCAGCTCGGGCTACTACCGGATCTCCTACCGCAACGGCGGACGGTGCATGGCCGTGCAGGGCGACTCCTCCGCCGAGCGGGCGAAGGTCGTCACGCAGGTGTGCGGCGACGCCCGCCTCAACGACCAGTGGCTGCCGATCTTGAACTTCGGCTCCGGGGGCTCTGACTACTACCAGTTGAAGAACCGGAGCACCGGCAAGTGCCTGGCGGTGGAGGGTAACTCGGTTCAGAACGGCGCCGACATGATGCAATTCACCTGCTACACGACCTCGAACAACCAGGCCTTCACCTGGTTCGCCCCGTAGCGACACCCCTCGGCCGCGGTGGGACTCTCCCGAGCCCGCCGCGATCTCGTGCCCCCAGCCGCCGCGGCGGGACCTCTCCCGGTCCCGCCGCGGTTGCGTTACCGGCCACCCACCGCTCGCCGCCAGCCGCACCATGCGGGCTCGATTAAAAAAGTTAATCTCATACTCTTTGAAGTTGAGTATTGCTGAGGTACAACTTCAGATATGAAAGAGCAGGCGATGGACTGGCAGGAACTGACCAGCCTGACGCGGGGCCAGCCGTTCGTCGTCGAGCGGGTGCGCCTGGCGAGCAACGGCGTGGCGATCGAGGGCGAGTTCGAGCTACCGCAACTGGCTCAGCTCAACGTCGAGGACCAGGTCTTCGTGACGGCGTTCGTGCGCTGCCACGGGTCGATCAAGGAGATGGAGCGCATCTTCGGGGTGAGCTACCCGACGATCAAGTCACGACTCAACCGGATCACCCAGATGCTCGACTTCGTCGAGACCGATCCGGCGCCGTCGCGGGCCGACATCATCGACAGGTTGCGCCGCGGTGAGATCACCGCCCAGCAGGCGTTGGCCGAGCTGGACGGCCGATCGTGATGCCGCAGTTGGTGACCGTCAAGGTCGACCGCCCGGACCACCGGCCCCTCCGCTTCTGGGTCCCGGTGCTCCCCGTGGCGCTCGTACTCCTGCCGGTCGTGATCCTGGTCGTCCTCGCGGCGATCGTGGCCTGCCTCGTGTTCCGCATCCGTGTGATGCGGGCACTCGGTGCCGGTTGGCGCGTCGTCTCCGCGCTGCCCGGCGCCCGCTTCGACATCGAGCAGGGCCGCCTGGCCGTGCTCGTGGCCATCCGATAGGAGAGGTTCGTATGACCGAACAACGCAAGGACATCCTCGACATGCTCGCCGCCGGCAAGGTCACCGCGGAGGAGGCGGAGCAGCTCATCGCCGCCCTCGAACGGGACCAGGCACCAGCGGTGGCAGGTCACGACCTCCGACCGAAGGGCAAGGTGAAGTACCTGCGGGTGGTGGTGGACGCCACCGACAACGGCGAGCCGTCGCGGGTCAACGTGCGGGTGCCACTGCAACTGCTGCGGGCCGGCGTACGGCTGGCGGCGCTGGTCCCGCCGCAGGCCCTGGTCAAGGCCAACGCTTCACTCAGCGACTCGGGTGTGCCGATCGACCTGACGCAGCTCAAGCCGGAGCAGTTGGAGGCCCTCGTGGAGCACCTCGACGACGTGACGGTGGAGGTGGACTCCCCCGATGCCACGGTGCGAGTCTTCTGCGAGTAGACGCCGTCCGACGGGACGGCCCCTCGGAAGGGTGCGGGAACACCCTCCCGAGGCTGCGCCCGCCGCAGCAGACGCAGGTGAACTGCCAACCTGAAGTCTAGCCACGCACCGGCACACCAGCGGAGGGACCACTCGGACGGGTGGTCCCTCCGCCGCGTCCCGCCGGGCGCCCGCATGTCGGCAATCCGTCGTTGTCCGGGTGTCGGGCCACTCCGTAGCGTCGCGGCTACGTATCGATGCCCGGCGGGAGGACCCCTCGTGACCGAACTCGTCGCTCCGCAGTTCGTCGTGAACAGCAGGATGATCTACTTCGGTTGGCTTCCGGCCGACCCCGACGCGGTGGCCGCCCTGGTGCCCGACGGGCTCACCCGGCGCCGAACCGCCAGGTCTTCATGAACCAGTACGTCGTCGACGACGCCGGGCAGACCTCCGGCTTCGGCGCGTACTCCCTGACGTACATCGGACCGGATCTTTTCGGGGTGGACGCCCCCGACGGTGTGACGCCCGGTCGCTGGTGGACCCACTACGTCAATTCCAGCCCGGTCGTCCGGGCCTACGCCACCGCCCGCGGCGTTCCGGCAACCCCGGGAAACACCACCATCGAGGTACGCGGACAGCGGCTGGTCGCCACCACCGAGGCGGACGGCGTACCCGTGATCCGGACGACGGCCCGCGTCGGGCGCACCGGTGACGCCGTCAACCAGGGCCAGTTGCGCGCCTCGTTCGCCTACCCGGGCGGCGAGTCGGTGCTCGACTGACGGGATCACCCCGGTCAGGGGTTGATCAGTCTCCACTCGCCTTCGGAGACGACGTCGACGCTGCCACCGACCACAGTGATGGCGGTGTCGTCGTCGATGGCGTACGTCGGGACCGGGATTCCGGACGCCCACTCCTGGATGGTCGGCAGGTCGGTGTCCTCCATGTCCGGATGGTTGAGGTGGGGGTACAGCGTGAAGTCCACCAGCCCCAGCGCCCGGTCGGCGTCCTTCGCCATGTCGCTGCCGTCCGGGACGAACCCGAGATCGAATTCGGCGTCGCAGTTGTACGGGGTGACCGCGATGCTCCCGGCGCTGACCCCCACGTAGACCGTGTCGCTCAGCGACGGCAGGAGGTCGGCCAGGCCCGACCGGCGCATCCAGTAGGTCAGGTAGAGCACGTCGCCGCCCCAGACGAGGAGGGCGTCGGCCTGCCGGACCGCCGGCACCCAGTTCTCCTCTCGGATGGTCGGCAGCGCGGTGAGCTCCAGCAACCCCAGGGACTTCCAACCCAGCTGGCACAGCGGGATGTCGGCGCGGCCGTGAACCGCCTTCCACGCCCTCTCGGCTCCGCCGGGGAAGGGGTGGACGGCGGTGGGGATGAACAGGGCCGTGGACTCGGCGATCGGCTTGCCCAGCAGGTCGACGAGGGCGGCGGAGATGCTCGGGTTGCTGATGCCCCCCGACGTGAGAAGGAACTTCATGAAAATCCGCCCGTTCTCCGAGTGATCCGTACTCGGCGTCCGTGCGGCCACGGCACACCGCGACACGGTCCTGCTTGGGACGGTGCGGGGCGCGCCGCACCTCTATGAGATGCCGTTCCGGCTCGCCGCCGGCTCTGCCGTCCTTCCGTTCGTCACCCGCCGTAGCGCCCACTCCGCCGGCCCGTACCGGTGATGACGCAGCCACCACGCGCTCACCGTAAGCTGCGCCGCGAAGATCAGCAATGCCAGACCGGTCGTCCCCACCGGCGACACCCTCCCGGCCAGGCCGAGCCCGATCCCGCTGAAGATGAGCAGCCCCAGCAGCGATTGCCCCAGATAGTTGGTGAGCGCGATCCGCCCCGCCGGTGCCAGGGCCGACCGCACGAACCCGAACCGCGGGCCGTGCATCATCCGCAGCAGCGTGGCCACGTACGCGGCTGTCAGCAGCGGCGCGGTCGCCGCGCTCACACCCACGGCCAGTGGCTCGCCGTTGCCGCCGCCCAGCGCGTACGCCACGCCGCCCGCGATACCCACGGGGAAGCCGATCCACTGGATCCGCCGCAGCACCGGCTCGTGACCGCTGACACCGGCGAGGAGCCGCCGTCGGCCGGCAACCATGCCGAGCAGGAACATCGCCAGCGCCGTCGGCCCCTGGAACGTCGCGGACTGCAGCACCAGAAAGGGGAGCCCGGAGAGGTGGTGGCCGATGACGTCGCTCCATCCGCCGAGCATCGCGGCCGTCGCCTTCTCGGCGTTGGTCAGTGCCTCGGCTCGGGTCGGCAGGAACGCGGAGGAGTTCACGAGAAGCCCGCTGGCCAGCAGGCTCATCAGCACGATCCCGTAGAGCACGCCGGCGACGCGCAGCGCCGTCCGGTCGCGGACCCGGCGCATCGCGAGCAGGACCAAACAGACCACCGCGTACGTCATCAGGATGTCGCCGCCGTACAGGAGCGCGGTGTGCAGGGCGCCGAGGATGAACAGGCCGGCGATCCGGCGCAGCATCCGCGGCCCGAACGCGGCGCCCGCGCGCCCAGCCGCCTCCATCTGCAGGGTGAAGCTGTATCCGAAGAGGAACGAGAAGAGGATGTAGAACTTCATGTCGACGAACACCGCGGACAGGAACCGCGCCGCATCGTCGAGGACCGACGAGAACGCCGGGTCCGTGATCAGGTTGCCCGGGTAACCGGAGGCCATGAAGGTGATGTTCACGACGAAGATCCCGAGCAGCGCGAAGCCCCGCAGCGCGTCGAGGTCGTGCAGGCGCTGCCCGGCTCTCGACGGGCTCGCCGTGGCGCCGATGGTGCCCGCTGACACGTCCATATGCTTTTCTCCCCGTCCGGCCCGACGACAGCTTTAATGTACAGGAGATACTATCCATGGGACACAATATGCCGTCAATGGCCGACGACGTGCCCGCCGACCTGGCGCGACTCTGGCGACTGCCGACATCCGCACGCCGTGGCCGGCCCGCCGAACTCGATGTCGAGCGGGTCGTCGGCGCTGCGGTGGACCTGGCGGACCACGAGGGCCTGGACGGGGTGACCCTGCAGAAGGTCGCGCAGACTCTCGGCTTCACCAAGATGTCGCTCTATCGGCACGTGGGCTCGAAGGAGGAACTCGTCGAACTGATGACCGACCACGCCACCGGGCCCGCCCCCCGGCTGGAAGCGGACAACTGGCGTGACGGCGTCCATCGCTGGGCGGCGGCGATCCGCGCCCGATACGCCGAACACCCGTGGCTCGTGGAGGTGCCGATCGCCGGCCCACCCCGAGGGCCGAACGCCATCGGCTGGATGGACGCGTTCCTGCGGGTCCTTCGCGACACCGGCCTGCAGCCGAGGACGAAGGCAGGCGTACTCGTCGTCGTCAGCGGTTACGTGCGCAACGCGATCCTGCAGGGCCGGCAGATGGCGGAGGGCCGCAGCGGCACCGGGCTGAGTCAGGCCGACGTCGAGGAGAACTACGGCCGCGCCCTCGCCGCGCTCGTCCGCCCGGAGCGCTTCCCCGAGGCCGCGCCGCTGTTCGCGGCGGGCGCGTTCGAGAGCGAACCGGGCGAGGACCCACAGGACCAGGACTTCACCTTCGGCCTCAACCTGATCCTCGACGGCGTCGAGGCCGCCATCGCGCGGCGCACTTCCTGAACCGCAGCACGCAGTCGTGCACCGAAACCCGGTTCGGCCTCACGTTATTCGAGTGATCCGCGACGCGCCGCTGTCGGCGTCGGTGAAGCCGCCGCCGGGCGGCACGGGTTGTCAGCTCGGCGGGGGCGGGCATTCCAGGACCGCGATCGAGTTTCCGGCGAACAGCCCCAGGTGCGGGTGCCCGGAGAAGATCTGCACCGCCTCGTCGTGCGAGCCCGCCTCGACGATGGTGTAGCCGGTCAGAGAGTCGGTGACGTCCTCGACACCCTGCGCGGTGACCAGCTTCTTCGCGTTCAGCGGAGCACCCGGGTCGATGATGGCCTTCTCGTTGGCCTGCGCCCACGACGCCCAGGCGTTGATGAACTCGGTCTGCTGCTGTTCGGTGAGGTCGGCCTTGCCGGCCTCGTCAGCCGCGCCGTGGAACAGCGCGAGGAATCTGCCCATCCCCGCATCGTATTGGACGGCTGTCCCCTGCAGCCGGGAGCGGAGGCTGCCCGGTAGTCGCCAGCCGTGCCAGGCGGGTGGTGATCGCTCCGACCGTCAGGCCGCGCCGAGGCCGTTCATGAAGGTGGCTACGACGAGGTCGGCGGCTTGCGGTGGCGTCAGGGTCGGGAACTGGTGGGCGGCGGCGTCGACGAGTTGGTCGAGGACCGTTCGCGCCCAGGTCATGTCCACGTCGCCGCGGAGGTATCCCTCGTCTCGCGATCGGCGGATGAAGGCGTCGACTCGGGCGCTCTGCTCCTGACGGCGGATGCTGGCGGCAGGGTCGTTCTGCATCATGCGGCGAGTGTCGAGAGGCCACTCACGGCTGACGGGGACGATTCCCTCCACGTAGCGGTGCAGGGCGACGGGCACGGGGGCCTCGGTCAGGCGGGCCTCGTCGAGGACGTTCTCGGCGGAGTCGAGCTTGGCCTGGAAGACGGCACTGAGCAGGGCTTCGCGGTTCGCGAAGCGGCGGTGCACGGTGGTGCGGTCCACTCCGGCGGCAGCGGCGACGGCTGACATGGAGGTGCCGGGGTCCTCGGCCAGAAGTCGAGCTCCGGCGCGGAGGACGGCATCTAGATTACGGGCGGCATCGGCTCTCATGGCGCTGCGATCATACTCGACTGTTTCAGCTGCCCGGCAATCTTCTGCATGTGAGTCGCGGAACAGAATTTTTCCGCCTCGGTGTTGTTGCATTTAGCGACCGTAACTCTACGGTTGTGTTGCTGCCCGCTTCAGGGTGGCGAGGATGACAAGCGAGAGGATACGTACGGTGACAAGGACTTGGCTGATCACCGGTGGCTCGCAGGGCCTGGGCAAGGCACTGGTGCTCGCAGCGCTGAAGGCCGGCGACCGGGTAGTGGCGACTTCCCGCAAGCCGGAAGCGCTGGCTTCCCTGGCGGCAGAGCACCCCGAGCGTCTCGCGGCCGTCGCGCTCGACGTCACCTCCCCGGCGCAGGCCCGAGAGGTGGTCGCCGCGGCGGTGCAGCGGTTCGGCTCCATCGACGTGGTGGTCAACAACGCGGGCTACGCCACCAGCGGCTCGATCGAGGACTTCCCCGAGGAGGAATTCCGCGCGCAGGTCGAAGCGAACCTGTACGGCGTGGTCAATGTGACGAGGGCGGTCCTACCCGTGATGCGCGGGCAGCGATCCGGGCATATCGTGCAGATCTCCTCGATCGGCGGCCGCGTAGGCGGCACCCCCGGCCTGGGTGCCTACCAGACGGCGAAGTTTGCCGTAGAGGGCTTCTCCGAGGTCCTCGCCAACGAAGTGGCCCCCTTGGGCATCAAGGTCACCATCGTCGAGCCGGGTGGTATCCGCACCGGCTGGGCCGCCGGGGCCGCCGAACCCTCCGGTCCCATCACGCCTGACTACGAGCAGACGGTCGGCGCGTGGCTGAATCGATTCGCACAGTATGCCGGGAACGAGCCCGGCGACCCGGACCGCATGGCCCGCGCCATCGTCGACACCGTGGACGCCGCGGAGCCTCCGCGCCGGCTGCTGCTCGGCAGCGACGCACTAGGGATCGCGATCAGCTCAGAGGAAGGCCGTATAGCGGAGGCCAACTCGTGGGCCGAGGTGAGCCGGTCCACGGATTACCCCACCGCCTGACCGACACTCGCCCCGCAGTTCACGGCGGCGCGAGCCGCGGAAGACGCGGTAGGGCGCGAACTCAGCGTCTCCACCGACCGCGACGGACTCGGCGATTTCGCCGAGTCCGTCGCGCGGATGGTCCGCCCGGCGGCGCGCCGACATCCACCCCGCCCGCATACCTCCACCCCTTCTCATCTCAAGGAATCAAACATGACTGTGCGCGACAAGCTCTACATCGGTGGTTCCTGGGTGACTCCCAGCGCGCCGGAGTTGATGCTCGACATCCTGTCCCCGCACGACCAGTCGGTGCTCGGCCGCGTGGCGCAGGCCGCACCAGCCGACATCGACAAGGCTGTCGCCGCCGCGCGTGAGGCGTTCGACCACGGTCCGTGGCCGCGCACCTCGCCGAAGGAGCGCCAAGACGTCGTGCGTCGTTACGACGCGCTGCGTGCCGCGCGGGCGGACGAGATCGCCGCGGCGATCTCCAGGGAGAACGGCTCGGCAGGCTGGTTCACCAAGATCGGTCAACCCTTCCTGACCCGTCAGACCAACGCCTACCTCCAGGCGGCCGAGGAGTTCGGCTGGGAGGAGATCGTCGCGCCGTCCGACCCTTCGGTGGCCTTCGACACCATCGTCCGGCGCGAGGCGATCGGTGTGGTCGCCGCGGTCATCCCGTGGAACTCCCCGTTCTCCGCCGCCACCGCGAAGCTGATCCCGGCTCTGCTGGCGGGCAACACCGTCGTGCTCAAGGTCTCCCCGGAGAACTCGCTGAGCATGATGCTGCTGGCGGACCTCTGGCACGAGGCCGGGCTGCCCGAAGGCGTCCTCAGTGTGCTCCCGGCGGATCGGGAGACCAGCGAGCACCTCGTCTCGCACGCCGACGTCGACAAGATCTCCTTCACCGGCTCGACCCGCGCCGGCCGGCGGATCGCGGCGATCGCCGGGCAGCAACTCAAGCGAGTCGGTCTGGAACTGGGCGGCAAGTCCGCCGCACTGATCCTGGACGACGCGGACCTGGCCGCCGCGATGCAGGGACTGCGGTTCGGCTCGCTGGGCAACAACGGCGAGGCGTGCATCCTGCAGACCCGCATCCTGGCTCCACGCAGCCGTTACGAGGAGGTTGTCACCGCCGTGAAAGACATGGTCGAGTCGCTGAAGGTCGGCGACCCGGCCGCATCCGACACCTTCATCGGCCCGATGATCCGCCGCGACCAGCAGCAGCGTGTCATCGACTACATCACCATCGGCATCGAGGACGGCGCGCGTCTGGTGACCGGCGGCCCGCAGATCCCCGCCGGCCTGGAGAAGGGCAACTACGTCACCCCGACCGTGTTCGCCGACGTCGACAACGGCATGCGCATCGCGCAGGAGGAGATTTTCGGCCCGGTCCTGGTCGTCATCGCCTACGACGACGATGACGACGCCGTGCGGATCGCCAACGACTCCGAGTACGGCCTGTCCGGCGGAATCTGGTCCGCGGACGTTGCCCGCGCCCTGGCCGTCGCCCGCCGGCTGCGTACGGGCACCGTCACGCTGAACGGCTCGCCGATCAGCTTCGACGGACCCTTCGGTGGCTACAAGGCCAGCGGTCTCGGCCGCGAGTACGGCAAGGTCGGCCTGACCGGCTACGTCGAGCACAAGTCGATCACCCGCAGCCGGTAATCGTACGATCGTCGATTGGAAGAAGCCGCGCTCCGACCACCGCTCGACGCCGAGCTGGCCGGCGCCGACATCGGCGGGGAACTGCACCGGTACACAGTGCTTCAGCTCTGGGTCTTCGTGCCGCTGTCGCTGGTGGCCCTCGCCGTCAGCGACACGCGGCCGGCGTAGGGCCCGGCTGACGGCCGACTGAGCGGGGTCGGCTCGTCAGCTCTTGGCCTTGCTGCGACGGGGCCGCCGACGAGGGGTTTCGTCACCACCGGCAAGCCGGGTGAAGGTGAGCATGTTCGCCAGCGCCACGGCGACGATCGCGAGGCCGACCTGGATCGCGAGCACGATCCAGTCCCAGCGCAGCACCCACACCTTCACACCGGCGTCGTCGTCGACGTGGAGCGCCCGGGCGACCACGGTGCCCAGCACCGCCGAGCCGACGCCGAGGACGAACGTGGCGACGACGCCGATCCGTTGCCGCCCCGGCAGGATGAGTCGCCCGAGCAGGCCGACCAGGGCGCCGATGAGCACCGCGCCGAGATAACCGGTTACCAGCATTGCTGTCTCTCCCCTCCAGCAGTGCCGACATACATGCCCGAATCTCACGTTCCCGGAAACCCCGCCCCGCTCGCGGTTCGGGATCCCCTACGCTGGTGGACCTTTCGCACCCGAACGAAGGACGCCCATGGCCCGCCCCTACCGTCCCGGCGCGAAGCAGTTCGTCTTCGCCACCGCAGAGGACGCGTCGGACATGCCACCGATCGGGAGGCACCGCACGGTCGGGACATCGACCGTCGTGGTCCGAGGCAGCACGCTCTCGCCGGTCAGCAGTTGCGCAGGCAGCGCACGAAGAGGTGTTCGTGACCGTCGCCCGGGTCGACCCCCAGGTCCGTCGCGCTGGACCTGAAGACGATCCGGCTCCCGTTGGCCGAGGTGACTCCGTCGAAACTCTCGCCGTTGCCGGTCGCCCCGGCGGCGGTGGTGCTCACCGCCGTCGTCCGACCGGTGTTGAGGTCCCGCACGAAGACGTCACTGCCGACGCCGTTGCCGTCGCGCGGAACGAGGTCGGAGGCGGGGGAGTAGAAGGACACGTAACGACCGCCGGCCGCCAGTCGACCGGACGTGCTGTAGTTGTCGCCCGCGCCCGCGCTCCCGCGACTGGCGCTGACCAGCACTGTGGTGTCAGCGATCAGGTCGCGGACGTAGACGTCGCCCGCCTCGTTGGTGTCCGCCGGCACGTACGGCTCGTACGACTCCCACGACACCCTGGTGCCGTCCCTGTTGATGCTCGGGCTCGACCCACTGCGGAAGTCACCGTCGGTGGCCGGCAGGTTGGCCCGGACCGTCGCGCCGGATGACAGGTCGTGAACGAAGACGCCGGCGTCCGTGCCGCCGTCGCCGACCCAGTCGCCGTACCCGCTGAACGCCACCCGCCGCCCGCTACCCGAGATGACGACCTGGAACGCCGAGAGGTTCGTGCCGCCGTCGGCCTGCAAGCTCACCCGTGTGGTCTTGTCGAGCTGCGAGTCGTGGACGTACGCCACCTGCCCGTAGAGCCGGAGGCCCTGGTCGTCCAGGTCGCCGGTGAACGAGGTGATGATGAACGCGGTGTAACGGCCGTTGTCGGAGATGGTGGCACTGCTGCTGATGCCCTGAATCTGCCGCCCACCCGCGAACTCGCTGGCCCGTGTGGTCAACAGGGTCTGGCGGTCGTGCACGAAGACGTCGACTTCGTTGTTGGTGTCGCCGGGCACGAGGTTCGACGCGTACGACGTGAAGGCCACGTACCGGCCGTTGCCGGAGATCGCCGTGGTGTACTCGGCCCCGTTGTTGGCCGGCTGCCCGTCCAGGCCACCGCTGACCAGGGTGGTGGTGCCGGTCTCCGTGTCGCGGACGAAGATGTCCGTGTTCTGGTTCGTGTCGCCCGGGACGAGGTTGTCCGAGGTGGAGGCGAAGGCGACGTACCTGCCGTCGTCGGAGATGTCCGACCCGCCGACCCCGCCGTTGCCGGGTGTGCCGTCGGTTGCCGCATCGACCAGGGCGATCGCATCCGGCTCGGCCGCGACGGCGGGCACCGGCATCAGAAGCAGGGTGGACACGCCGGTGACCGCCACCAGGGCACGGACCGATCGAAAGGTACGCATGGCCGCAGAGCCTAGCGAGCCGGGGCCGCCGATGATGTCCCGTGACGGCATCGCGGTGAACTGGCAGCGCTCTTCGACCGTTGGCTGAGGCGCACCTGAGGCTCCCCAGGCAGGTGTTCACTCCTCGTCCTGCCACCTACGCAGATCCGTCTGGTCGTGATAGGGCATGCGGTCCGGCGTGGTGATGAACTCCATCGTCGTGCCCCACGGCGTACGGCAGTAGCAGACCCTGTTTCCCGGACCCTGTTCAGTCGTATAAGGAATCGGGCGAGGCTCCGTGAGGGGGGTGCCTCCGGCCCTTCTGAGGCGCTCGACCGATGCGTCGATGTCGTCGGTGTAGAGGCCGAAGTGCGTGATGCCGAAGTCGCTCGGTCGAACCGGCTCGGCTTGTTGGGGGCCGTGCATCTCGAACAGCTCGAAGTCGGGTCCGGTTCCGATCTTGACCATCGCCTGCGCGCGCACGACCGTTCCCGGGTGAGCACCAACGGCCCGCTCGAATTCGGGCCCCTGCCGAGGCGGATCCTCCGGCCCGAAGGACTGATAGATAACCTGGGCGCCGAATGCTTCCACGAAGAACGTCTTCGCGGCTTCGATGTCGGGCACCGTGATGCCGATGTGGTTGACGCCGCGTATGACAGGTGCGCTCATGACAGCTTTCCCTTCTTGTCTGACCGATCGGCGCGATCGCAGAGTGTCACTTGGCTTCGAGGAAATCGGTCAGAGCGCTCGCGACCTCATCCGGCCGCTCCTCCGCGAGATAGTGGCTGGACCGCGCGACCGGGCCGCCCGTCACGTTGCCGGCGAACTCCTTGAGCATCGGCACCATCTGCGCACCGAAGCGCTGGTCCCCGCCGAGACCCAGCACCGGTATATCCAGCGGTTGCTTCTTGTACTCGAGCGCGGCCGCATGGTCGGCGGCGAGGGTCCGATACCACTCCAGACCGCCGCGAGTGCGGCCAGGGAGCGCCATCGCCTTCGCGTAGATGTCGATGTCCGCCGGATCAAAGGTGCTGTGGTCGTAGAACCGCTCAGCCATGAAGGTCGACACGTAGTCATACTCACGGCCGTGGATCAGGCGCTCGGGTAGATCCCGGTTCGTGTGGAAGCTGAAGTGCCAGAGGCTCGCGGTCGCCGCCTCCCATCCGGTCCAGCCGGGGAGCGGAACGTCGAGGACGGCCAGGTGGGTGACAGCCTGCCGATAGCTGGCGGCCTGCGGCAGGGCGACCATCCCGCCGATGTCGTGTCCGCACACGGCGTAGCGTTCATGCCCGAGGGCAACCATGACGTCGTGCGCGTCGCGCGCCATCGTCGCCTTGTCGTAGCCGTCGAGCGGGCAGTCGGAGAAGCCCGCGCCGCGCAGATCGATGGCCACCACGCTGAAACGCTCGGCCAGCAGCGGCATCACACGGTGCCAACCCCACCACGTTTCCGGCCAGCCGTGCAGCAGAAGGACCGGCGGGCCCGAGCCCCCCGTGACAGCGTTGATCTTGATGCCATTCACCGGCATTAGCTGCTGGGTGAACCCCGTCAAAGCTGCGATCATGATCGCTTTCCAGTCAGATGGTGACGTTGGAACAGAGCCCGCGGCCAACGCTCAGGGCTGGTCGACATCGGTGGCGATCGTGATGTCGCGCCAGGCGTCGATAGCGCTGCTGTCGCCGCGACGAACCGTCACATCGGCCATGATTGAGCAGTTCTCAGGCGTCTCAGACCAAGCTACCGCGACCAGGTAGGTCCCGGGCACGTAACCGGTCAGGTCCCGTCTGAGTCTCACCGGGTGAGGCCGACCAGCGTCGCCAGTCGCGCCACGCCGGCCGGCGCCGGCTGCGTCCGGGCGACATCCGCGATGACGGTACGCGCCGACGCCCGGCACCGAACCTCAGCGGGCGCGACACTGTCCGCGTCCACCAGGGCGCGGGCCGCCCCGCGCACGTCACCCAGGTGCAGGTAAGCCCGCGCGACGTCGACCAGGTACGCACCCCGATACTCGGCCGGCAACCGCCGCCACCCTTCCCGCCGCACGACGCTTGAGTGCCTCCGCAACGCCTCTGCGGCGTCACCCCGTTGTGCCGCAATGAGAACCCGGGCCAGCTCGACGGCGACCGGCCCGAAGTTGGTGCGGTGCGTGTCGTCGTACCTCCTCAGGCTGGCGGCGACGCCCGCGGCCCGGTCGGTCAGCTCGTCGGCGCGGCGATGCTCGCCGCATCCGGCGGCGGCCAGCGCCGCCTGCACCAGCAACGTCCCACCCACCGCCCTCCCCCGATGCTCGCCCTGCCCCCCACCCCCACCCCCACCCCCACCCCCGCCCCCGCCCCTCGCCCTCGCCCTCGCCCTCGCCCTCGCCACGTTGATCATGAGGTTGACGGGCGGTTTGATCTCCACCAGACCCGCCAACCTCATGATCGACGGGGTGGGACTGGGGCGCGAGGAGGCGGTTCGCCGTTGGGAGGGCCGCCTTTAGGGCCAGGGGGTTGCGGTTGTTGGCGCGGAGGGCCTGGGTTACCGAGATGGTTGCGCTTGCCGCCAGGATCGGGTCGTCGCCGGCGGCGGACATCGCGCGGTCTGCGGCCAGCCAGGCGAGGTCGGCCTCGCCGAGCTTGACCAGCAGCGACGAGGTGATGCGGTACGCCTGCACCAGCACCTCTGCTTTCTGCGCGGCCCGAGCGGCGTCGAGCAGACCCGGCAGCAGACGCACCAACTGTCCGTAGTGCGCGTGCTGGTAGGTCAACCAGGCATGCCCAACCTGCCGCCTCAGCTCGTCCGTCTGCGGTGGAGCCTGCGGGATGTCGTAGCGGGCGAGCGCTGCCCGGATGTCGTCCACCCCGTCCGGCGTGCCCGCCGGGGTGCTGGGCGGCTGGCCGAGTAGCACCTCCGGCTCTACCCGCAGGACGTGGGCCAGTTCCTGGATCACCGAGTACCGGTCCAGGGTGCGGGCACCCCGCTCGATCTTGTCCACCCAGCTCTTCGACCTGCGCAACCGGTCGGCAAGCATCTGCTGCGTCATCGACCGCCGCACCCGCCACCGGGCCACGCGTCGGCCGATCGGGAGGTCATCGTTGGTCACGCCGCCACCGCCGGTCCGGGACCGCGCGGGTCGTGTCGTCAACGGGTACGCGCTCCGCCTCGGCCTGGGCCAGAAGGCGCTGCTTGGCAGCCTCCCGCTCGGCCGCCTCAAACTGCTCGCCTCGATTTGCTGACCCGTCGCCGTGCATAGCCACCTCCGTCAGCCCGGTATGCGACGCTCAGACTTCGCCGACACCCAGGACACCTGCGATTAGCGAAGCGGGCTGCCGATCAACGGACCAGATGGCAAGTAATGCGCTCGCTTGCGCTGCTCAGGACGTGGGTTGCGCAGGGTTGCGCGGGTCCCCATAGGACTTCGGCAGCCCATAGGCTCGTCACTGTTGGTAGTTGACTGATGCCTGGAGGCGGATCGATGGCGCGACCGGTGACGAACACGGCGTTCGAAGGGCTTTTGCTGGCCGCCGGTTACGCCAACTCTCACGCTGCCTTTGCCCGACAGCTCAATCACACCGGCCGCGACCAGGGCACCTGGCGGTACGACGCCGCCAGCGTCTACTGGTGGTTGCGCGGTCGCCGGCCTGGTGAGCACGTGCAGGCCGCGATGGCCGAGACACTGGCCCGCAAGCTCGGTCGCTCGGTCGGTGTGACCGAGCTGGGCTTTGGAACGGCCGAGAGCATCAACATGTGTGTTTACCCTGCGACCGTCGCTGGGGCGATTGATACCGCCGAACTGATTTGGACGAGGTTGGCCAAGCGCCTCAACCATCAGGACAGCGGGGTGTTCGACAGCGGCAAAGCGCTAGAGGCCGCGCTTGGCTGGCGGTATGACCTGCCCGACAAGGCGGTCAGCCGGAGCGGCCGGCAACAGGTCACCTCCACAGATGTTCAATCGCTGTACGCGCTGGCCGACCATTTCACCGATCTCGACCGACGTCACGGCAGCGGCTCTCCACGTACGCGTGCTGTCATGGCCGACTTCCTGGTGCGTCAGGTCGCGCCCATGCTGCACGGCACCTACACCGATGCCGTGGGGCGCGACCTCATGCGCGCAGCGGCGACGCTCTCCGGCCAACTCGCCTTCATGTCGTACGACGCGGGCGAACATGCCATGGCCCAACATCATGTGACGCTCGGCATACGGCTCGCCAAGGCTGCCGACGACCGCCTCTACGGTGCGCACCTGCTGGCCAATCTCGCCACACAGGCTGTGTTCGTGGGGCACGCCCGAGAGGCGGCCCGGCTTGTCGAAGCGGCTATCGATGGTGCCGGCCGCGCACCCGCCGCAGTCCTCGCTCGGCTGCACGCCACCGCAGCTACCGCCTACGGACAGTCAGGCGAGCGGCGTGCCTGCCAAACCGCCCTCACTAAGGCTGAGCGTGCTCTCGACCGGGCGGGCACAGATTCCGGCCCACGCTGGGTCGGCTACTTCAGCCCAGCTCACCTAGCCGGCGCCACGCTAAGGTCCCTGGGCGACCTGCACCTGTACACGCAGGCCCTTCGACACGCTCCCGACGCGCTCGACCTAGGCAGCCAGAACACCCGGACGCGCGCCCTACACACCGCCCTCGTTGCCATGACTTATGCCCGCGCTGGGGACACCGACGCCGCCTGCGACTGGGCCTCCAAGCTCGGGCAGCATGCCACGGGAATCCACTCGGCGCGTGTCCGACAGCGCGTCCGCGAACTCGCTAACACGTTCAGCCCGCAGCAGGCATCACCCCAGGTCAACGAGGTCCTGCATACTCTCGCGGCCATGCCGGCAGCCATCTAGAGCAAGAGCGCACCTAGACACATCCGCTAGCGTCACCGAGGTGACCTGGACGGAGCCCGCCACCTGGTACGCCAACCTGGCTTCCTTCTACGCCGCCGCTGCGGCCTTCATTACCGACCCGGACGGCAACGTGCTGCTCGTCAAGCCCACTTACCGCGACCACTGGGCTTTCCCCGGCGGCTACGTGGATGAAGGCGAATACCCGCATGAGGCATGCGCCCGCGAGGTTCGCGAGGAGCTTGGGCTAACGGCGGAGGTGGGCAACCTCCTGGTCCTGGACTGGGCTCCTCCTGCCGGACAGCGGCCCCACGCGTTAGTCAGTTTCACATTTGACTGTGGAGCGATCGCAAACCTTGACGGTGTCCAGTTGCTCGGACAGGAGCTAGAAGACATCGCCTTCTTCTCGGCGGAGGTTGCTGCACACCTACTCCCAGGCAACGTTGCTCCACGCATCCGGTCTGCGTTGAACGCCCGACACCAGAACAGACCGGCCTACCTTGCCGGCGGCGCGACAGCCTCATCACTACGCTTAGATGCAACAGCGTGTCCCTCTGCCGCCTTGACTCAGAAACCGGAGACCCGGTAGCGGTTTTACCTCCACAGGGAACCACTACAGAGGGTGACTTATTCGCCGCTTGATACGAGGTGCCGGGTTGGCGATGCTCGTAAAGCTCTCGTCAGATGACCTTGAGATATTGTCACACCGCGTGCAAGATGGATCTCGCACCGGATTTGGATGTCTGCACTGGAGGTGTCGTGGCTGATCATCCCTTAACGCTGGACTCGGCGGTGGCCGAGTTCGGCCGAGCAGCCACAAACAAGCTCACAGACGTCGCGGTTCGAGGTGAGCCCGAAGATCAGCTCCGGGCACCCCTGGAAAAGCTGGTGAGTGACCTAGCGGCACTATGCAACCATCGTCGCGACCGGCTTAACCTTGTCGGGGAGACTTCGCTCGCTGACCTCCAGAGCCGGCCCGACTATGCAGTCACGTACTCGCACACTTTGGTTGGATTTATCGAAGTAAAAGCGCCAGGAATTGGTGCTGATCCTCGGAAATTTCGGCGGAAGCATGACAAAGAACAATGGGCCAAACTTCAGGCATTGCCGAATCTTATCTATACCGACGGGCTAGCATTCTCTCTTTGGCGCTACGGCGAACCAGCAGGCGAGATCGTCCGACTCAGCGGTGACCTAGCGTCCACTGGCGTTTTGACGGCTCCGAGGGCACTGCTGTCGCTCTTCGAGGAATATCTCGGGTGGAGTCCCACGCCACCCCGAAGCCCTAAGCAGCTCGCCGAGACTACCGCGCGTCTATGTCGGCTGCTGCGATCCGAGGTCGAAGAACAGTTGGCCCGCCAGGACCCAACCCTGACCGGACTCGCAAAGGACTGGCGGCACCTACTCTTCCCTGATGCCACCGACGGCCAATTCGCGGACAGCTATGCTCAGGCAGTCACCTTCGGACTTCTGCTCGCACGTGCCCAAGGTATCGATCTCAACAAGGGAATCGACCCGGCAGCGAAGCTCCTCGCTAGCCGCCAGTCCCTCATAGGTACTGCAATGCGAGTCCTCACTGACCAGGTCATAAAGAGCCGAACACTTGCGACCTCTGTCGCCACATTGACCCGCGTGCTAGCAGTCGTCGATTGGCCAAAAATCTCGAAGGGTCGACCAGACGCATGGTTGTACTTTTACGAAGACTTCCTAGAGGAGTACGACAACAGTCTCCGCAAGCAGACAGGCTCATACTACACACCCGTGCCAGTCGTGCAGTCGATGACACGCCTCGTTGACGAGGCGTTACGTGGCCGTTTCGAGATGCCCGACGGCCTAGCCAACCAAAAAGTCAATCTAGTAGACCCGGCCATGGGTACTGGCACCTTCCTACTCGAAGTCGTGCGTTCGATTGGCCGGGCTGTCGCCGACGACCTCGGCGAAGGAGCCGTTCCGGCAGCTGTGGCCGCAGCCTTGTGGCGGCTCGTAGGGTTCGAGCTTCAATTGGGTCCGTTCGCCGTGGCACAGCTGCGAATCCTTGCCGAACTGGCTGAACTCGGCGCGAACCCGGAGCACATCAATCCCAGGCTATTCGTTACCAACACTTTGGGCAATCCTTTTGTGGAGGAGCAGAGCCTTGGCACCTGGTATGAGCCCATAGCGCAATCACGGCGGGAAGCCAATCGGATTAAGCGCGACGAAGGCGTGCTAGTTGTCCTTGGCAATCCACCCTATAAAGACAAGTCCCACGGGAAGGGTGGCTGGGTCGAAGCAGGGAACCCCACCGCCGGGCAAGCGGCGCCACTAACGGATTTCATGCCACCGTCAGAATGGGGGGTCGGAGTGCATGCCAAGCACCTCTATAACCCCTACGTCTATTTCTGGCGATGGGCAACCTGGAAGGTTTTTGACCACCATGTTGACTCAGATCGCGGTGTTATTTGCCTCATTACCGTGGCCGGCTTCCTAGATGGTCCAGGGTTCCAGCGCATGCGCGATTACCTGCGCCGACGAGCTGACGCTGTTTGGGTCATCGATTGCTCGCCTGAAGGCCACCAACCTCCAGTCAACACACGACTCTTTCAGGGCGTGCAACAACCGATCTGCATAACACTAGCCGTGCGGGACGGCAGCTCCGGCGCCGAAACACCAGCACCAGTCTATTTCCGAAGTCTGCAACCCGGAAATCGGAATGCAAAATTTTCCGAGCTAGCAGACGTTTCGCTTCAAGACGGAGGCTGGATAGAGTGCCCGTCAGATTTCCGGGCACCTTTCCTTCCGAAGGGTGGGGCTCGCTGGCTAAGCTATCCAACCTTGGACGATCTTCTACGTTATTCCGGTTCAGGCACGATGACCGGCCGCACTTGGGTCATCGCCCCCGACCCGGAGAGTCTTCGCATGAGGTGGGATACCCTAGTTGCCGCACCGTCTGCGGAGAAGCCTGAGCTTATGCAGGAGCATCCCCGGGATCGCCATATCAATAAAGTGCTCATGGATGCCCTGCCCGGATTTGAGGCAACGAAAACTCCTATCAAAGATGAGTCTGGGCCCTGCTTAGAACCGGTCCGAATCGGCTTCCGGTCCTTCGATCGGCAATGGATCATTCCCGTAAGCGTCTAATCAATCAACCCAATCCAACCCTTTGGGCAGTTCGGTCGAGCACACAAATCTACTTGACCGCACCCCATGACACTGTTACATCTTCGGGTCCCGCCGCAACCTTTACAGCTGAAGTCCCCGATCTTCACCATTACAATGGTCGCGGCGGTCGTGCATTTCCGCTCTGGCTCGATCCTCACGGCACCATTCCGAACATTGTTCCTGGCCTGCTCGATTTGCTCGCTCTTCGATATGGCGAGCCAGTCTCTCCCGAAGACCTATTCGCTTATATTGCTGCAGTCTTGGCTCACCCAGGATTCACGAAAACGTTTGCCGATGATCTCAGAGCGCCTGGTTTGAGAATGCCCATGACCGCCCAACCAGAATATTTCACCAAAGCGGTTGCGATTGGCAGGCGCGTCCTGTGGTTGCACAGTTATGGCCAACGGTTCGCAGATCATGGTGCCGATCGGCCTCGTCACACACCTCGCCTACCCCCAGACCGCACCCCTAAGGTACTTCCAAACGCAGCAATTCCGTCCGATTCCGAACACATGCCAGATGCGCTCCAATACGACGCGGCTTCCCGTGAGTTGCGCGTCGGCACCGGCCGCATCGGCAATGTGACAGCTGCGATGTGGTCGTACGAGGTATCTGGCGTTAACGTCCTCAACAAATGGTTCAGCTACCGGCGCAAGACTCGCGATCGTCCAGTGATGGGCGACCGGCGAACGTCTTCCCTTCTTGGCATCGGTCAACATCACTGGCCTGCTGATTACACCAGAGAATTGATCGACTTGCTCAATGTCCTGGCCCTACTCATCGACCTTGAACCAGAACAGGATTCGCTTTTAACACAAATTCGCGACGGGTCGCTAATCTCAGTGGAGGAGCTAACCGAAGCCGGGGTTCTGCCGGTGCCGCCCAAGCAGCGCAAGGTTTCCAAGCCATGGGAAGCAACCACGACCGAAACGGCTCGCCTTTGGTAGTCCCGCTTCATTGAAGATCCGGCGAAATGGACACCGGTGTCCTTCTACGAAATCGGTAGCAACTGATGGCAGGTCCCTCGCCCTTGCGAAATTCGAGCCAATACAGCGCCTTTTAAAGGGTCACGATCGCCGCAGTCTCCGCCGGCAACTCGATCCGGTCCCGCATAACGGTGACCCCCTCGCCGGTGGCCAGGAGCACCCGCCGAGCCACCCCGGGCAGCGACACCCCCTGCCCCCGCCCAGCGAAGTTCGCCACGACAAGCGTGTCCCCCCGCCGCATCACCAGGAACTGGTCCCCGTGCTGCACCGACACCGCGTGCAACCGAGGATCCGACAGGTCCGAGTTGGAACGACGCAGCGAGATCAACCGCTGATAGAACGACAGCATCGAAGCATGCTCAGGTTTGTCCAGCTCGGCCCAGTCCAACCGCGACCGCGTGAACGTCTCCGGGTCCTGCGGGTCGGGCACGTCCCCCTCCGGCCACCCGTGCGACGCGAACTCCCGCCGCCGCCCGGTCCGCACCGCAGAGGCCAACTCCGGCTCCGGGTGCGACGTGAAGAACTGCCACGGCGTGGAAGCAGCCCACTCCTCCCCCATGAACAACATCGGAGTGAACGGCGCGGTCAGCAGCAGCACAGCCCCCACCCGCACCAGCGCAGGCGAGAGCGAGGCCGAGATCCGGTCCCCGGTGGCCCGGTTCCCGATCTGGTCATGGTTCTGGAGGTAGGCGACCAGCCGATGCCCAGGCACCCGCGCATCCAGGGGCCGCCCATGGTGCCGGTTGCGGAAGCTCGACCAGGTCCCCGCGTGGAAGAAGCCACCCGTCAGCACGTCCGACAACGTCTCCAGGGAGCCGAAGTCCCCGTAGTACCCCTGCCGCTCCCCCGTCAGCAACGTGTGCAGCGCGTGGTGGGCGTCGTCGTTCCACTGGGCGTGCAGCCCAAACCCACCCGCCTCACGAGGCGTGATGAGCCGCGGGTCGTTGAGATCGGACTCGGCGATGAGCGACAACGGCCGCCCCAGGTGCGTCGACAACGACTCGACCTCGATGGCCAGCTCTTCGAGCAGAGGCACCGCGCGCGTGTCGGGCAGCGCGTGCACCGCATCCAACCGCAGCCCGTCGACGTGGTAGTCGCGCAGCCACATGAGCACGCTGTCGATGATGTAGCGGCGTACCTCGTCGGAGTGCGGGCCGTCCAGGTTGATCGAGCGGCCCCAACTGTTGCTCTGCTCGGCCAGGTAAGGGCCGAACCGTGGCGCGTAGGCCCCGGAGGGCCCGAAATGGTTGTAGACAACGTCGAGGATCACCCCCAAACCGCGAGCATGAGCAGCGTCGACGAACCGTTTCAGGCCGTCGGGGCCGCCGTAGGGCTCGTGCGGGGCATACCAGCAGACGCCGTCGTACCCCCAGTTGTGTTCGCCGTTGAAGGCGTTGACCGGGAGCAGCTCGATCAGGTCGACACCGAGGTTCACCAGGTGGTCGAGGCGGTCGATGGCCGCGTCGAAGGTGCCCTCCGGCGTGAAGGTGCCGATGTGCAGCTCGTAGAGGATGCTGCCGGGCAGCTGCCGCCCCGTCCAGGAGGAATCACTCCACTGGAACGCAGTGTGGTCGTAGCGGCGGCTCGGCCCGTGCACACCCGCAGGCTGCCACGGGGAGCGGGGGTCGGGCAGCGGCGTTTCGTCGTCGTTCAGCAGAAAGGAGTAGTCGGGGCCGGCGTCGGGCACGTCGACCCGCCACCAGCCGTCGGCGGCGGCGCTCATCTCGTGGTCGGTGTCGTCGGCCAGGCGCAGTCGCACCCGGGAGGCGTCCGGCGCCCAGACGGAGAATTCGGTCATGAAGCGGCCTCCTCGGCGGCGGTGAGAGGAGCCAGGAGAGCGACGGGATAGTCGGCCAGAAGATTGTCCAGCGGAGTCTCTCCGCCACTGTAGACCCGCCCGGTGAACAGGTCCTTCACTTCGTGAACAGGAAGCGACAGTGCTGTGTCACACCACCCGCCGGCGCGGGCCAGCCCCAGCGGCAGGCGGGTCGCCACGGTGATCGCGCCACCCCGGTCGAACGCCACCACGTGACGGCTCTGCGGCCCGTGCGCGGGCACCGGCCGGTAGGTGGTGAACAGCTCCGGGTGCGCCCGCCGCAACCGCAGCGTCCGCGACACGACGAGCAGCTTCGCCGCTCCGTCGGTGTCGACCGGGGGACGCCAGCCGCCGTCGAGGCGTGCCAGCAGCTCTCGGCGTACGTCGAAGTCGACCGGCCGGCGGTTGTCCGGGTCGACCAGGGAGTTGTCCCACAGCTCGGTGCCCTGGTAGGTGTCCGGCACCCCGGGCATGGTGAGTTGGATCAGCTTCTGCCCCAGCGAGTTGCACCAACCGGCCGGGGTGATCGCGGCGGCGAGTTCGGTCAGCTCGTCGTGCAGGCTCGGGTCGTCGTACATGCGGTCGACAACGTTGTGCAGCGCCTGCTCGAAGACCGGGTCCGGGTCCGCCCAGCTGGTCGAGGCCGCGGCCTCCCGGGCGGCCTTCTCGACGTACGCGTGCAGCCGCTCCCGCTCGATCGGCCACGCGCCGACGGCGGTCTGCCAGAGCAGGTGGGCGAACGCCGGGTCGGGCAGCGGAGCGTACTCCATCCAGCTCTTGACCTGCTCCGCCCACCGGCCCGGCAGCTCGCTGAGTACGGCGAGGCGGGCGCGGACGTCCTCGCTGCGCTTGGTGTCGTGGGTGGAGAGGGTGGTCATGCTCGCCGGCCAGCGGACCTGTTGGGCGGAGGCGTTGCGGTGGAACTCCGCCGGTGGCACCCCGAAGCGGGTGGGGCTGTCACCGACCTCGTTGAGCGCCACGAACCGGGTCCACCGGTAGAACGCGGTGTCCTCCACGCCCTTCGCCATCACCGCGCCGGTGAGCTGCGGGAACCGCATGCCCAGCTCGTCGTGGGGGTCGCGCAGGCGGCGGGTGACAGCGTCCAGGGCGCCGGCCAGGTCGGGGCGGCGGCGACCGGCCTCGGAGCGGGCGGCGGCGAGGTGCCGGGCGCCGTGCGGCGGGTAGCCCCGGTAGACGTCGAACGCGGCGGCCAGCTCGGCGAGCGCCGCGCGGGCCTGCTCGGTGGGCACCTCGGGGGCGAGGGCCGCCAACCGGGTCAGCTCGGCGGCGAGCAGCCGGGTGGCGGCGGCCAGTTTGGTGGAGTGGGTCAGGTCCGCCCAGGAGATCTGCTTGCCGTTCAGCTGGGTGTCCAGGACGGTGAAGTCGCCCTCGGCGTCGATGTCGATGAAGAGCCCACCGACCATGGCCAGGGCGTCGTAGCCGGTGGTGCCGTCCACCGGCCAGTCCGGCAGCTCCTCGCCGTACTCCAGGATCTTCTCCACCACGAGCCAGGCGTCCGGCGCGGCCTCCCGCAACCGGGCCAGGTAGCCGCCCGGGTCGCGCAGGCCGTCCGGGTGGTCGACGCGGATGCCGTCGACCTCCCCGGCGGCGGCCCACCGCAGGATCAGCTCGTGGGTGGCGGCGAACACCGCCGGGTCCTCCACCCGCAGACCGGCCAGGGTCGTGATGGCGAAGAACCGGCGGTACGTCAGCTCGGCGTCACCCCGACGCCACGACACCAGCTCGTAGTGCTGCCGGTCGTGCACCGCGCGGGCGTCGCCGTCGCCGGTGCCGTCGGCGATCGGGAAGCGGTGCTCGTGGTAGCGCAGCTCACCGTCGACCAGCTTGAGGTCGTCCAGGGCGGCCGGGTCGTCGGCCAGCACCGGCAGCAACAGGCGGCCCCGGTCCCAGTCGATGTCGAACCAGTCGGCGTACGACGAGTCGCGCCCCCGGCGCAGCACGTCCCACCAGGCCGGGTTGGCCGGCGCGACGGCGACCCCGGCGTGGTTGGGCACGATGTCCACGACCAGCCCGAGCCGCTTGTCGCGCAGGGCGCGCAGCAGCCGCTGCCGGGCGGCCTCCCCGCCCAGCTCCGGGTTGACCTCCCGGTGGTCCACCACGTCGTAGCCGTGCTGCGAGCCGGGCGTCGCGGTCAGCAGCGGGGCGGTGTAGAGGTGGCTGACGCCGAGGTCGGCGAGGTAGTCGAGGATCGCGGCGGTGGCGTCCAGGTCGAAGCCGGGGCGGACCTGGATGCGGTAGGTGGCCTTCGGAGGGGTGGCCGGCATGTCAGATCGTCCTCTCCAACACCACGAGGGAACGGTCCGGCACCCGGATGGTGCCGCCCGCGCTGATCACCGTCGCGTCGTCGGGCTCGGGGTCGGCGGTGCTGATCACCCGTTCCCACTTCTGGCCGTACTCGCTGCCGGGCAGGGTGAAGTCCAACGGCGCGTCGTGGGCGTTGAAGCAGAGCAGGAACGACGCGTCGTGGTGCCGCTGGCCGTACTGGCCGCGTTCCCGGATGCCCTCGCCGTTGACGAACAGGGCCACCGAGCGGCCGAAGTCGTTGCCCCAGTCCTCACCGGTCATCTCCCGCCCGTCCGGGGTGTGCCAGGCCAGGTCGGGCAGCGGCTCGTCGGTGCCGCGCCCGCCGACCGGCAGGCCGGTGAAGAAGCGGCGGCGGCGGAACACCTGGTGCCGTTTGCGGAAGTCGGTGAGCGTGCGGACGAACTCCAACAGTTGCTCGTCGACGGAGTCCCAGTCGACCCAGGACAACTCGCTGTCCTGGCAGTAGACGTTGTTGTTGCCGCGCTGGGTGCGGCCCAGCTCGTCGCCGTGGCCGATCATCGGCACGCCCTGCGACAGCATGAGCGTGGCCAGGAAGTTGCGCCGCTGCTTGGCCCGCAGGGCGAGGATCGCCTCGTCGTCGGTGTCGCCCTCGACGCCGCAGTTCCAGGACCGGTTGTGGCTCTCGCCGTCCCGGTTGTCCTCGCCATTGGCCTCGTTGTGCTTGTCGTTGTACGACACCAGGTCGTTGAGGGTGAACCCGTCGTGGACGGTGACGAAGTTGATGCTGTGGAACGGTCGACGGCCGTCGTCCTGGTAGAGGTCGGCCGAGCCGGAGATCCGCGACGCGAACTCGGCCAGGGTTGCCGGTTCACCGCGCCAGAAGTCCCGCACCGTGTCGCGGTACTTGCCGTTCCACTCCGTCCACAGCGGCGGGAAGTTGCCCACCTGGTAGCCGCCCGGCCCGACGTCCCACGGCTCGGCGATCAGTTTCACCCGGCTGACCACCGGGTCCTGCTGCACCACCTCGAAGAACGTGGACAGCCGGTCCACCTCGTAGAACTCCCGGGCCAGGGTCGCCGCGAGGTCGAACCGGAAACCGTCGACGTGCATCTCGGTCACCCAGTACCGCAACGAATCCATGATCAGTTGCAGGGAGTGCGGGCTGCGCACGTTGAGGCTGTTGCCGGTGCCCGTGTAGTCGACGAAGTAGCGGCGGTCCTCCTCGCTGAGCCGGTAGTAGCTCGGGGCGTCCACGCCCTTGAAGCTCAACGTCGGCCCGAGGTGGTTGCCCTCGGCGGTGTGGTTGTAGACCACGTCGAGGATGACCTCGATGCCCGCCGCGTGCAGCGCCTTGACCATCCCCCGGAACTCCTGCACCTGCTGGCCGAGCCGGCCCAGCGCGGAGTAGCCGTGGTGCGGGGCGAAGAAGCCGATCGTGTTGTAGCCCCAGTAGTTGCGCAGCCCCAGATCGTTGAGCCGGTGGTCGTGCACGAACTGGTGCACCGGCATCAGCTCGATCGCCGTCACCCCGAGCCGGGTCAGATAGTCGATCATCGGCGGGGAGGCGATGCCCGCGTACGTGCCGCGCAGCTCCTCCGGGATGTCCGGGTGCCGCATCGTCAACCCGCGTACGTGCGCCTCGTAGATCACCGAGTGGTGGTAAGGCGTGCGCGGCGGCTTGTCGTTGCCCCAGTCGAAGTACGGGTTGACCACCACCGACTTCGGCATGAACGGCGCCGAGTCGGTCTCGTTCATCCGCTCCGGCTCGTCCAGCACGTAGTCGTAGACCGCCGGGTCCCACTGGATGTCACCGTCGATGGCCTTCGCGTACGGGTCGATCAGCAGCTTGTGCGGGTTGCAGCGCAACCCGTTCGCCGGGTCGTACGGGCCGTACACCCGGTAGCCGTAACGCTGCCCCGGCTCGATGCCCGGCAGGTACGCGTGCCACACGTACGCGTCCACCTCGCGCAGCTCCACGCGACGCTCCGCGCCGGTGTCCCACTCGTCGAAGAGGCACAGCTCGATCCGCTCGGCGACCTCGGAGAAGATGGCGAAGTTGGTGCCCATCCCGTCGTAGGTGGCGCCCAAGGGGTACCGCTCGCCCGGCCAGACCTGCATGTCGCTCCTTCAACCCATGGTGATGTGCGCGCCGGCCGAGGCTGCCCGCGCGCACGCAGGTAGTGCCCCCGGCCCGGGCGCGCCAATCCATCCTTTCAGCCAGTGCCCGGAAACCACCCGTCTGATGCGCGTTAAACCCTCGGGTGTCCTCCGTCACGATGGCCGTTTTCGAGATGCGTTCTTGGGCCCGATGGACTTTCCTTGACCCGGGGCAAGCGTTCGCGCGCGTGCCCGCCAGGCCCTCGGCCGCCCTTCCACCTGTCGCTCCGCCGCCACCGATGTCGGCGCGCACCACCCTGCCCTGGACGGAGATCGACGTGACCCTGCGGGTCGACGAGCAGACCGCTACCACCAAGGACCGGGCCCACCGGCCCACGCTCACCTCCCGGCCCCAGCTTTCGACAGCGCCCGGCCTCCCCGCGCAGCCCGGCGCGGTCGTGCCCGCGCAGTCCGGCCCCGGGGTGCCCCCGCAGACCCGCCGCATCCTCATGCTGTCCTGGGAGTACCCGCCGGTGCTCGTCGGCGGCCTCGGCCGCCACGTGCACGCGCTCTCCGTGGCTCTCGCCGCCGCCGGTCATGAGGTCACCGTCGTCACCCGCCACACCGAGGGCGCACCCCTGGAGGAGTACGCCGACGGCGTGCGCATCCTGCGCGCCCCCGAGGACCCGGTCACCTTCCCCCTCGCCACCGACTCGCTGCTGGCCTGGACCATGGCCTTCAACCACACCCTCACCCGCACCGCGCTGCGCGCCACCCAGGCCGGTTCGTACGACGTCATCCACGCCCACGACTGGCTCGTCGCGCACACCGCGATGACGTTGCGCGACCACCTGGACATCCCGCTGGTCAGCACCATCCACGCCACCGAGGCCGGGCGGCACCAGGGCTGGCTGCCGGAGGAGATGAACCGCACCATCCACGGCGTCGAGCAGTGGCTCAGCAGCGAGTCCAACCGGGTGATCGTCTGCTCCGGCTACATGCGCGACGAGGTGAACGCGCTGTTCGGCGTACCGGCCGGACGCGTCGACGTGGTCGCCAACGGCGTCGAGCCGCACCGCTGGCGGGTGCCCTCGCGTGCGGTCGCCGCCGCCCGGGCCCGGTTCGCCGGAGACGGCCCGCTGGTCACCTTCGCCGGTCGCCTCGTCTACGAGAAGGGCGTCCAGCACCTCATCGCCGCACTCCCCCGACTGCGCGAGCGCCACCCCGGGCTGCGCGCCGTGATCGCCGGCGACGGCCCGTACCGCGCCGAACTGGAGGCCGAGGTGCACCGCCGCGGCCTGGGCGGCATGGTCACCATGCCCGGCTTCCTCGGCGGCAGCGACCTGCCCGCGCTGATGGCCGCGTCCGACTGCTTCGCCGTGCCGAGCATCTACGAGCCGTTCGGCATGGTGGCACTGGAAGGCGCCGCGGCCGGCGCTCCCCTGGCCGTCGCCGCCACCGGCGGCCTCGCCGAGATCGTCGAACCGGGCGTCACCGGGATGACCTTCCGCCCGCACGACCCGGACGGGCTCGCCGACGCCATCGACACGCTCCTGTCCGACCCGGAGCGTTCCCGGGTGATGGCCCGCCGCGCCCGTCGGATGGTCCACGACCAGTACGGCTGGTCCGCGATCGCCCACCGCACCGCCGCCGGCTACGCCGCCGCCATCCACTCCGACGCCGCGTTCACCGCCGAACGCGCCGAGCGGCGGATGTCCCAGGGTCGTGCGCTACCGGCGCTCCCCGACGGTAACCTGCTGGCCGCCGCCGGCCTGCGCTGATCCGCGGGCCGCGCTGGCCCGGGGTCGCGCTGGCCCGGGGTCGCGCTGGCCCGGGGTCGCTGATCGGCTGGCCGCGCTGGCCCGGGGTCGCGCTGGCCCGGGGTCGCTGATCGGCTGGCCGCGCTGGCCCGGGGTCGCGCTGGCCCGGGGTCGCTGATCGGCTGGCCGCGCTGGCCCGGGGTCGCGCTGGCCCGGGGTCGCTGATCGGCTGGCCGCGCTGGCCCGGGGTCGCGCTGGCCCGCCGGTGGTTCAGCGCCCGGGCCCGTCGGCGCTTGATCAACTCGCGTTCCTTGAAGTCGGGGTGTCCTTGCGCCTGGGACACCCCGACTTCCTGCAAACCGAGTCGATCACGCCAGCCTGGCGCGCGCGACGTCGACGCCCGGTAGCGCCCGTCCGGCGCGGACCGGGTCGCGTCGCGCGGCGGGGGGCACGCTGCCAGAATGTGCGGATGTCTCGCCCTGTCGACGCACTGGATGCCGCGTTCCCGGTTGCCGCTTCGATCGCTCTGGACCTGATCCGCCGCCCCGAGGTGTCGGAGCAGTGGTCGCGCCCGAGTGCGCTCCCGCACCTGTCCGTCGGCGGGCTGGCGTGCCACCTGGGACGTCAGGCGATCCGGGCGGCGGAGTTGCTGCCGAGGCCGAGTGACCTGCCGGTGTTGGAGTCGGCCGATAGTCACTACGAGCGGGCTGCCTGGGTCAGCGAGGGCACCCCGGACGCCGCCTCGGTCGCCGCGAGCAACGACGAGGAAGACGCGGCCCGAGGTCCCGCCGACCTGCACGCCCGATCCGCCGCCGCAGTGCAGGAGGCGGGCGATCTGCTGGGGCGTGGCGCGGCCCGGGACGTCGTACCCATTCCGTGGCAGGGCTGGGCCCTGCGGCGCGGTGACTTCCTGCTCACCCGCCAGGTGGAGATCGTGGTCCACGCCGACGACCTCGCGGTGAGCACCGGCGTACCCACGCCGGAGTTCCCGGCGGAGGTCTTCGACCCCGTCCGCGACCTGCTGGTCCGGCTGGCGGTCCGCCGCCGCGGGCAGTCCGCGTTGATCAGCGCGTTGAGCCGCAGCGAGCGGACGCAGGACATCTCCGCCTTCTGACCCCCGCCGGGGTCGGGAGTCGCGCTTGATCGACTCGGTTTCCGTGAAGGCGCGGTATCCCAGCGCCGCCGATGCCCCGACTTCCAGGAAGCCGAGTCGATCAAGCCCACCTGACCGGGCCGGGGCCGCCACCCCGCCACCCCGCCACCGACGCAAGGCGACAGGCCGACGCCACCGACGGACGGCGACAGGCCGCCGACCCGAGTGGGTCGGCGGCCTGCGATCGTGCGACGAACTGTGGTGCTGAGAGCGATGGAGGTCAGCGCTCGTTGAAGGGGACGTAGTCCCGCTCGGCGGCACCGACGTAGACCTGCCGCGGACGGCCGATCTTGGTCTCCGGGTCGTTGATCATCTCGCGCCACTGGGCGATCCAGCCGGGCAGCCGACCGAGCGCGAACAGGACCGTGAACATCTTGGTCGGGAAGCCCATGGCCTTGTAGATCAGGCCGGTGTAGAAGTCCACGTTCGGGTAGAGCCGCCGGGAGACGAAGAAGTCGTCGGCGAGCGCGATCTCCTCCAGCTCCATGGCGATGTCCAGCAGCGGGTCCGGCTTGGCCATGCGGCCCAGCACGTCCTGCGCGGCCTTCTTGACGATCGCCGCCCGCGGGTCGTAGTTCTTGTAGACCCGGTGGCCGAAGCCCATGAGCTTGACGCCGTCCTCCTTGTCCTTGACCTTGCGGACGAAGGACCGGACGTCGCCGTCGCCGGCGTGGATCTGCTGAAGCATCTCCAGCACCGCCTGGTTGGCGCCGCCGTGCAGCGGGCCGAACAGGGCGTTCACGCCGGCGGAGACCGAGGCGAACAGGTTGGCGTTGCTGGAGCCGACCAGGCGGACGGTCGACGTGGAGCAGTTCTGCTCGTGGTCGGCGTGCAGGACGAACAGCATGTCCAGCACCTTCGACATCACCGGGTCGACCTCGTACGGCTCCGCCGGCACGCCGAACGTCATCCGCAGGAGGTTGTCGACGTACCCGAGGGAGTTGTCCGGGTAGAGCAGCGGCTGCCCGATGGACTTCTTGTACGCGTACGAGGCGATGGTGGGGACCTTCGCCATCAGCCGGACCGTGGAGATCTCCACGTGCTCGGAGTCGAACGGGTCCAGGCTGTCCTGGTAGAAGGTGGACAGGGCGCTCACCGCCGACGACAGCACCGCCATCGGGTGGGCGTCCCGGGGGAAGCCGTCGAAGAAGCGACGCATCTCCTCGTGCAGCAGCGAGTGCCGCCGAATCCACTCGGAGAACTCGGTCAGCTGCTGCTCGGTGGGCAGCTCACCGTAGATGAGCAGGTACGAGACCTCCAGGAAGGAGGACTTCTCGGCCAGCTGCTCGATCGGGTATCCCCGGTAACGCAGGATCCCCGCGTCGCCGTCGATGTAGGTGATCGCGGATGAGGCGGCCGCGGTGTTGACGAAACCGGGGTCGTACGTGGTCATCCCGGTTTCCTTCAGCAGCTTGCTCACCCCGATACCGGCGGGGCCCTCGACCGCTGGATGTACCGGCATCGACAGCTGCCCACCGGGGTGATCGAGCTTGACTTCCGTCATGTGGTTCCTCGCTTCGCCGGCAGATCTACGTTGAATTGCCTTCGCTTCTACCGTAATTGCGGCCCGGTGGACAACGCCCGCCATGGTTCTGCGGTGAGGCATGCGTCACCCGATTCCCGACCGGGCCGCCGGGAAACCCGGCCTCCCGCTGGTCGGGACGCTACCGGGAGCGGGCCGAGACCGAGCCGGCAACCCGACCGGGACCGAGCCGGCAAGCCAGCCGGGAGAGGGCCGGCAGCCCGACCGGGACCAGACCGAGGCCGGGTCACGACAGGGCGAGGCGTCGCAGCGTCCCGTCCGGCGTGACCTGGAGGACGTCGAGCTGGTTGGTGCCGGCGCGGAACAGGCTGTCGTCGGTCAGCAGTGCGGCGAACCGGCGTCCGCCGGGGTCGGCGGGCACCGCCGGGACGACGGCGCCGATCCGGCCGTTGACGGCCACGGCCAGCAGCGTGCCGTCCGGGATCTTCTCCGGCACGTCACCCCAGACGAGCGCCGGGAGGGTCCCGGTGTCGGGGTCCATGGCGGTGAACGCGGCCAGGTCGGCGACCCGGGCGTTGCCGCCGGGCGGGCCGGCGCGCACCTGCGTGCCGACCAGGGGGTGCGGGGTCGGCAGCGGTGGCGGGGTGGGCACGCCTCCGGGGAAGGTGGTCGGAACGCCTGGGCGGTCGTAGAAGTGTTTCGTGCCGTCGGCGCGCGGGGCCTGTCGGGCGGAGCGGCCGTCGACGTGCCAGGGCAGCCGGATGTCGGCCTCGTCGGCGACGGTCGGCAGCAGGTCGACGTGTTCCCAGTTGCGGTCGTCCACCCGGCCGGTCTGTTGCCGGGGTTCCTTGAGGAACATCGGCACCCAGGCGACCTCACCGGCGGCGGCCTTGATCGCGTCCATCCCCCGGCCCTGGGCGCCCGGGCGGAAGCTGACGCCGTGGTCGGCGGTCACCACGAGCATCGACTGGTCGTAGAGGCCGCTGGCGCGCAGCGTCCGCAGGGTCTCGCCGATCAGCCGGTCGGTGTAGCCGAGCTGGGCGAGGTGGCGTTGCCGGGCCAGGTCGACCCAGCCGGCGCCGTCGTTGGGCAGGTCCTCGGGGGCGTCGTAGCGGGCCCCGGACGGCAGGTACGCCCACGGTGAGTGCGGCATCAGCAGGTGCAGGAAGTGCAGTGTGGGCCGGGGCGCCGGTTTCAGCCCGGCCAGGAAGCTGGTGAACCGGGCGGGCTGGTTGTCGTCCAGGCTGTCCCAGCGGAACTTCGGGTCGGCCGGTGCCGGTTCGGCGGCGTCCAGGCCGGCCTCGGCGCGGGTCTGCTCCCGGTAGGAGTCCTCCGGGTCGACGGCGCTGTCGGTGGGCCCGGCGACCCGGCCGAGGAGCTTGCCGGTCTCCCGGACCAGGACGCCGAGCCCCTGTTCCGGGGTGACCGGTTGCTCGCACCGGCTGGGCGGGCAGAGGCGGGTGATGCTCTCCTCGGCCCTGATGTCGTAGAGGCCGCCGAAGGCGGTGAAGATGTTGTCCGGGTACTGCGAGTAGTGCGGGGCGACCGGCTTCGCCGGGTAGCGGCCGGTGAGCATGGCGGGCAGCGCGTTGGGCGTCCACCCGCTGACACCTGTCGCGTTGCGGTACCAGGTGGAGGCGTCGGCCAGCTCCGCGAAGTGCGGGAACCGCGTCGCGTCGATCCTCCCGTCGGTGCCGAGCAGGCTGACCAGCGGCAGTTCGTCGAGGATCAGCATCACCACCGGCGGGTGCACGCCCGAGCCCTGCGCGGTGCCCACCGCGCCGCCGTCGCCGCGCGGCAGGACCACCGCCGAGGTGGGCGACACGAACAGGAACAGCGCCACGAAGGCCACCGGTCCGGCGGCGGCCAGGCGCAGCACCAGACGCGGCGCCCGCCGGCGCCGGTGTGCGACAGCGCCTCCGGCCCCGGCCAGCAGGGCCACCACCAGCAGGGGTACGCCCCGAAGCGGCGTCACGTGTCGGCCCACCTGCACGGCGAGGGCGGCGAGCAGCAGCCCGACGAGCCCGCTGTGGGTGAGGGCGCGTGCGGTCCGGCCGGCCACTCGGCTGAGCGCGCCGAGCAGCACCACCCCGGTCGTGGGCAGCACCGCCACCAGGGCGAGCAGCAGCAGGATCTCGGCCGGGTCGGCGCGGTGGAACAGGAAGAAGTCGGGGCTGCGGCCGAGCACGTCCAGCAGTGGTTGGGTGACCACCAGTCCGACCAGCGCGGTCACCTCCAGCGCCCGGCCCAGCTCACCGCGCCGGCCCCGATCCCACCGCCCGCCGGTCGACTCGTCCGACCGACCGACGTCCGGGGCCGACGGGCCGCCGGGGCCGGACCGCTCGTCGGGAGGCGGCCCGGTGGCGGCGACCGGTTCAGCCACCGATCACCGTTCGGTAGAGCGTGCGGGTGCCGGAGGGCAGTTCCAGCCGCTCGGTGATGCGTCCCCGGCCGGCGAGCAGTGTCTCGAAGGCGTCGCGGCGGTAGTCCGGGAAGAGGCCGCCGGGTTTGTTGGCCAGCAGTCGGGTGGCCATCGGGTCCTCCGGGTGGACGAACTCGACCACCACCGTGCCACCCGGGGCGGTCAGCCCGGCCAGCCAGTCGACGACCTCCGGCAGCGGCACGTTGCGTCCGATCGCCAGGTGGTGCACGACGGCCAGGGCGAGCACCACGTCGGCGGACGCCCGTTCGGCGAAGCCGGCCCGTTCGACGCCCCGCCAGCCGCCCCCCGGGGACGGGTCGGCGAGGTCCAGCACCAGCGGCAGGATCCGGCGTTGCCCCTCGGAGCGCAGCTTGCGGTACAGCTCGTCGACCACTGCCGGGTCCTGCTCGACGGCGACCACGTAGTCGGCGTGCCCGGCCGCCAGTCGGGAGTACCGGCCGTCGTTCGCGCCGAGGTCGAGCACCAGGCGAGGGCGGGTGCCGGAGGCCACCGAGGTGACCACGAACTGCTCCTTGGCCACCCGGTCGCGGGCCGAGTAGCCGCAGGTGACCTGGTAGTCCGACCAGTGGCTCCCGGCCGGACGGTGCTCCAGCTTCCGGACCAGTTTCTCGATGCCGCGTACGGTGGCCAGCAGCAGCTCCCGGGAGAAGCCGGCGGCGCGCAGTTGGTCGCGGACCTCGGTGGTGCTGGCGGCGGCGTTGCGGTGTTGCATCGCGCCGTGCAGGTGCAGGTGGGTCAGCACGCCGGGGCGCAGTCGGCGGGTCCCGCCGAACAGTGGTCGCAGTTCGTCGGCCTCGATGCCGTCGACGCGGGCGCGCAGCCACGGCTGGAAGTCGACGCCCAGGTGGGCGGTGAGCAGCAGCGGGTAGAGCACGGTCTGGCAGAACTGCCGGTAACCGGCCCACGGTTCGCCGTCGCGGACCGGTTCGAAGGAGCCGATGTCGATGAAGACCGGTTCCGCCCCGCGCCACTGCAGGTTGTACGCCGAGCCGTCCTTGGTGGTGAAGCCCTCGCCGAGCGCGGCGCGCAGGATCTCCAGGTGCAGCAGCGCGGCGTCGCGCAGCATGCCGAACGACCACTCGTACGGGTGGGAGACGAACGGGATGCGCTCGTGGCGCAGCACGGCGGCCCACGGGGCACCGGTCGTGGCGGGCACCAGGGTCGGCGGGGCGTCCTCGGTGGCGCAGACCTTGCGGGCGGCGACGAGCGCCGGGAAGAACGTGCTGCCGGTCAGCGCCCGCCAGTGTGTGGCGGCCTGGGGGTCCAGCCCGCGCAGCACCTCGTCGCCGACGTGGAAGACCCGGTTGGCCGGGTCGCGGAAGGAGGCCGGTTCGGGCCGTACCTCGGTGGGTGAGATCGCCATCGTCGGGGTCGGCCCGCTTACCGCTGGTCGGTGGGTTGCCGGCGGAACCGGTCGACCAGGCGTCGCCAGTAGAGTTTCGCGGCGACCGCGGCGCCGGCCACCCCGCCGACGACCGCCTGCACGATCAGGCTGCCGGATCCCGCGTCCAGGTAGGCCAGATGTTCCACCGATCGCTCCTTGCCCTCGCCGTCTCGACACCGGCGTCCCGAGCATGCAGCGGTGAGACTTTTGACCCAGAAAGCCGGACTTGTCCCTCACCGTACGCTGATCGCCATCCGTGTCGCGGGCACATTGGCGGACTCCCAGCCTCGCCACAGAATGCGGCCGGGACGGCCCGCCGCGCCGGTACGCTGCTGACGTGCGCTGGATGATCGTGGACGCGCCGCTGGACTCCTCCGGCGCAGGGCGCGGTGAGGAGCGGGCCCCGGCCGCGCTGCGCCGGGCCGGCCTGCGCGAGGCCCTGGCCGCCGACGACGGCGGGCGGATCGACGAGGCGCGGTTGCGCGACCCGGCCCGCGACCCGGCCAGCGGGGTGATCGGCGCGGCTGGCCTGGTCCGGGCCGGCGGCGCCATCGCCGCGCGGATCGGTGCGCTGATCGCGGACGGCCACCGACCGCTGGTGCTCGGCGGCGACTGCGCGATCCTGCCCGGCATCTGCCGGGCCCTGCCCCCGGCGACCGATCTGTGGTTCGTCGACGCCCACCCGGACTTCCTCGACGGCGCCACCTCGCCGACCGGTGAGGCCGCCGACATGGACCTCTCGGTGGTCACCGGGAACGGACCCACCGCCGCCGTCGGCCCCGACGGCACGCTGATCGAACCGGGCCGCGTCCACCTGCTCGGGCACCGCCCGGCCACCGACGAGAGCAGCCGGGTCGAGGCGGCCCGGATCGACCCGGCGATCCACCCGGTCACCGCACCCGAGCTGCTGCGCCGGGGCGCGGCGACGGTCGGCGCGGGCCTGGCCGCCGACGGCGACGGACCGGCCTGGCTGCACCTCGACCTGGACGTGGTGGACCCGCGCGACCTGCCCGCGGTGACCTACCCCGAGCCGGACGGGCCGCGCTGGGCCGACCTGATCGCGCTGGTCACGCCGTTGGCCCGCACCGACCGGCTGCTCGGGATGAGCGTGACCGACCTGAACACCGACGAGGACCCCGACGGGCGGCACACCCGCCGCGTCGTCGAGGTCCTCACCGAGATGCTCGTTTCTAGAGGAAGCGGACCCTCGTCAGCTTCTCGCTGAGTTCCCACAGACGCTCGGCCTGCAGGGGGTCGACCGCGTACGGCAGGACGCCGTCGAGATCATTGAAGTCACCGAGTTCCGTCGTGTCGGAACCGACTGGTTGCACGATGTCGGCGACGTCGCAGTCCTCGCAGTAGACACCACCCAGACCGGCAAGCTGCGGGCTCGTCGCGCACCACACCGGCGTCGCCGCACCCTGTTCGGGGGTCTTCAGCTGCTTGCTCGGGTCGAGGATCGGATCTCCGTCGGGGTCCACCATGCCGGCCGCGACGAGTTGCTCAGTCGTCAGATACTGCTTCAGCCCTGTCGCGACGATGCTGCCCGGGTGGGCGGCGAACGCGCGCACCCCGTACTCCTGGCCTCGTCGGTCGAGTTCCACCGCGAACAGCGACATCGCGGTCTTGGACTGTCCGTAGCCGGCCCATGGGTCGTACTCCCGGTGCTCGAAGTTCGGGTCGTCGAACACAACGGGCGAGTGACGGTGCCCGAGCGAGGTGAGGGTGACGACCCGCGCGCTACCGGCCCGCAGCGCCGGCCAGAGCCGGGCCGCGAGCTGGAAGTGACCGAGATAGTTGATCGACAGCTGGAGTTCGTTGCCGCGCGAGTCCCGGCCCAACGGCGCGGCCATGATCCCAGCGGACTCCACCAGGATGTGCACCGGCCGGCCAGAGGCGACGAACTCCCCGGCCACGGCGTCGACCGACGCCGGGTCGCTGAGATCCATGGTCGCGTACTCCGCGGAGATCCCGGCCAAGGCGCTGCGGGCGTTGGTGGTGTCGCGGTCGAGGACCACGATGTGAGCGCCCGCTGAACCCAGTGCCAGTGCCGTCTGCAGCCCCAGCCCAGAGTTGGCACCGGTCACAATCGCGATCTTGCCGGTCAGGTCGGTCGATCCAAGGACATCCTTCGTCGTGGAACTCGCGTCGAAGCCCGAGCCGATGGGACGTTGTGCTGTTGTCATCGTGCGCTCCTCGCAATGTGCAGATCAGCCCTGCCTGGTGTTCACGGTCGCGCGCCGGGCCGTGCCTTCGCCCCAGGGCTACACCCTGGCCGTGACCCTGGTGTCACCGACGCGTCGGGCGGGCCCGGTGGTGCATGCCGAGGCGCAGCAGCACGAATCGCGAGACGGTGGCGGCCAGGTTCGCGGCCACCAGCACGGCCAGCTCCACCGGCCGGGCCGGTACGGCGTGGACCGCGTGCAGGACGGCCAACGAGCCACTGGTCAACGCCAGACCGAGCGCGAAGGCCAGCAGACCCTGCACGTGATGCCGCCCCGCGTGCCGACGCCCGGTGATGCCGAACGTCAGCCGACGGTTCGCGGCCGTGTTCGCCACAGCGGTCACCAGCAGCGCCAGCAGGTTGGCCGGTTGCGCGCCGAGGGCACCCCGGGTCGCCACGAACAGCACCAGGTACGCGAGGGTGCTGGCCACCCCGACCGCCGCGAACCGGACCAACTGACGGGGCAACCCGACGGGCACCTGAGTCGCCGGACCGGTCAGCGGCGCACGGCCGGGCGGCACGGCGAGCGGCCCCCGGCCAGGCGGCACGGCCAGCGGCGCACGGCCGGGCGGCACGGCGAGCGGCCCCCGGCCCCACTGGGCACGCAGGGCGGTCAACGGCAGCGCGCCGGTCAGCAACGCCCGACCCAGTCGGCCCACCCCGCGCAGGTCGGCCAGGGCGGTGGCGACGATGTCGACGCGGCTGTCCGGGTCGTCGACCCAGTCCACCGGCACCTCGTGGATGCGCAGACCGGCCCGCTGCGCGAGGACCAGCAACTCGGTGTCGAAGAACCAGCCGGTGTCGCGCACCAACGGCAGCAGCTCACCGGCCACGTCGGCGCGGATCGCCTTGAACCCGCACTGCGCGTCGGAGAACCGCGCCGCCAGCGCACCGCGCAGCAACAGGTTGTAGGCCCGGGAGATGACCTCCCGCTTGGCACCGCGTACCACCCGGGAGGTACGCGCCAGGCGGGTGCCGATCGCCAGGTCGGAGTGGCCGGAGATGAGCGGCGCTACGAGCGGCAACAGCGCCGCCAGGTCGGTGGAGAGGTCCACGTCCATGTACGCCAGCACCGGCGCGGACGACGCGGACCAGGCCGCCGACAGCGCCCTTCCCCGCCCCTTGGCCTCCAGGTGCAGCACGTCGACGCCGGGCAGTTCGGCGGCGAGACCGTCAGCTATCGCCGGTGTGTCGTCGACGCTCGCGTTGTCCGCGATGGTGATCTGGAACGGGTACGGGAAGTGCTCGGTCAGGTGGGCGTGCAGCCGTCGTACGCACGGGCCGAGGTCGGCCTCCTCGTTGTAGACCGGGATCACCACGTCCAGCACCGCGCCGGAGGCGGTGGGTCGGGCCTGGACGGCGGCCCGCTGTGCGTTCAGCGCGGTCACGACGCCTCCGTGCCGGTGCTCAGGTCGTAGACGGTGACACCGTCGACGGTCTGCGCCGTGAACGCCTCCGCGACCCAGGCGGCGATCTCCTGGGAGGCCGAGCTGCCGCCGTTGGCCCGGAAGCCGCCACCACCGATGAAGTAGTGGATCTTTCCATCGGCCACGTAGCGCTGGAACTGCGCGAGGGTGGGCGACGGGTCGCTGCCGTTGAATCCGCCGATCGGCATCACCGGATCTCCGGTGGCGAGCTGGTAACCGGAGGCGTTGTTGGAGCCGATGGTGGCGGCCACCCAGGTGTAGTCGGCGCTGTCGCGCTCCAGCAACTCGCGCAGCGCGGTGCTGGGCTCCCGGGCGTCGAGCAGGCCGCCCATTCCCCCGCCGGCCGGGCGTCCCTGGCCGCCGGCGGGCCCGCCGTTGCGGCCACCGTCGGGGAAGCCCGGCCCCTGGCCGCCGTTCTGACCGCCGCCGTTCGTTCCGCCGTCGTCCTGACCGCCGCCGTTCGGACCGCCGCCGTCTCGACCGCCGCCGGGGAATTGGCCCCCGCCGGGGGTGCCGCCCGGGAACTGACCGCCACCGTTCTGACCCCCGCCCGGGAATCGACCCCCGCCCGGGAAACCACCCGGGAACTGACCGCCGCCCGGCAGTTCCATCCCGCCCGGTGGTCGCCCACCGGGGAAGCCGCCGCGCCCGAAGCCGCCGGCCACGAACGGACCGGCGCTGGGGATCGACCCGGTGTGCGGGGTCGCCGCGGTCTGCGCCGCGTACGCGACCGGGCCCGCGAGGGCCGTCGCGAGGCCCAGACCCAGCACCACCGGCACCGACCGGCGGGGAAGCCGGGTCATCAGCAGGAGCAGCGCCGCACCGACCAGACCGGCGACGAGCACGACGCCGCGCAACCACGGGTACCAGTCGGGGCTACGCCCGAGCAGCGACCACGCCCACCAGACGGTGACCGCGAGAGTGCCGGCGAGCGTCGCCGAGGCCGCCGGTCGACGCCACCGCTGCCGTCGCGAACCAGCGACACCGTCGGCGGACGCCGGCACCGGATCACCCGCCGGGATCTCGGCGACCGCGGCGACAGCCGGTCGCCGCTCGTGCCACAGCATCGTGACACCGATGCCGACCAACGCACCGATCGCCGGGGCGAGCGCCACCGTGTAGTACGCGTGGAAGATCCCGGACATGAAGCTGAAGATCAGGCCGGTGACCAGCAGCCAGCCGCCCCAGAGCAGCAGCCCGGCCCGGGCCCGGTCGGTACGCGCCGCCCGGCCGGCCACCAGCAGCCCGGCGACCAGCAGGATCGCGGCGGCCGGCAGCAGCCAGGAGACCTGACCGCCGACCTCACCACCGAACATGCGCAGGATGCCGGTCTGGCCCGAGAACGGACCGCCGCCTCCCGGGCGCCCGCCTCCGCCACCGACGCTTCCCACCTCGTCACCGGTGATCCGGCCGAGGCCGTTGTAGCCGAGGGTGAGCTCCAGGATGCTGTTCCCCTGCGACCCTCCGATGTACGGGCGGGCGTCGGCCGGGACCAGCTCGACGAGCGCCACCCACCAGCCGGCCGAGACCACCACCGCCAGGCCCGCCAACAGCAGCTGTCGGACCCGCCGCCACAGCCCGGTCGGCGCGGCCAGCAGGTAGACACCGGCGAAGACCGGCACCACCAGGAACGCCTGGAGCATCTTGGTGAGAAAGCCGAAGCCGACCAGCACACCGACCAGCACGATCCACCTGGTGCTCGCCGACTCCACCGCGCGCACTGTGGCGTACGCCCCGGCGACCAGCAGCAGGACCAGCAACGCGTCCGGGTTGTTGAACCGGAACATCAGCGTCGCCACCGGGGTGACCGCGAGGACCGCGCCGGCGATCAGACCGGCGGCCGGCCCGTACCAGCGTCTCACCGTCGCGTACAACACGCCGACCGAGGCGACCCCGCAGAGCGCCTGCGGCACGAGCATCGCCCAGCTGTTCAGCCCGAAGACCCGTACGGACAGGGCCATCAGCCACAGCGACGCGGGTGTCTTGTCGACGGTGATGGAGTTGGCGGCGTCCGACGAGCCGTAGAGGAACGCCTTCCAACTCACCGAGCCGGCCTGCACGGCCGCGGCGTAGAAGGAGTTCGCCCAACCGGAGGCACCCAGGCCCCACAGGTAGAGCAGAGCCGTGGCGAGCAGCAGGCCGGCCAGCGCGGGCCGGGCCCAGGCCGGCGAGCGACGCGTCGGCGGCGAGTGCTCGTCGGGGCGTGTGGCCGTCGGCGGCTCGGGTTCGGCGGGTGCCGTCAGGGTCTCTGTTCTGTCCATGCGGTCAGCCTTGGCGGCCAGGCTGGCGGGACGCCGTGTGCTGACTATGCGTCAGCTGTGGGATGAGGCAACCGGACGGTGAACGCTGTCCGACCCGGCCGGCTGTCCACTCCGACCGTGCCCCGGTGGGCCTCCACCACGGCCGCCACGATCGCCAGGCCGAGACCGGTGCTGCCGTGCGCCCGGGACCGGGAGCCGTCGCCGCGCGCGAACCGTTCGAACATCTCCGGTTGCAGCTCCGCCGGTACCCCGGGCCCGTCGTCGGCGACGGTGAGCACGGCGTAGCCCGCGTCGACGGCCAACGTGGTGGTCACCGTGCTGCCGGGTGGGGTGTGCACCCGCGCGTTGGCCAGCAGGTTCGCGACCACCTGGTGCAGCCGGGCGGCGTCGCCGGGCACCCGAAGCACCACCTCGGGCAGGTCGAGCTGCCAGCGGTGGTCGGGCCCGGCGACGTGCGCGTCGCTGACCGCGTCCACCACCAGGGCGGTCAGGTCGACCGGTTCGACAGCGAGCGGCCGACCGGCGTCGAGGCGGGCCAGCAGCAACAGGTCGTCGACGAGCCGCGTCATCCGGGTGCTCTCCGACTCCACCCGGCGCAACGCGTGCGCCACGTCCGGGGGAACCTCGTCCCGGCCGCGCCGGGCCACCTCGGCGTAGCCCCGGATCGCCGCCAGCGGAGTCCGCAGCTCGTGGCTGGCGTCGGCGACGAACTGGCGTACCCGCGTCTCGCTGGCCTGCCGGGCGGAGAGCGCGTCGGCGACGTGGCCCAGCATCCGGTTCAACGCCGCGCCGACCTGACCGACCTCGGTGCGCGCGTCGGTGTCAGCATCCGGCACGCGGACGGCGAGGGCCACCTCCCCACGATCGAGGGGCAGCTCGGTGACCCGGGTGGCGGTGGCGGCCACCCGGTTGAGCGGGCGCAGCGTGGCCCGGACGATCAGCGCACCGGCCGCACCGGCGACCAGCAACCCGGCGGCGGCCACCGCGGCCTGCGCCGCCACCATCCACCACACGGTCTCCTGCACGCCGGACAGCGGGATCGCGACGACGCGTACCCGGCCGTCCCAGTACTGCCGGGCCACGGCCCGGTAGTCACCGCGCACCCCGAGGTCCACGGTGCGTGGTTCCACGTCGACCGGCAGAGCCGCCAGCGCGGCGACCTCACCGACCGGAACGGCCTGTTCGTCGGGGAACGGGTCGCCACTGGACGGCCTGTCGGTCAGCGTCCGCGCGCTGACCACCCGCCCGTCGGTGATCACGGCGACCACCGTGCCCGACGGCGATCCGGGTGGCACGCCGGGTCCGTTGCCCGGGAACACCGGCCGCCCCGGACGGTCACCCCGCATGGTCGTCGCGGGTGCCAGCTGGGCGTCGAGCCGGTCGATCAGGAAGTGCCGCAGCGCCACGGTGGTCAGGCCACCGATCGCGACGCTGACCACCGCCAGCAGCGCGAGCAGGGCGAACACCAGTCGGGTACGCAGGGAGCGGCCGGCCAGCCACCGTCGGGCGGCACGCAGCGGTCGGCGGTCACTCGGCGGGTTTGAGGACATAGCCCGCACCGCGCAGCGTGTGGATCATCGGCGCCCGGCCGGCGTCGATCTTCTTGCGCAGGTACGAGATGTACAGCTCCACCACGTTGGCCTGGCCGCCGAAGTCGTAGTTCCACACCCGGTCGAGGATCTGCGCCTTGCTGAGCACCCGACGCGGATTGCGCATCAGGTAGCGCAGCAGCTCGAACTCGGTGGCGGTGAGCGTGACCAGTTGGCCGGATCGACGCACCTCGTGACTGTCCTCGTCGAGGCTGAGGTCGCCGACGGTCAGCACGGCGTCCTCGCGGGCGGCGACCGCGAACCCGGAGCGGCGCAACAGGGCGCGCAACCGGGCGATCACCTCCTCCAGGCTGAACGGCTTGGTCACGTAGTCGTCCCCGCCGACGGTCAACCCGGCGATGCGCTCCTCCACCGCGTCGCGGGCGGTCAGGAAGAGCACCGGCACGGTGGGCGCGTACTCACGCAGTCGACGCAGCACCTGGAAGCCGTCCAGGTCGGGCAACATCACGTCGAGCACCACCGCGTCCGGCTGGAACTGCCGGGCGGCACTCAACGCCGCCATCCCGTCACCGGCGCTGCGGACCTGCCAACCCTCGTACCGCAGGGCCATCGACAGCAGATCGGTGAGCGTGGGCTCGTCGTCGACCACCAGCACCCGCACGGGTTCCCCGTCGGGGCGGCGTAGCTCGATCCGGCTCGGTGCGGCCTGCCCGTTCATGACCATGCCGCCCATCGTGGCCGCCACGTCTGTGCCCCGCCCCTGTGGAACCTGTGTGCCGGCTGTGCGGCCGGGTCGACGGAACTCCGGCGCCCGCACCGGTCAGCCCCGCGTGCTGGTCACTCGGACACCCCGAACGCGTCGGTGCGCACGAAGCGCATGCTCCAGCCGCCCGTCCCGTCCGGCCGGTCGCGTTCATAGAGGTGGTCCGGGCCGGGCTGCACCGGACCGGTGCCGTCCGGATGCCGCATGATCCAACGCTGCGGTGGGCCGCCGTCCGACCCGGCCGGCAGCAGCCGGACCAGACCGTCCGCAGGCCCGCCGACGAAGCGGACGGTGACCTCGCTCATCGCGATGCCTCTCGGGTGACCGTGCCGGCACATTCGGTGACACCGGCTCTGGCTCGCAAGCTACCGCACCGGCCGCCGCGCCGCAGCGAGGTGCACGCGTCGGCCCGCCCCGCCGGTTCGCTCAGCGCGACCCGCCGGTTTGCCCAGCTCGGCGGTCGGGTACCGCGACCGGAGGATCCGCCGCCGGCGGGACGAGGACGAGGAGTGGTCGATGCGCGCGCTGGACGGGCGGTACCAGCTCGAGCGGCGCATCGGCGTGGGCGGCATGTCCGAGGTGTGGCGGGCACACGACCAGGTGCTGGACCGGCCGGTCGCGGTGAAGCTCATCCTGCCCGGACCACACGACCGGGACAGCCCGGTGGAACGGATCCGCACGGAGGCCCGCTCGGCGGCCCGCCTCGTGCACCCGAACGTGGCGAGCGTGCACGACTTCGGCACCTCCTCCACCCTGCCCGGCCGCCCGGTGCCGTACATCGTCATGGAGCTGGCCGAGGGTGAGACGCTCGCCGCGCACCTGCGGGCCGGGCCGCTGGACTGGCGGATCTCGGTGCGGGTCTGCGCCGAGGTCGCCGCGGCGCTGGCCGCCGCACACGCCGAGGGCATCGTCCACCGCGACGTCAAACCGTCGAACGTCATGCTCACCCCGGCCGGGGTGAAGGTCCTCGACTTCGGCATCGCCGTCCCCACCGGCACCCCGGACCCGCTGCCGGAAGGGATCGTGGTCGGCACCCCGGCGTACCTCGCCCCCGAGCAGCTGGACGGGGAGCCCGCCACCCCGGCCGCCGACATGTACGCCCTCGGCGTGCTGCTCTACTACAGCCTCACCGCCCGCCTGCCGTACCACGCGGTCACCGCCGGCGAACTGCTCGGCGTACGCCGACGGCAGCCGCCGGAGCGGCTGCCCGACATCGACGGGCTTCCGCCGGAGGTGGCCGACCTGTGCCACTCCTGCCTCGCCGACGAGCCCGGGCAACGCCCCACCAGCCTGATGGCCGCACTGCTGCTGGCCGAGGCCGTGGACGCCCGGGTGTACGTGCCGATGACGATCCCGACCACCCGCCGACCCGCCCCACCCTCGGCGTGGACCGAACGGGCCGCGACGGAGGCCACCGAGGCGGTGGCGGTGTTCGACCAACGGCGCTGAGCCGCCGCTCCGGCGTTTCGCCCGGCCGCCGCTCCGGCGTTTCGCCCGGCCGCCACTGGGTAGCCCGCCGGTGAGCGACGGGAGAAACGCGATGCCGGATCAGAGTTCCTGGCTGCGTGAGGCCACAGCGACCGCCGAGGGCGGTCACGTACGCACCGACGACGGCGGGCTCTCCACCGCGTTGGCTTCGCCGCTGGCGGCGCACTGCACGGGGCTGAGGCCGGAGCAGTTGCTGGCCGCGGCCTTCGCCTCCTGCCTGCACCACGCGGCGGTGGAGGCGGCCGGTGAGATCACCGACGAGGCGCACACCGTCCAGGTGCGGGCGGAGGCGAAGCTGGGACGCGACGACGACGGCCGGTATCGGGCCGACGTGCGCGCGCAGATCAGCTCGGCGGGTCTGAGCCGGGAGCAACTGGCCGACCTGGTCGAGTACGCCGACCGGCTCTGGCCCTTCTCCAGCAACGACGCCAGCCGCCACCGGCTGACCGTCACACCGGCGGAGAACGGCCGACACTGACCCGGCGACCACCAGCCGGCACCTCCACCGCATCATGATCCACACGACATCGGGGAAGTCGGGGTATCCGAGCGGCTCTGACACCCCCACTTGCGGGAACCCGAGTCGATCAAAGCCGGATGTCGACGGCCGGGGACAGGGGACGGCCGGCCTGGCACCGGGGGCCCGGCCGGCGGACCGCCCCGAGACCCCGGCCCGACGGACCGCCCGGAGACACCGGCCCGACGGACCGCCCGGAGACACCGGCCTGGTGGGCCGCCCGGGGTCGGCCGTTCGGGGGATTCGGGCGGGACTGTTCGGGGGACACGCGCGGATGGCGAGGTAGACGGGTCGAGCGGCGGGCCGAGCGACCGCAATCACGCCCCGAATCGGAAATAACCGTCTCGCCTGATCCGCGAGGTTGCTCCGATTCGCTGACGGTGTGGGCCATCGAGCCCCGATGATCGGGGCAAATTGTGGCGCATGCCACCGTATCGGCTGGCGATATCGAGCAATTGGGTCTTTAGCCTCGTCAGGTGCATCCCGACGACCCCTCCGACCAGAAGCTGACCGACGCGCGCCCGAGCATCCAATCGGACGACGCCGCATCAACCGAACGGACGATCGGCCGTCACCGCGCCCCCGAACCACCCCGTCGCACCCTGCTGGGCTCGACCCCGGTCCGGGTGGCGTTGGCCACCGGTGTCACCTGCTGCCTGAGCCTCGTCGCGGTGGCCACCGCCCGGAGCGACAGCGACGACACCTCCCGCGCGGTGGAGCCGCTCGCCGAGGCGATGGCGGACCGTGCGGCGATCGCGGACGAGCGCGCCTCCCGGTCGCTGGACCGCGACATCGCGCCCGCGCGGATCCTGCCCAGCCCGACGGCGAAGCCGACGCCCAGCCCGACCGTCGCCCGTAAGGCGCCGAAGAAGCCGGTCAAACCACGCCGGCCCCGGCCGGTCGCCGGCCTCGACCAGGCGCAGATGGACAACGCGAAGATCATCGTTGACGTCGGTCTGGACATGAAGATGCCCCGCCGCGCCCTGGTGGTCGCACTGGCCACCGCCATGCAGGAGAGCAACCTCTACAACCTGGCCAGCGACGTCCTGCCGGAGTCGTTCGACTATCCGAACCAGGGCAGCGGCTCCGACCACGACTCGGTCGGGTTGTTCCAGCAGCGGCCGAGCAGCGGCTGGGGCACGGTGGCCGAGCTGATGCGCCCGTCGTACGCCGCGCGGGCCTTCTACACGGCCCTCAACGAGGTCCCGGGCTGGCAGGACATGAGCGTCACCTACGCCGCCCAGTCCGTGCAGATCTCCGCCTACCCGGACGCGTACGCCCAGCACGAGGAACGGGCGACGATCGTCGCGTCGGCGCTCACCGCCTGAACCGACCACGGGCGTCGCCGCACCGCGCGGTCAGCGGCGGCCGGAGGGTGGTTCCGCGCCCGCGTCCAGCCCGCCGACGCCCACCCGGCTCCCCGGTACGCCGGCAGCCGCGGTCGGGGTGTCGGCGGGTACCTGGTCCACAGTCAGCCGGCCGAGGATCTCGTCCACCCGGGCCTCACGCCGCCGGCGCAGGTACAGCGCCGCCTCGAAGTCGCGGCGGGCCTCCACCGCCTCGGCGTACGCCTGCTCCCGCACCTGCCGCGCCTCCTCGCGGGCCGCGTCCAACTCGACGCGGGCCCGGGCCAGGAGGTCGGCGGCCTCGCGTCGCGTCGCGTCACCGGCGTACCGTCCGCCGTTGGCGCCGCCCAGGTCGAGCCGTCGGATCAGCCCGCTGAGCCAGGCCGCCTCCTCGCGGATCTCGTCCCACTCGCGGCCCACCCCGGCCGCGCCCTCGGCCCGGGCCGCCAGTCGGGACAACCGGATCCCCAGCTCGTCCAGGCAGGAATCCACCTGCCGTTGGTCGTAACCGGTCTCAACGACGGAGAACCTCATTCTGTCGCCCCCCAGGCAGCTGCTGTTACTTCCCCACCTGGATCCTCGGCCCAGACCGCGACGGCCGAGGGGGTTCGGGAAAAATGTTCAGCATGCGTGCGCGGGGGTCGTGCGTCAGACGCGCTTGGGCAGCACGACCACCCGGCCGAAGAACTCGTCGATGCGGCGCACCACGTCGTTGAAGTCGTCCAGGTCGATCGGCTTGGTGACGTACGCGTTGGCCTGCAACGTGTAGCTGCCGACGATGTCGGTGTCGGCGTTGGAGGTGGTCAACACGACGATCGGGATGGTACGCAGATCCTCGTCCTGCTTCACCGCGCCGAGCACCTGCCGACCGTCCATCCGTGGCATGTTGAGGTCGAGCAGGATCACGTCCGGTCGGCGGGCCTGCTGGTGCCGACCCTCGGCGCGGAGGAACTCCATCGCCTCCTCGCCGTCGCTGACCACGTCGATGACCTTGTCGACGTCGGAGTCCGCCAATGCCTCCTCGATCATGAGCACGTCGCCCGGGTCGTCGTCGACCACCAGGATGCGTACCGGCTGGGGGCTGTCTGCGCCCATCACTACCTGCTTCGGGTCGGCGGGTACGGGACCTGACGGTCACCGCGTCGGCGGGGAAATCTAGCCCATCACGGGGCGGTCTGCGACGCGGGGTCGCGCGTTTCCGGTTCGTAGCGCAACACGTCGGCGAGCCCGGTGACCCGCAACACCCGCTCGACCCGCCCGCTGGCACCGGTGAGCCGGAGCCACCCCCCGTCGGCGGCGACCTGGTTGTCCCCCCGGACGAACACGGCCATGCCGGTGGAGTCGCAGAACGTGAGGTCGGTGAGGTCGAGGAGCAGCCGGGTCTCGCCCGCGGCGGTCAACTCCTCGATCGCGGCGGTCAACTGGGGGGCGGTGCTCAGGTCCAGCTCGCCCGCGAGTCGCAAACCGGCGCCCTCGCCGTCGCGCTCGACGTGGCTGACGCTGAACGTCACCGTGCTCCCCCTCGCTCCACCCCGTGGTGGGACGTTTGCAGTGCGGCAAGTATACGCAGAGCTGACCGGTCGGCCGGAGGGCGCGGTGATCGACCGCGGCGGTCCTGGAGCGGCCTCGTCAGCGGTCGGCGACGGGGAGCGCGGCGCGTCCCAGGGCCAGCACACGCCCCGCTCGGGGGAAGTCACGCAACGCGACGCGGTAGAAGTCGAAGGGCAGGGCGACGGCCTCGGCGGGCACCCCACGGCTCACCAGGATCTCCAGCAGCCACTCGACGAACTCGGTGAACAACGAGCTGTCGTCGACGTAGACCGCCGCGGCCAGGAAGTCCACGATATGACCCAGGTCGCTCACCGTCGAGTCGAGCTGAGTGGCGCTGTAGGCGCGTGCCGCCGGCACCCGCTCCAGCAGGTCGGCCAACGCGCCGTCGATCAGCTCACCCCGACGACGCACCAGGCTGGCGTACTCGTCGTCGGCCAGGTGCGTCAACCGGGGCGGCGGCACCGCGCGCAGCGCCCGCTCGTCGGCGATGAGGTCGGCCGCGGCGGGGGCGTCCGGCGCCCAGGCCACACCGAGCCGCCGCGCCCACCGGCCGTCCGCGCCGAACCCGCGCCCGCCCACCACCACCGGTACGTCCGAGCGGCGGCACGCCTCGATCATCCGGTGGGCGTACGGCAGCCGCATCGGTAGCGCGCACGCCAGGGCGACCGCGTGCGCGTCGTAACGGTGCAGGTACGACACGAGGTGCGCGGCGGGCACGCTGGCACCCAAAAACGTCACCTGCCAGCCGCGCAACCGCAGCACCTCGGCCACCAGCCGGGGCGGCAGCGCGTGCCACTCGCCGTCCATGCAGGCGACCACCACCCGTCCGCCCGTCGGGCGTGGGTCGACGTGCGCGACGACCGCCGCCACCACCTGTTCGCTGATGTGGGTGGCGGCGTGCTCCTGGGCGACGCTCCACTCGTTGCGCGCCCACCGCTCGCCCACCTCGGCCTGCGCGGGCGCGACCAGGTCCAGCAGCACCCGCTCGGCCGGTACGCCCGCGTCGAGCAGGCCGATCGCCAGGTCGATCGCGCCGTACTCGTCGGCGTCGGCGAGACAGTCCAAATAGCCGGCGAAGGCCCCGGCCGGGTCGGCGGCCGCCGTGGCGGTGGTCACGCGTCGGACTTCCCCGGCTGGGCGGCGTCGGCCGGCTCGGGCACCGAGTGCAGGTGCCGTGACCCGCGCCCGTCGTTCCCGGTGGCCCGCAGCGCCAGCACCGCGATGTCGTCGTGGTCGCCGTGCGCCAACCAGTCGCAGGTGACCTGCTCCACCCGCTCGGCCAGGGCCGGTGCGGGCATCCGTTGACAGCCGGTCACGGCGGCGACCAGCCGTTCCGTGCCGAACTGCTCGTCGCCACGACGGCCACCACGCGCCTCGGTCACCCCGTCGCTGTAGAGCAGGCAGGTCTCCCCCGGCGCGAGTCGTACGCTCACCTCGCCGACCCGGGGGTCGGGCACCACCCCGATCAGCATGCCGCTCAGCGGCACCGCCTCCACCTCGCCGGAGGACCGCAGCACCAGCGGTGGCAGGTGCCCGCCGCCGGCCATGGTGAGGGTCAGACCTCCGTCGCGTCGCGGGCGGGCCACGCCGAGCACGATCGTGGCGAAGCGGCCCTGACCGTGCGCCTGGGTGGTCTCCAGCAGCGCATCGTTGAGCAACCGCAGCAACCGCCCGGGGTGCGACTCCAACCGGTGCAACGCCTGTAGGCACTGACGCAACTGGCCGGTGAAGACGGCCGCCTCGACGCCCTTGCCCGACACGTCGCCGAGGAAGAACACCGAGCCCCCGTCGGCGAGCCGGTGCGAGCCGTAGAAGTCGCCGCCGATGCGTAGCCCCGCCTGCGCGGGCCGGTACGCGGTGCCCCACTGCACGCCCGCCGCCTCGGCCGGCTCGACCGGCAGCAGACTGGCCTGGAGCGTGTCCGCGACCTCCGCCTGGTCGCGGTAGAGCAGGGCGGTGGTCAGGGCCGCGCCGGCGCGGGCCGCGAACGCGCGGATCAGCTCCACGTCGGCCTCGTCGTACCCGCGGGTCGCTCGGCGGGCCACCAGCAGCACACCGACCGGCGCGTCCCGGCCGGGCAGCGGGACGACTCGGGCGGTGCTCTCGGTGCCGGTGAGCGCGGGCAGCCAACCGGCGTCGACAGCCTGCTCGACCAGCCAGTCGACGGCGTGCGGCTCGGCTCCGGTGAGCCCGTCGGCGATGGCGCTCGGCAGGTCGCCGCCGGCCAGCACCCCGCTGTCCACCGTCGGGGACTCGTCGTCGGTACGCGATGACCGCCACCAACGGGCCCGACCGCCACGCGGGGCGAGCACCAGCACGGCCACCTCGGCCACTGTCGGCACGGCGAGGCGGACCACCGCGGCGGCCGCCCGGTCGGGGTGCAGGGGGTTGCCCAGCTTGTCGCCGACCACGGCCAGGAACGTCGAGCGGGCCCGCTCCGCGAGCAGCGCGTCGGTGCCGCTGACGCGGTCGGTGACGTCCTCGACGTACCAGCAGCAGCGGCCTGCGGACAGGGGCACCCGGCGGGCGCTGAGCCGACGCCCGAGGTGGGTGAAGTCGCCGTCGTCCAACCCGGGCACACCGGCCGCGTCGAGCAACTCGCCGGGCGTCACCTCGGGTAGCAGGCGTTCGGCCACCGGGCTGACGTGGCGCACGACGCCGTCGGCGTCGCAGACGATCAGGCCCTCCCGGACGTGCTCGACGACCTCGGACCAGTCGGGGGCGGACACATCCCCGTCGAGGGCGAGCGGCGGCAGCGCGGCAGCGGACCGGGGCAGGACGTCGGCGGGCCACGCCGGGGGCCGTGTGGTACTCGGTGTGGGGAGCCGTCCGTCGCCCGGGTCTACGTCCCTGACGTCGGAAGCAGTCACCAGCTGAGCCTCACTCCTTGTCGTCCACCCGTGCCCGCGCCGGAACCGGCGCTCAGTGTCGGAACTCTCCAGTCACCCTACGCCGGTCGGCGGCTGGTGGCATCTCAGCGCATTCGGGTGGCGCAGCACCGCGCCCGCTTTGCGTTTCCACGCTCGGCCGGGAAAATGACGGGATGTCCGACCAGCTGTTGGCGATTGAGGCGACCCGCCTCGATGCGGGGCACGTCCGGCTCCGGCTGACCGGCGAACTCGACTACGACACCGCACCCGAGTTGACCGCCGCGGCGGCCGACCTGCACGGCGACGACGAGGTGTTGATCGACCTGACCGGCATCAGCATCTGCGACTCCTCCGGGCTCAGCGCGTTGCTGGTGGTGCAGCGCAGCGCCCGGGTGATCCGGCTGACCGGGGTCAGCCCGCAGTTGCAACGGATGCTCGACCGCACCGGCCTGGCCGAGTTGCTGACCGTCGACCACGACGACGACCTGCGCGCCACCGGCTGATCGACGGCCACCCCGGCGGGCCGGGGTGGCCCCCGACCCTGGGACCTGGGGTCGGGGGCCGGAGGAATGTCTAAGGCGCCGTCATCGGCTGGAGCCGGGGGCGGTCCTCGCGCAGTTCGCCGGTCGGCGGCGGTTCGACGTCCTCGGGCTCCCCCGAATCGGGCGTCTGGTACAGGTAGCGGACGAACTGCCCACCCGCCTCGTTGTCGTCCGCGCCGGGCCACTGGCCGATGCAGTCCATACCGACCACCTCCCGACCGGTCCCGTCGGCCTCCTCCAACAGCGCCCACAGGCTCACCGGGTAACACCTGGTGGCCTCGGGCGTGACCTGCCAGCGGGCGTACCAGCCGGGTCGGGCGGGGACGATCTCGACGATCTGCTTCATGACGACCTTCCTTCCGCGTACCTCGGAAGAACTCCGGTCCTGGATCGATCGTGCGGGCCCTGCGGGTGAGCACAGCTCACCCCCGCCGGATGAAGCGTCGGCGACTGTCGGGCCGACCCGGCCGGCCGTCGCCGTTTCCTTCTCGGCGACGGCGGGAAGGCGACCGGCGCAGCCACGATCCCCAGCGGAAGGGGTTCCACGATGCGCAAGCAGATGGAAGGCGACAACCAGAGGCGTCGGGCGCTGGCCCGGCAGGCCCGCGAACAGAGTCGCCAGCCCAGCGAGATCGGCGCCAGCCTGAGCGCCTCCAAGCAGCTCACGAGCCTCGAGTCGGGCAAGCGAGCCGGCCCGCCGTCGGCCGGGCCGCACAAACCGGACAGCACGCGTGGCGGTCCGGCTCCGCCGCAGCTCGGCAGCGCCGACAATCCGCGGCCGCAGCCGTCCCCGCCGAGCGGTGCGACCGGCGTGAGCACCATGGGCTACCACGACCTGGTCGACGAGGTACGACGTCGCGCCGGCGTCGACTTCAAGACCGCCAAGGTGGGCACCGAGGCGACGGTGCTGGTCCTCGCCTTCGCCCTGGAGACCGCCGAGCGGCAGCGGCTGCTCGCGGCGGTGCCGTCGTCGCTGCACGACGTGCTGCCCGTCGACGGCATCGAGCGGCACCAGGAGCTGCCCGGCTTCCTGGCCGAGGTGGGCCGGATCAGCGGCAACACCCCGGAGCAGGCCCGGTACCAGGCCGAGGCGACGATGGCCGCGCTCGCCGAGCAGGACGGCGACCTGGTCGAGTCGCTGCACGTACCCGACGGGTTGCGCGACCTGCTCAACCCGCCGGAGGCCGGCGGCGGCCTGGTCGGCGCGTCCACCACCACACCCACCCTGGACGCCGACGAGATCGACGCGGCGCTGGACGACCTGCCGTACTGGGCCGGAGACAGCCAGGGCCTGCATCGGGTGGTCGCACTGCCGGCGGACAACCTGGACCGGGTGCTCGCCCGCCTCGACCGGCTGCGCCAGGACACCGGCCGCGGCCCGAGCATCGGACGTCCCGGCGACACCGCCGCCGTCGTGACCGTACGCACCAGCCAGGCCGACGGGGTGACCGCGCTCGACGTGGACCTCGCCCACCAGGTCGACGACGCGATCGACGAGGTGGGGGCCGGGATGGCCGGCGGCTGACCGGCCACGGTGACCCGGGCGGGTCGGCGGGCGGGGGCACACCCCGGTCCGCCGGCCCGTCGGCGGTGCCGGACCACCGCCGGGCCGGACCACCGGCTCGGCTAGCGTGCCGGTCATGAACCGCGCCGCCGACCGGCTGGAGCTGGTCGCCGATCCGGTCCGCCGCACCGGGCGGACGCTGCTGTCCGCCGGTGTCGAGCAGTCGTACGTGGACGTCGAGGATCCGCTGCACCTGCACTTCGAGTACGTCCGGCGGATCGCCTCGGCGGTGCGGGTGGCCGCACCGGCCGACACCCCGTTGCACGTCCTGCACCTGGGCGGCGGCGCGTTGACGCTGCCCCGCTGGCTGGCGGCCACCCGGCCCGGCTCCCCGCAGCGGGTCGTCGAGCGGGACCCGGCGGTGGTCGAGCTGGTCGCCCGGGAGTTGCCGCCACTGCCGCCCGAGGTACGGGTGGAGGTCGCCGACGCCCGGGACGCACTCACCGCCACCCCGGCCGGTCGGTACGACCTGGTGATCGCCGACATCTACCGGGCCGCCCAGATGCCCCGGCACGTCCGCACCGTCGAGTTCGCCGCCGAGGTGGCCCGTGTCCTGCGCCCGGACGGGACGTACCTGGTCAACGTCACGGACCTGCCGCCGCTGGTCGGCACCCGGGCGCAGGTGGCGACGCTGCGGGCGGTCTTCGCCGACGTGTGCGTCGTCGGCGACCGGCGGATGCTGCGCGGCCGGCGGTACGGCAACCTGGTGCTGGCCGCGACGTCACGCCCCGGCGGCCTGCCGGTCGGCCGGCTGGCGGTGGCCGCCCTCCGCGACCCGGTGCCCGGCGGGCTGTTGCACGCCGCGGCGCTCGACACGTTCGTGGCCGGTGCCCGCCCGGTCACCGACGAGCGCTAGCTTGATCTTTAACCCCTGAGGGGTTAAAGATCAAGCCAGGGCTGTTGCGCCCGCGACGCCGGGTTTCCGACGCCCCGCGCGGGGAAGGCGCGTCGGATGAGCAACGCCGACGATCGGGCGATTGCCCGCCGGACCCTGATCGTGATCGGTCTGGTGCTGGCGACCACGTTCGCGCTGGCCTTCGTGTACGCGACCCGCCGGGTGCTCACCTGGGCCGTGGTCGCCGCGTTCTTCGCCGTCGCGCTGGGCCCCCTGGTCGACCGGCTGCAACACCGGCTCGTCCGACGCCGGTCGCTGGCCACCCTGCTGGTGTTCCTCGCCGCGTTCGTGCTGCTGGCGACCGTGGCCGCCCTCATCCTGGTGCCGTTGTTCGACGAGCTGGGACGGTTCGCCGACCGGGCACCGGGGTTGTTGCACGAGGCCCGCGTCGGCCAGGGCCCGCTGGGGCAACTGCTGGAGCGCACCGGAGCGCGCCGCTACGTCAGCGAGCACTCCGACCAACTGCGCGACCTCGGAACCCGGCTGCGCCAACCCGCGGTGGGGGTGCTGCGCGGCGTCGTCGAGACGGTCGCCGGGCTGGTCACCGTCATCGTGCTGGCGTACCTCATGGTGTTGGAGGCCCCGCGGATCACCCGGGGCGTCCTCGCGGTGGCCGGGGACGCTCGGGGCGAGCGACTGCGCCGCGTCGGCCGGGAGGTGTCGCGGACCGTCACCGGTTACCTCACCGGCAACCTGCTGATCAGCGCGATCTGCGGGCTGCTGACCTACCTGGTGCTCGCCCTCACCGGGGTGCCGTTCGCGGCCGTGATCGCCCTGCTGGTCGCGGTGGCCGACCTGATACCGCTGGTCGGCGCGACGCTCGGCGCGGTGATCGCGGCCGGGGCCGGGTTCCTGCACTCCCCCACCGCGGGGATCGTGGTGCTGGTCTTCTTCGTCGTCTACCAGCAGGTGGAGAACCACCTGCTGCAACCGCTCATCCTGTCCCGGGCGGTCCGGCTCAACCCGCTGACCGTGCTGGCCAGTGTGCTGCTCGCGGCGGAGCTGGCCGGCCTGCTCGGCGCGCTGCTGGCCATCCCCGCCGCCGGCATCGTCCAGACCCTGCTACGGGAGTACGGGCCGCGCCGGCTCCGCCCCGCATCCGCACGCCGGCCGGCCGGTCCCGCCCCGCAGGGCTGACCGGGGCGGCGGCCGCTCAGCGGGCCCGGGTCGCGACCTCCGGTGAGGTGCTCTCCAACGGCACCGCGTTGGCCGGCACCAACCCCAGTTGCACGGCCGACCGGGTCAGCGTGGCGTCCAGGGCCCAGTCGGCGCTCACCCGCGTCCGGTTTCCGGGCATCGCCATCAGGTGGTACGCCCGCGTGACCACCTTCGCCGGCAGCCCGCCCAGGTTGACGTGCAGCGGGTTCGCCGCCGCGTCCTTGCCCCCCAGGTCGACCACCCAGCCCAGATCGTGGTGCTTGTACGGCTTGCGCCGGCCGAAGCCGTACGACGCGGCGATGTTGTGCGCCGCGCGCTTGCCCTGCCGCTGCGCGTGCTGCGCCGTCATCCCGCAGACCTTCCCCGGGTTGAGCACGTCGGGTACGGCGGCGGCGTCGCCGATGGCGTACACCTCCGGGTAGCCGGGGACGTTGAGGAACTCGTCGGTCACCAGCCGACCCCGGTCGGTGCGCAACCCCAGCTCGTTGACGAACGGGTCCGGTCGCACCCCCACACACCACACCAGGGTGCAGGTCGGCACGTACTCGCCGTCGGTGAGCTTCACCCCGTCGCAGGTGGCCTCGGCGACCGACGTGCCCATCCGGACGTCCACACCCCGCCGTTCGAGCACCCGGTGCGACGTGTCCGACATCCGCTTGTCCAGCTCCGGCAACACCCGGGGCGCGACGTCGAGCAGCATCCACCGTGGGCGGACGGTGAGCCGGGGCCGCTGGGCGTGCAACGCGTCGGTGAACAACTGCCCGTGCGCGGCGACCTCGGTGCCGGTGTAACCCGCCCCGACCACCACGAACGTGGACCGTGCCTGCTGCTCGGCCGGATCCTCGGCCTGCTCGGCCAACTCGATCTGGCGGACGATGTGGTCGTGCAGGTAGACGGCCTCGGGCAGACCACGGAAGCCGTGCGCGTACTCGGTCACCCCCGGGATGGGCAGCAACTTGTTGACACTGCCCACGGCGAGCACCAACCGGTCGTACGCCAGCCGGTTCTTCTCCCCCTCCGCCTGGGTGAAGCCGACCCAGCGATTCTGCAGGTCGACGTGGTCCGCCTCGCCGATCACCACCCGGACGTTCTTGAGCGTCCCGGTCAGCGGCACCGCGATCCGCTTGGGCTCGACCACCCCGGCGGCCACCTCGGGCAGCAACGGGAGGTAGAGGAAGTAGTCGGTGGAGTTCAGCACCACGATCTCGGCCCGGTCCCGGGCGATCCGGCTCAACGTCTTCGCCGCGTGGTAACCGGCGAACCCGGCCCCCACGATCACCACACGAGGTTTCGTCATTGCGGGCCGTTTCCCGTCGCAGCCCCGGACAAACGTCCCCGACGCCCCGACCGACCGTGTCAGCCCTCCAAGATCCCCGCCCAGGCCGCCCAAGATCCGCACACGCCGCCCGAGATCCGCCCGGGCCGCCCAAGATCCGCGCGGGCCGCCCAAGATCCGCGCAACATCCGGGATGTTGCTGTGTCATCGGCGCATTAGGCAGCACTTTCCCCGATGTTGTGCGGATCTTGGGCAGCGCGGGCGGGCCCGGCCGCGGGCAGCGCGGGCGAGCCGCCGTCAGGCGGGCGCGGGCAGGCCCAGCCGCGGGCGGGGGCGGGCAGGCGCGGGCGTGCGGGCGGGTCAGGCGGTGATCGCCCAGCGTTCGTGGTCGCGCCAGGCGCCGTCGATGAACAGGTAGTCCGGCGAGAAGCCCTCCAACCGGAACCCGAGTTTGCGGGCGACCCGGCGGGACGGCTCGTTGCCCGGCTGGATGTTCGCCTCCAGCCGGTGCAGCCCGACCGTGGTGAACGCGTGGTCGATCGCCAGGGCGATGCCCGCCGACGCGTGACCGGTCCCGCTGTACGGCAGGAACGCCGCGTACCCGAGGTAGCCGCCGCGCAGTGCGCCCAGCACGATCCCGCTGATGTTCACGTAACCGGCGATCGCACCACTGGCCCGGTCACAGATCAGGTAGCCGGCGCCGTCGCGGCGGCGGATCCGGCGAAGGTAGAGGTCGTACTCCTCGGGGGTGCCCGGCGCGGCCAACCACGGGTGGTGCAGGTCCCGGCTGCGCCGCACGGCGGCGACGAACTCGTCGGCGTCGGCGGGCCGGGGCCGGCGGATCGCGGCGGGACCGCCGGTACGCAGGTATCTCACGGCCGATCACTCTGGCCGACCGGCGCAGCCGTTGTCCAACCGGTCCCCGAAGTCCGGTGGTGCGGGAACCTCGACGGACGGGAACACGACGGCCGGTGCGTCAGACCGGGCCGGAGAACGGCTGCTGCATCGGCATGGGGACCTGGAGGAAGGTCGTGCCGCGCATGTCCAGCCAGGCCCGGTCGGGCCCACGGACCAGGCGCATCATCACCGCCTCGCAGGACGGGCAGCGCGCCACCAGGCCCGGGGCGTGCGAGTAGACGTGCAGGCTGGCCATCGAGCCGGTCATCCCGCAGTTCTCACAGCGGCCCGTGGCGCTGCTCAGGTCCACGGTCAACAGCTCGTGCATGGGGCCGTCGAGCATGTTGCCGTCCACGTACGACATCTCGGTCATCGGTCCTCCTCGACAGGGCGTGCGTCAGCCGGTGGGGCCGAAGCGTTCGGTCTTGACCCGCCGCGACGGGTGCCCGAGCCCCACCAGCAGGTCGGCGACGGTCTCCACGAACGCGGTCGGGCCGCACACGTAGGTCAGCGGTTGCAGGTCCGGTGGCCACCCGTGCGTGTTGACGTCGGCCAGCCCGATGCGGTGCGGCTCGCCGCGCCAACCCTCGGGCGCCTCGCGGGTGTAGACGTACGCGACGTCCAGGCCGAAGTCGTCGCGGACCCGGCGGCGCAGCTCGTCGGCGTAGATCACGTCGCTGGGGGTGCGCACCGAGTAGATCAGCCGGAAGGCCGCCTTGTTGCCGGCGGCGCGGCGGGCCCGGATCATCGCCATCAGCGGCACGATCCCCGAGCCGCCGGCGACGAGCTGCACCGGCGCGGTCTCCTCCGGCCGCCAGATGAACCACCCACCGAGCGGTCCGCGGACCTCCACCGGGTCGCCGTCACCGAAGACGTCGATGAGGTACGGGGACACTTCGCCGTCGTGCACGCGCTGGACGGTCACCTCGATGCGCGGGCCGCCGGGGCCGTCCACGACCGGCCCGGCGATGGAGTACGACCGGGCCGCCTGGTAGCCGTCCGAAGCGGTCAGGCGCAGGTCGACGTGCTGCCCGGGCAGGTGACCCGGCCAGTCCGGCACCTCCAGGACCAGGGTCTGCGCGGTGTGTGTCTCCACCCGGCGCTCCACCAGCCGACCGACCTGCCAGCGGTTGGCGGTGCGGGGCGGGCTGCTCGTCGCCACGGCGCGCTCAGTCACCCTGGTACCGCTGTTCGCGCCACGGGTCGCCGTAGTCGTGGTAGCCGGCGGTCTCCCAGAACCCCGGCTCGTCCATCGTCTTGAGCCGGATGCCGCGCACCCACTTGGCGGACTTCCAGAAGTACAGGTGCGGCACCAGCAGCCGGGCCGGGCCACCGTGCTCGGCGGCGAGCGGGGCGCCCTCGAAGGTGTGCGCCACCCAGGCCCGCCCGCCGCGGAGGTCGTCCAGCGGCAGGTTGGTGGTGTAGCCGCCGTAGGAGTGCGCCAACGCGTAGTGCGCTCCCGTGTCGACGTCGGCGAGCAGGGTGTCCAGTGAGACGCCCTGCCAGGTGGTGCCGAGCTTCGACCAGCGGGTGACGCAGTGGATGTCCACGTGCGGCGTCTCCTGCGGCAGAGCCATCAGCTCCTGCCACGACCAGCGGTGTTCGCTGCCGTTCTCGGCGGAGATGACGAACTCCCAGGTGTCCAGGGACACCCGGGGCGTCGGGCCCGCCGAGAGCACCGGAAAGTCCTCGGTGAGGTACTGACCGGGTGGCAGGGCCGGCTCCTGCGTTCGGGGCCGACCCTGAAAACCCGGTGACACGATTCCCATTGCACAGTCGTACCACCCGCGCCGGTGGGGGCGGGAGCTTTCCCGCGTACCCCCTCGTCGCCCGGCGCGGCGCGGTCAGTGCCGTTCGGCGACGACCTTGCGGTCCTCGGGCAGGTCGCCGCCCCGGGTGGCGCGCAGGCTGGTCACGGTGACCACCACCAGCACCCCGATGATCACGCCGAGCGAGGCCAGGGTGGGGATCTCCGGTACGCCGTCCCAGATGCCGTGCGCCCAGTGCAGACCCAGCTTGAGGCCGATGAACGCCAGGATGACGGCCAGGCCGTAGCTGAGGTGCACCAGCCGGCTCAGCGCCGCGTGCAGGACGAAGTAGAGCGCCCGCAGACCGAGCAGGGCGAACGCGTTGGTGGCGAAGACCAGGTACGGGTCCTCGGTGATGCCGTAGACCGCGGGCACCGAGTCGACGGCGAAGACGACGTCGGTGGCCAGCACCGCGACCACCACCAGGGCGAACGGGGTGAGAGCCCGCTTCGCGCCCTGCCGGACGGTCATCCTGGTGCCGTGGTAGTCGTCGACCACCGGCATGATCTTGCGCAGCAGCTTCACCGAGCGCATCTTGTTGATGTCGACTTCCTGCTCGTGCCCGGACAGGGCGTCCCGCAGCAGCTTCACCGCCGTGGCGATGAGGATGATCGCGAACAGCAGGAAGGCGAAGTCGAGGGTCTGCAACGCGGCCGCACCGAGGGCGATGAAGACGGCCCGCAGCACCAGTGCGCCGGCGATGCCGTAGAGCAGCACCCGTTGGGCGAGCACCGCCGGCACCGCGAACGCGGCCAGCAGCAGCATGAAGACGAAGAGGTTGTCGACGGAGAGCGACTTCTCCACCAGGTAACCGGTGAGGTACTCCACGCCCTGCTGGGACCCGTAGCGGGACCAGATCCAGGCGCCGAACGCCAGCGGCAGGGCGATGTAGAACGCCGACCAGCCGATGGCCTCCCGCATGGACACCTCGTGCGGGCGACGGGTGACCAGGAAGTCCAGCACCAGCAGCAGGATCACGCCGATGATCGTGACCGCCCACAGCGTGGGCGTGCCGACCGACGACAGGTCACTGGCGGCGGACAGGTACGACACTTCGCTCATTGGGGTCTCCTCGAACACCGTCATGTTCGAGGTCTCCTTCACCCATCACCGTGATGGGCAACCACCCGAGGCGCGCCGGGCACGCCGTACTGACCGGAATGGTTCGTGGGAAGTACTCCCCTCGCACGACAAGGTTAGGCCAGGCCGAAACGCGGCGCCAAGCGGGACATCGATGGTTGCCCTGGTAAACCGCTGTGCAGGCCCGGTGAGGCCGCTGTCAGGCGCGGCGCAGCGTCGCGCCCGGTGCCATCGCCTGCTCGACCAGGCCCCGGTAGTCCCGCGGGAGCTGGGTCACCACGTCGTCGAACTCACCACCGGTGATCGCCTCCCGCAGGGTGGTGAAGACCGCCCGGGTGGCGTCGTCGGCGGCGGGCTCCTCCACACCGGCACGCAACGCGACCCGCGCGACGAACTCGGAGGCACCGAACCGGTCGGCCTGCTCGGTGCTCGGGCTCGGCTTGAGCACCAACTGCAACGGCTGCGGCAACTGAACGGCCAGGTCCAGGACCTCACCACCGGTCAGCCGCTCGGCGAACGTCTCCAACACCGCCCGGGTCAGCTCGACCGCCCGCTCGGACGACGTCGCGGTGCGCTGGGAAACCTGGTCGATGAAGGTGTCGTAGTTCATCGCGTACTCCCTCTGGGCTCGCGTCGGCGCCTGCGGGTACCCGCCGCGGCCCCTCGGAAACGGCGCGGCGATTCCTCCGCCGGACGGGCGTGACCGGCCGGCGGGCGGGTAACCGCCGCCGGTCGTCACCACATCGATGCCCGAGGGAGCCCCTGCCATGGCGAGCTACGCCGAGGTCCTGCAGTACCTGTCGAGCCTGGACTACCCGGCCGAGAAGGACGACGTGGTCCGCGAGGCCGAACGCGAGGGTGCCCCGCCGGACGTGTTGAAGGCGCTGCGCGCGCTGCCACCGGTGGACTACGCCAACGGCACCGAGGTCGCCCGCTCGGCCGGCATCGAGGCGGCACCCGAGGTGGGCGCCTCTCAGCGGGCCGAGCAGGCCCGGGACAATAAGCACAACCGGGTCTCGCAGCACCTGCGCGGCATCTGACCCGGCGGTGACGCCCATCGCCCGGAGACGGGATCGTCACCGATGACCCACACCAGCCCGTCCCGGCCCGTCGAGGTACGTTTCCCCGCCGCGCGACAGCTCGCCGTGGTGGCGGTGGTCGGCGTCGTCGCCGGCGGCCTCTTCGCACTGCTGCTGCCGCTGCCCCTCGCCGCGCTGGCCGGCTGGGACGTGGGCGCGCTGAGCTGGCTCGTGCTGGTGTGGCTCAAACTCTGGCCGATGGACGCCGAGCGGACCGCCCAGCTGGCCGTGCACGAGGACCCGAACCGGGCGGTACGGGACGCGCTCCTGCTCGTCGCCTGCCTGGCCAGCCTGCTGGCCGTGGGGCTGGTCGTGGCCAACGCGCAGGACGCGCCTCCCGGGCTGAGTCGTGAAGTGCACAGCGGGCTGGGAGTGCTGAGCGTGGTGCTCTCCTGGTTCGTGGTGCACACCGTGTTCGCCGCCCGGTACGCCCGGATCTACTACACCGGCCCGGACGGCGGGGTGAACTTCAACCAGCCCGAGCCGCCCAGCTACTCCGACTTCGCGTACGTCGCCTTCACCATCGGAGCGACGTTCCAGGTGTCCGACACCAACCTGACCAGCAACGAGATGCGTCGTACGGTGCTGCGGCACTCGATGGTGTCGTACCTGTTCGGGGCGTTCATCATCGCCGTGACGGTGAACCTGTTGGCTGGCCTGGCGCGCTGAGCCGTTCTCGCTTCACGGCGGGCCCGTTCGCTGCTTCACGGCGGGTTCGGCCTGCGGTTTCGGGCTGCGCGGCGGCCCCGGGGACGACACGGGGCGACTGTCGGACGAATCGCCGGGACAGGCGGGCGCCCCTGGTCACGAACCGCGACCTAGGGCGCCACGCAAACCTGCCCAGGCGGTGAACCGCACCCGAACCGGGTGCCGCCACCAGGCGGTGGATGCCCGCTCGAACCGAGCGGTCAGCACTACCGGGTCCAACCATACGACAGAACATCCTCCGTTCGGTCAGTATTCGGCGAAGTGTGGGCCACGGCACGTCATGATCGGCCGGTCACCTCCGCGTACCGGTGCTCAAGGTCGACCCGGGCCAGCGCCCCCACCAGCCAGGCCAGCTGCTCCGACTCACCGCTGGCCAAGCCGGCCAGGTCGTCCGCCGACCTGCCCAGCCCGAGCCGACGGGCGGCCGCCAACGCGCGCCGGTCGGCCACCGGGGCCACCTCCCGCCACAACGCCTGCGCCTCGCGGAGGAACAGGTCGACGACCTGGTCGTCCACCCCGGGAAGCTCGGCGAGAAGCTTCCGCTCCCGGGCCGGATCGTGGTGCGCCACCGTCCGCAACCGACGCAGATCGCCCCGGTACCGCTCGACCACGGTGCGACCCAGGTCGCCCAGCACGGCGGCGAGGGCGTCCACGTCGCCTCGCCGGCCGCCGGCGCGCAGCACCCGCACCCGGTCCTCGTGCAACGAACGGGCCAACCCCGCGGCGCTGTCCCACCCCGCGTCGCGCAACGCCCGCGCGCCGTCCACCGCCCGACGGAAGTCACCCCGACGGGCCAGCAGCACCGCGAGGTAGAGGACCTGGAACAGGCTCGCCGGGTTGTTGGTCACCCGGAAGCCGTACTGCTCGGCGAAGCCCCGCCCGGTGCCCGCCAGCCGGCGCGCCAGGCGCTTCCGGTCCGCCATCGCGGTGATCAGAGTGGTCGGCATGCCGGCGACTACCCGCGCGACCGACTGCCACACGCGAGCCGCACGCCGGTCGGCGGTGCGGTCGCGGGCCGGTCAGCCGTGCAGGCCGCCGCTGCGGTCGCGGGCCTTGAGGCGGGTGGTGGGCAGGGAGGGCGCCGGCAGCGGCGGCGCCGGGTCGTCGGCGACCACGCCGAAGCGTGCGTCCCCCGCCATCCAGTCCTCCCGGGCGGCGAGGATCTCCTCGTGCGAGCGGCCGACGAAGTTCCACCACATCACCAGTGGCTCCTCGAACGGCGTACCCCCCAGCAACAGCAACCGGGCCCCCGACCCTCCCCGCACGGTCAGCTCGCGGCGACCCGTGCCCAGGTAGAGCAACGCCCCCGGCTCGAACCCCACCCCGGCGGCCTCCGCCGAACCGGACATCGCCAGCACCGCGTACTCGAAATCGGGCCGCAACGACAGCGTCGTCGGCGCCTCACCGCCCAGCTCCAGCTGCACACCCACCAGCGGGGTGTGCACCACCGCCGGTGACCGCCGTCCACCGAACTCGCCGACCAGCAGGGTGAGGTCCAGCTCGCCGTCGCGCCAGCGCGGCAGGTCGGCGTGGTGCGCGAAGTCGGCCGCCCCGGCGCGCGCCGGATCCGGCAACGCCACCCAGAGCTGCACGCCGTGCATCACCGGCGGGTGGACGGCCGGCGACCGCTCGGAGTGGGCGATGCCGTTCCCGGAGGTCATCACGTTCAACTGGCCGGGCCGGATCGGCTGCACGTTGCCGAGGCTGTCCCGGTGCAGGATCTCCCCCTCCAGCAGCCAGGTCACCGTCTGCAGACCGGTGTGCGGGTGCGGTGGCACCTCCATCCCGGGTCGCTGCGCCACGTCGTCAGGACCGAAGTGGTCGACGAAACACCACGCGCCGACCATGCGGCGGGGGCGCTGCGGCAACAGTCGCCGCACTGTGGTGTACCGCCCCAACGGCACGTCGTGGCCGGGCAACAGCACACTGCCGGGATCAACGTCGGCCACACCGGGTGGTCGGGTCTGCGCCAGCATCGATTCGGTACGCTCCACCGCCCGACTGTACGCTCACGCCCACCCACGACCGCAGCGCTTCCCGCAGGGGTCGGCTGGTCAGCCGACTGTCGGGGTCATCGGGCACGGGCGGACACCGTCACACTGTCGGCACCCGCGACCAGGTCCAGATACAGCCGTTGGGCGGCGCGGTCCCACCCCGGCGTACCCAGCACCGTACCCGCGCCCACCCCGTCCCAATGGTCGTGGTCCAGCGCGACCGAGCCGGCGCCCGCTCCCACGCGTACCCGCACCGGCGTCTCCCCGGCGAGCCGGATGTCGAGCTGACTGGTCCCACCGGTGAGGCGCACGGTGAGAATGCCGGTGCCCTCCGGGCTGCCGGGCCCGATGCCGGTGCCGGGCCCGTTGCCGGTGCCGGGCGCGTCGCCGGTGCCGGGCCCGTTGCCGGTGTTGGCCTCGGTGATCGGTGGCAGCCGGATCTCGGTGCGGGACGACCCGCCGGCCAGTTCCACACCCAGCAACCGGGCCCGGGTCAGGTCCAGCACCTGACGACTCACTCCGCCGACGATGTGCAGACGCCAGGTGACCCGCTCGTTGAGCAGGACGCGCACTGCCCCCGGCCCACGCTCCCCGGAGTCCGCGAGGTCGAGTCGGACGGTCTCCCCCGACACGACCGGCCGCCCCACCACACCAGAACCGACGGGGCTGGTGATCCGGTACAGGTCGTCTCCGAGATCAGCCACCCGCAGGTCGAACGAGGACAACCCGTCCGCGAGGACGAACGTGCCCGTCCGCCGACCGGCGACGGGTGCCGTGAGCGTCCGACCATCGGCGGCTCCCGCGCCGGGACGACCATCGGCCACGTCCGGATCGGCAACGCCTCCCGCCCGCCCGACGTCGCCGGGGCGGGTGCCGTCAGGGCGGGTGCCGTCGGGGCGGGTGCCGTCCGGTGCGCCGGTGTAGGTCATACCGCGCCGCCCGGGATCCGCGACGATCACGGCCACCGCCGCCGCCCCCAGCAACAGCACGACCGCCGCGGCAGCCACCAGCAGGCGAGACCCGGTGGACCAGCGCAGCGGTACGGCGTCACCGGCAGGTTCCGGCGGTGCAGGTTCCAGTGGTGCAGGTTCCGGCGGTGCAGGTTCCAGTGGTGCAGATGCCGGCGGTGCAGATGCCGGCGGTGCAGATGCCGGCGGTGCAGATGCCGGCGGTGCAGGTGCCGGCGGTGCCTCCGGTTCTTGATTGGTGCCGTGCCCCACCGCGGTCATTCGCCTGTCCCTCCGCCGGTCCCCGACGGGAGGTACGTACCCGCCGCCCGATCGGATCACTCAACATGGCGGGCGCCCGCGACCACCTCCGCGCCGACAGCGCCACTCCACGACGTCGCCAATCGCGAGATTTTGGACAGTTTCCGTTCCGCGCGTTCCGCGCGAACGGAAACTGTCCAAGATCTCGTTGTGGACGCGCCGCCATCACCGTCGCGCGCCACGGTGGCGGTGGTGGATATGCCGCTGGCCAGCACCCCGGGTGGGGTGCCGGCCAGCGGTCGGATGGTTTCGGGTGTGGGTCAGCTGTTCCAGTACTGGCCGACCAGGTCGGTGGCCTGCTGCTCCCACTGGGCGTACGCGTCCGGGTAGGCCGAGACCTGCACGGTCTGCGCGGCGTCGGTCAGCGGCATGTCCTGCCACCCGTCAACCTGCTTCAGACCCTTCAAGAACGCCGTCGTGGAGTAGGCGGGGTCGGTGATCTGCTCCGGCGTACCCCAACCCGAACTCGGGCGCTGCTGGAACAGGCCCAGCGAGTCGTGGTCGTTCATGTCGCCGAGGTGGCCCAGGTTCTCCAACTTCGACTCCTGCAGGCTCGTCGCGATCGAGATCACCGCGGCCCGCTCCGGCAGACCCGCCTTCTTCGTGGCGGCGATGATCGCCTTCACGTTCGCGGTCTGCTCACCGTTCAGGTCGATGCGCGACTGCTCACCCTGCGGCTTCGGCGCCGCCGACTGCACGGCAGTCGCAACCGGCTTGGCGTCGACGGGGTTGGCGTGGGCGGCGATCGGACCGGCGAACACACCACCGGCGAACGCCAGACCAGCAACGGACAGCACACTCTTACGCATGATCGTGGTCATGGGGGAAGCTCCTTCGGGGGTCAGAACACCCACCCGGGTACGGCGGGTGCGAGCACCTCGTCCGGCGCTGCAGTAATGCGGGGGAAGTCTGCGATTCGGTGACCTACAAGCGGGGCTTGTCGCACCGGGGTCGGCGGACTACGAGCGGAGGGCTCGCGGCGCCGGGACCGGGTGTAACGACCCGGCGGGGCGGGGCCATTCCCGGGGGCGGCCCATCCGTTGGCACCCGGTGAAGCGGGGTGCTGGTCAGGCCGGGGTCCGTGTATAACGACCCGGCGGGCGGGGTCATTCCCGGGGGCGACCGAGTCCGTGAGCACCCGGTTGAGCGAGGTGCCGGTCGGGCCGGGGTCCAGCTACAACGACCCGGGGTCGGGGGTCATTCCCGGGGGCGGACCATCGAGCCGACCGGCCGTGGTCCTGCGATCGTCAGGATGTGTAACGACCCCGACCCGGCCAGGATTCCGGCCGGCACGTGCCCCGGACCACACACCGATATCACCCAAACAGAACAAAACCCACAAGCCAACCCGACCTCGGGTGTCAAACCACCCAGGGCTGCGGGCAGAACACCCCAGCCCATGCATGATCCACACGACTTCGCCGATGTCGCGGTATCCATGAGGGGTTGATACCGCGACTTCACCGAAACGGAGTCGATCATCGCCGTTTGGGAGGTCCGGGGGGCATTGCGCCATCGGGTCGGGGCTTTGGCGGCCAGCCGTGCCGGGCGGCCAAGCCGCCACGCAGGCGCCGGCCAAGCGGCGGTCCGCCAGACGAACGGACAAACTGGCAAGCCGACCGAACCGGCCGAACGAGCCGAGCCGGGACGGGGGCCACGGGTAGCGCGCTCGTTCAGGTGGCGAGGCGGGAGCGCACCTTCGCGGCACAGGCGTTCAGGACCGTCTGGGCGTCCAGCCCCAGGCTCTCGATGGCCACCAACGCCGTGAAGGCGACGTCGGCCAGTTCGGCGGCGACGTCATCGCGGGTGTGGGTGACGCCCTTGCGCGGATTCTGCCCGAGCAGGCCGATCCAGGCGGCCGAAGCCTCCCCCGCCTCCTCGGTCACCTTGAGGATGCGGCAGGTCAGTTCGGTCTGCCCGGTGCCGTTCGCGGTGTCCAACCAGCTCCGCGACACGCGGGCCGCCTCCCAGATCGACTCGTCCACGGCGACAAGTCAACCCGACCGCCCCACCTCGCCGTGAGGCCGGGTACGGCATGCGACCGGCACCCCACCGACGAGCTGCCGTCCGCCCCGGTGGGCGTCGCACAAAAACCCGACCGCTCAGCCCACCCCGACCACCGACCACGAAGGCCGACGAGCACACAGCCCACCCCGACCACCGACCGCGAAGGCCAACCAGCACACGACCCACCCCGACCACCGAACACGGAGGCCGACGAACACCCAGCCCACCGAGCGCGAGGGCCGCTGCGCGCGGAGGCAACCGGGGGCCCGGGATGGCCTGATCGGCCGGACAGTCGCGCTTGACCGGCCGATCAGCGCAGCCATTGACACTGGTCGAAGGCCGTCCTAGGTTCAGGTCGCTACCGGCCGGTAGGCAACCGTCCCGCCTGGTCGCCCCTCGGGCGACGTCCGTCCGATGGGGAGCATCGATGCTGTCCGCACCCGTTCGTACCCTCCGCCGGCTGCTCGCCACCACCGCGACGCTGACTCTCACGATCGGGCTGGTCGGCACCGCGCCGGCCGCCGCCACCGGTCGCGATCCGAGGGGCGGGGAGCCGCTGCCCGGGTACACGATCGAGAATCCGCCGTTGACGCCGCTGGTCGTGGGCGGCAAACCGACGACGGTACGCCAGGGCGTGCACCGCCACGCCGGGTACATCATCGAGGTCCCCGCCCGGTGGAACGGTGACCTGGTGCTGTGGGCGCACGGCTACCGCGGCCAGGGCACCGTGTTGTCGCCGGAACCGCCGGCCTTCGGGCTGCGCCAGCGACTCCTCGATCAGGGGTACGCCTGGGCGTCGTCCTCGTACGACCGCAACGGCTTCGACATCCGTTCGGGGGTGCTGGGCACCAGGGAACTCGCCGACCACTTCGCGCGGACGGTCAGCCGGCCGCAGCACACCTACGTCGCCGGGGTGTCGATGGGCGGGTACGTCATCGGGCGCTCGCTGGAGCAGTACCCCGGCTTCTACGACGGGGCCCTGCCGATGTGCGGGGTGCTCGGTGACCAGACGTTGCTCGACTTCTACCTGGACTACAACCTGGTCGCGCAGGCCCTCGCCGGAGTGCCGGCGTACCCGACGCCGGCCGATTACCTGACGAACGCCGTACCCCGGATCCAGGTGACGCTCGGTCTGGCCGGGTTGACGCCCACCGGGCCGGACACCACCACGGACCGGGGAAAGCAGTTGCGGGCGATCACGGTGAACCGTTCGGGCGGGCCTCGTCCCGGCGCGGACGCGGCGTTCGCGGTCTGGAAGGACTTCCTCTTCTCGATCAGCGTGCCCACCGGGAGCGGCGACTCCCCCGCCCAGCGGCCGGGTCAACTCTCCACCAATCTGCTCACCCGGTACTCCCCGAACAGCCCGGTCGACGTGAACGCCACGGTGCAACGGGTCGCGCCGGAGAACGTGGTGCAGCGGCTCCTGCCGACGTTGACCGAGGTGCCGCGGATCGCGGGTCGGCCCACCGCGCCGGTGCTCAGCCTGCACGGCCTCGGGGACCTGTTCGTGCCGTTCAGCATGGAGCAGGCGTACGCCGACGACGTGGCGCGGCACGGCCGCAGCAAGCTGCTGGTCCAGCGGGCCATCCGGGCCACGCAGCACTGCGAGTTCACCCCGGCCGAGGCCGGCGCCGCCTGGGACGACCTGGTGTCCTGGGTACGCACCGGCAAGCGCCCGGCCGGCGACACCGTGACCGACCCGGCGGTGGTGGCCCGACCCGACTACGGCTGCCGGTTCAGCGACCGGGAGGCGTACGCCGCCGGGGTCGGCACCCGCCGCCTCTACCCGGCCTGCTGACACACGACGACGCCGGCCGGCCCCGCTCGGGGGCCGGCCGGCGCGTGTGTGCGGGTGTCACCAGAGCTGCTGGACGATGTCCGCCGCCTGCTCCTCCCACTGCGCGTACGCGTACGGGAACGCGGAGACCTGGACGGTCTGCGCGGCGGTGGTCAGCGGCAGGTCCTGCCAACCGCCGACGTTCTTCAGCGCGCTGAAGAACGCGGTGGCCGAGTACTCCGGGTCGGTGATCTGCTCGGGCGTGCCCCAACCGGACGACGGGCGCTGCTGGAACAGGCCCTGCGAGTCGTGGTCGTTGTACGCGCCCAGGTGGCCGAGGTTGTAGAGCTTCGACTCCTGCAGCGACGTGGCCACACCGATCACCGCGCCCCGGTCACCGACACCGGTCTTCTTGGCGGCGTCGACGATGTGCCGGGCGTTGGCGAGCTGCGCGTCGTCGAGCGGGATGCGCGACTGGGCGCCCTCGATGCCGTGCGGGATCAGCTGCGCGCGGGTGGGCTTGCCGGCCGGCGGCTTGCCGGTGGCGGAGCCGGTGGTCAGGCCCGACTCGACGGGCTGGTCGTCCTGCTGGGCCGCGGTGGCGGCCTTGCCGGTGGCGAGGTCGATGGCGGCGACGGCGCCCTGGTGGGGCCCGGTGGTGACCGGAGCGGCGACTGCGGTCGGGGCGAGGGCCAGACCGCCGAGGGCGGCCACGCCCGCGACGCTCAGCGCGGTCTTGCGGTACGAGTCCTTAGCGATGGCGGGGAGCCATCGAGTGAAGTCGACCTTCACGATGGTTGCCCTTTCGATCGTGCGGAGCGCTCCGGGGTGAACACTCCTCGGGAGATGACCGCGGAAAGGGGTTTGAGCTCCGGCGGTACGGGGGACACAACCAGGTTCACGTGTCGGTCATTCCGGATATGCGCGGTCCACCGGTCGATGCGGTCCCGGTCACGGCACCGAATCGGACAGGGCCACTGCCTCGTTGCGGGCGGCCGGGTGCGGGCCCAGTGCGTCACAAGGTGTGACGGCGGTGACGAAGGGTGATTTCAGCGGCCGGAGGATGGGTCCGACACCCAGCCTTTGCTCTGCTTACCAATACGCGCCAGGCACGATCCGTGACGCCGGTGACGGAACCGCCGTCATGGGCAGAAAGCGCCCGACCGCAGCTCACGGCACGTGGTGCAGATAGGGATGCAGAGCAAAGGGGGGCCTGCCCCCTGTTGGGGGCCGGGTGGAGGGCCGGACGGCGGGCCACTTGTCGCTACCGTGAGTGGACGTCCAGGTCGGGCACGGTGTGTGAGGTTACGGTGCGGCTCGTCGTGCCGAACGAGGACGTACCAGAGCTGTGCGCGAGGTGCGGGGTGAGAGCGGGTGGCCCGGAAGCTGCCCGATTCAGACGTCGCTGTCAGGTCCGGGCTCGGCGCCCCGCGTCCCGGCGCCCTCGCCGGGGGCGAGCAACTCCTGGAAGACGGTGATGTGCAGGCCGGCGGGCGCGTCGAGGCGGGAGTTGAGCGAGTCCCACGGTGTACGCGTCGGCGGCGCGACCTCGCTCGCCCCGGCGGCGACCAACCGGGCGGTGGTCGCCTCGGTGTCGTCCACCTCGAAGGCCACCCGCATCCGGGGCGCCACCTGCCGCCCCACCTCGACCTCGTCGATCATGCGTTTCTGGGCCGGGTTGGCGATCTCCAAGGTGGCGCGGCCGGCCTCCAGGATCATCACCCGGGCGTCTCCGTCGCTGACGAACTCCGCTTCCTCGGGCAGGCCGAGCGCGTCCCGGAAGAACGCGACGGCGGCCTCGTAGTCGTCGGCCTCCACCACGAGGCGTAGCTGGCGGACGACAGGTGCACTGTGCTCGGCGGCCATGCGCGCGATCCTAACGCCGTACGGTCGCAGCGTCGGGAAGGGAGCATCATGGGCGGGACGACACACGATGAGACGTACCCCCTGGGTCGCCTCGCCGCTGACGGACGTGGCGGACGCCCTACGTCAGGGTGACGAGGGTGCGCCGGCGGCCTGGCTCGTCTTCGACCCACGGTGCTGGGCGCGGCCGACGGGCGCTGAGCCGCACACGCGCACGCGGTTCAGTGGCCGCGCGCCAACCACTCCTCAAGGTGCGGGGCCTCCGCGCCGATGGTGGTGTCGTCACCGTGGCCGGTGTGCACGACCGTCTCCGCCGGGAGGGTGAGCAGGCGGGTGCGGATCGACCGGACGATGGTGTCGAAGTCGCTGTACGAGCGGCCGGTCGCACCCGGGCCGCCGGCGAAGAGCGTGTCCCCGGTGAAGACCACGCCCAGGTCCGGGGCGTGGAAGCTGCACGCCCCGGGGCTGTGCCCGGGGGTGTGCAGCACCCGCAGGGTGGTGCCGGCCACCTCGATGCTCTGCCCGTCGTGCAGTTCGCCGTGCGGCGGCAGATGCGGGTGGACCATGTCCCACAGCACCCGGTCGGCGGCGTGCAGCAGCACCGGCGCGCCGGTGGCCTCGGCCAGCTCGGGCGCCACCCGGACGTGGTCGTCGTGGGCGTGGGTGGCCAGGATCGCGCGGACCCGCCGGTCGCCCACCAGGGCGAGGATGGCGGCGGCGTCGTGCGGCGCGTCCAGGACGACGCATTCACTGTCGTCACCGATCACCCAGACGTTGTTGTCCACGTCGAACGTCTGGCCGTCCAGGGAGAACGTGCCGGCGGTGACCGCGCGGTCGACCCGGGCGGTCATCAGAACACCACCACCGAGCGCAGCACGTCGCCGTGGTGCATCCGCTCGAACGCGGTCTCGACCGCATCGAGCGCGATCTCCTCGGTGACGAACGCGTCGAGGTCGAGCCGCCCCTGCAGATACAGCTCGGTGAGCATCGGGAAGTCCCGGCTGGGCAGACAGTCGCCGTACCAGCTCGACTTGAGGGCGCCGCCGCGCCCGAAGACGTCCAGCAGGGGCAACTCGATCTGCATCTGCGGGGTCGGTACGCCGACCAGCACCACGGTGCCGGCCAGGTCGCGGGCGTAGAACGCCTGCTTCCAGGTCTCCGGTCGGCCCACCGCGTCGATCACCACGTCGGCGCCGAAACCGCCGGTGGCGGCACGGATCGCCTCGACCGGGTCGGTCTCCGAGGCGTTCACGGTGTGCGTGGCGCCGAACCGGCGGGCCCAGTCGAGCTTGCGGCCGTCGGTGTCCACCGCGACGATCGTGGTGGCCCCGGCGAGGACGGCACCGGCGACCGCGGCGTCTCCGACACCGCCGCAGCCGATCACGGCGACCGAGTCGCCCCGGGTGACGTTGCCGGTGTTCATCGCCGCGCCCAGCCCGGCCATCACCCCGCAGCCGAGCAGACCCACGGCGGCCGGTCGGGCCGCCGGGTCCACTGTGGTGCACTGCCCGGCGTGCACCAGGGTCTTCTCGGCGAACGCGCCGATGCCCAGCGCCGGGGCGAGTTCGGTGCCGTCGGTGAGGGTCATCCGCTGCTTCGCGTTGTGGGTGTTGAAGCAGTACCAGGGGCGGCCTCGGCGGCAGGCGCGGCAGTCCCCGCAGACCGCCCGCCAGTTGAGGACCACGAAGTCGCCCGGGGCGACGTCGGTGACGCCCTCGCCGACCTGCTCCACGATGCCCGCCGCCTCGTGGCCCAGCAGGAACGGGTAGTCGTCGTTGATGCCACCCTCGCGGTAGTGCAGGTCGGTGTGGCAGACGCCGCAGGACTGGATCCGGACGACGGCCTCACCGGGGCCGGGATCGGGCACCACGATGGTGGTGACCTCGACCGGAGCGCCCTTGCTGCGGGAGATGACTCCCCGGACTTCCTGGCTCACTTCGCCTCCTGCTGGTGGTCTGCGGCAGGGCCGGGCGCCGAGCGGGGCGGGGTGCCACGGGCTCGGCGGTGGGCCCTCGGCGAACCTACCGCGATCACCACGGCCGGCCCAGCCCGCCGTGCGGTTATCGCGGGCGGGTCGGGGTACGCGGGCCGCATTCGACCACGGCCAACGGGAGTGACAATGAAACTCGCACACCTGCCGCTACGGGTCAGCATCGGTGCGTACTTCCTCAACTCGGGTCTGCAGAAACGGAACCTGGAGGGCGCCGCCGCGGAGAGCATGCACGGGATGGCGGTCACGGCGATGCCCCAACTCGGCCAGTTCGAGCCGGCGCGTTTCGCGAAGCTGTTGGCGTACTCGGAGGTCGCCCTCGGGACCGCGCTGATCGCGCCGTTCTTCCCGGCGCCGCTGGTCGGGCTCGGTCTGACCGCGTTCGGCGCGGGTCTGGTGCAGCTGTACCTGAAGACGCCGGGTTTGCGGGAGCCGGGGAGCATCCGCCCGACCCAGCAGGGCGCGGGGTTGGCCAAGGACGTCTGGCTGGTCGGCGCGGGCCTGACCCTGGTGTTGGAGGGGCTGACCCACGGTCGGCGGCGGCGCTCCTGAGCCGGCGCTGAGGAGCGCAGTTGACCGACTCCCGTTCGGTACGGCCGTTCTACCGGCCGATGCGACCGCGTCGACGCGACGAGCCGCACCGCGCGGCCACGCCGCTGGAACTGTTCTTCGACCTGTGTTTCGTGGTGGCGGTGGCGCAGGCGGCCAGCGGTCTGCACCACGACGTCGCCGAGGGCCACCTCGGCCACGCGGTGCGCAGCTACGTCATGGTGTTCTTCGCGATCTGGTGGTCGTGGGTGAACTTCACCTGGTTCGCCTCGGCCTACGACACCGACGACGACGTCTACCGCATCACCACCCTGGTGCAGATCTCCGGTGCGCTGATCCTGGCGGCCGGGGTGCCGCGTGCCTTCGCCGACGGAGACTTCGCGGTCATCACCTACGGGTACGTGGTGATGCGGCTGGCCGCCGTCGTGCACTGGACCCGCGCGGCGGTCGGCGACCCCGGACACCGCCCGGCGGCACGCCGCTACGCGATCGGCGTGACGGTGGTGCAGATCGGCTGGCTGCTGCGGCTGTTGCTCCCCGCCGAGTGGGCCATCGCGTCGTTCGTGCTGCTCCTGCTGGCCGACCTGCTGGTACCGGCGGTGGCCGAACGCCCCGGCATGACGCCCTGGCATCCGCGGCACATCACCGAGCGGTACGGGCTGTTCACCCTCATCGTGCTCGGCGAGACGGTGCTGGCCATCTCGATGGCGATCCAGACCGGGCTCGACGCCGGTGAGCACGACCTCTGGTCACTCGCGGCGGCCGGCGCGGTCATCGTGTTCGCGCTCTGGTGGCTGTACTTCGACCGGCCGATCGAGGCGCCCGACCGGCTGCCGTACTCCCTGGTCTGGGGTTACGGCCACTACCTGGTCTTCGCGGCGATCGCCGCCATCGGGGCCGGGCTGGGCGCGGCGGTGGACGTCGACCGGGGCAAGGCGCACATCTCGGAGAGCACCGCCGGGTACGCGGTGGGCATCCCCGTCGCGGTCTTCCTGCTCACGATCTGGGTGCTGCACGTGCGGCGGCAGCAGCACGGCGTGGTGGTCGTGGCCTTCCCGGTCGTCGCGCTGCTGGCGCTGTTCGCGCCGCTCGGCCCGGCCCCGGTGTACGCGCTCGCGGCCCTGCTGGTCGCCCTGGTGACGGTGACCGTGCTGCTGCGTCGCCGCGACGTCGGCCCCAGCGCGACGGTGGGCGACCCGGCCTGACCGCGGTGCCGGTCAGGCCACCTCGCGGGCCGCGTCGGCGGCGGCCTCGGCGGCGGGGCGTGGCGCGGGCACGGCCGGCGTCGGGCGGACGACCCCCCGGTCCAGGCCGGTGACCAGGAGCCGGTTGTACGAGCCCGGCAGCACCCGGGCCAGCAGGTCGGGCAGTTTCGCCGACCAGCCGATCAGCACCCGACCGCGACGCCGCTCGACGCCACGCAGGATCACCTCGGCGGCCCGCTCCGGCGCGATGGTGAGCAGCTTCTCGAACTGTGCCCGGCCGGCCGCGTACTCCTCGTGCGAGACGCCGCTGCCGATGCGGGCGTTCTCGGTGATGCGGGTGCGGATGCCGCCGGGGTGCACCGACGTCACCCCGATGCCGTCGTCGACCAGCTCGTGGCGCAGCGCCTCGGTGAGGCCACGCACGGCGAACTTGCTCGCCGAGTACGCGGCCTGCCCGGCGGGTGCGATCAGCCCGAACAGGCTGGAGATGTTGACCAGGTGCGCGCCGCGTTCGGCCCGGAGGGTGGGCAGCAGCGCATGGGTCAGCTGCGCCACGGCCCGGAAGTTGACGTCGATCACCCAGCTGAACTCGTCGAACGTCACCTGGTCGAACCGGCCCCCGAGGCCGACCCCGGCGTTGTTGACCAGCAGCCGCACGCGCGGATGCCGCTGGCCGATCTCCGCGGCCACCTGGGCGGTCGCGGTCGCGTCGGCGAGATCCACCACGTACGTGTGCAGCCGGCGGTCCGGGTGCGCGACGCGGATCGCGGCGACGACCGCGTCCAGTCGCTCCGCGTCGCGGTCCAGCAGCACCAGGTCGCTGCCCCGACGGGCCAGCGCGTGCGCCAACGCCGCGCCGATGCCGCTGGCCGCTCCGGTGACCACGGCCGTGGCGCCGGTGAACTCGAACCTCCGCACGGGGTGCTCCTCTCCTGGCGGTCACCGACGCTCGGACGACACGGCACGTCGGGTGCCGGTGGGCGCGACCGCCGCACCGGCCCGGGAGAACCGCACACCCTCGTCGGTGAGCCTGCCGTGCCGCATCAGCAGCACGTCACGGGGGTAGTTCTGGTGCAGTCGCCAGGGCGCGTCGGCGCCCTGCTTGGGCAGCGCGTCGACGGCGCGCAGCACGTAGCCGGAGCGCAGGTCGATCAGCGGCACCCGTCGCGCGTCGGGCGGCGGGAGCGGTGTGACGACCTGCTGGCCGGTGCGGTCCAGGTGCCGCAGAAGACGGCAGACGTACCCGGCGACCAGGTCGGCCTTGAGCGTCCACGACGCGTTGGTGTAGCCGAGGGTCAACGCGAAGTTCGGCACGCCGGACAGCATCATGCCCTTGTAGGCGACGGTGCTCGCGAGGTCGACGTCGACGCCGTCCACCCGCAGCGTCAGACCACCGACGGCGAGCAGGTTGAGCCCGGTGGCGGTGACCACGACGTCGGCGGGCAACTCGTCTCCGGAGGTCAGCCGGACACCGTCGGGGGTGAAGGTGTCGACGGTGTCGGTGACCACCGACGCCCGGCCCTGCCGCACGGCGGTGAACAGGTCACCGTCGGGTGCCACGCAGAGCCGCTGGTCCCACGGGTCGTAGCGGGGTGAGAAGTGTCTGTCGACGTCGTACCCGACCGGGAGTCGGCCGGCGGCGGCCCGACGCAACGCCCGTCTCACCAGGCCGGGGGCGCGCCGGCTGAGCTGGTAGGTGACCGTGGACAGCAGCACGTTCTTCCCGCGCACCACCGGATACGCGGCAGCCGCCGGCAGCCGGCGCCGCAACGCGTCGGCCAGCCGGTCCCGCGAGGACAACGCCATGACGTACGTGGGGGAGCGCTGCAGCATCGTCACGTGGGCGGCCCGCTGCGCCATCGCCGGCACCAGGGTCACCGCGGTGGCGCCGCTGCCGATCACCACCACCCGCTGACCGGTGTGGTCGAGGTCGTCGGGCCAGTGCTGCGGGTGCACCAGCCGCCCGGCGTACGCGTCGACGCCGGGCAGCGGTGGTGTGTAGCCCTCGTCGTAGCGGTAGTAGCCGGTGCAGGCGAAGAGGAACGAGCAGGTCAGCACCACCGTCTCGGCGGTGTCGACGCGCTGGGCGTGCACCGTCCAGCGGGCGGTGGCGCTGTGCCACTCGGCGCGCAGCACCCGGTGCCGGAAGCGGATGTGCCGCTGCACGTCGTACTCCCGGGCGGTCTCGTCGACGTACTCCCGGATGGTCGCGCCGTCGGCGATGGCCTTCGGCGCGGTCCAGGGTTTGAACGCGTAGCCGAGGGTGAACATGTCCGAGTCCGAGCGGATGCCCGGGTAGCGGAACAGGTCCCAGGTGCCGCCCACGGCGTCGCGCGCCTCCAGCACCGCGTACGTCTTGTCCGGGCAGTCCCGGGTCAGGTGGCAGGCGGCCCCGATGCCGGACAGCCCGGCGCCGACGATCAGCACGTCGACGTGGTCGGAGGCCATTCGGCGTTCCTCCATCCGGGGCGGTGGACGGACCCTAACACCGCACCCGAATGGGTCGGAAGCCGCTAGTCGGACGCCCGGGTGAAGCTCATGATCCAGTTGGTCTCCCAGGTCTGCTCACCGTCGACGGAGAACGCCTGCTCCCAGCGGGCGGTGGTCGCGCTGATGTCCGACCAGACGAACCGGCACCGCACCGGTCGCCCCTCGTGCTGGTCGTCGGCGTAGAAGTGGCCGACCCCGTCGACGAAGCGTCCCACCATCGGCGGCAGCCCCAGTACCCCGTCGACACTGCTCATCCAGTAGATCGACCACTCCTCGCGAGCCGGGTCGAAGATCCGGACGGTGGCGCCGGCGGAGCCCCTGGTCGGGAACGTGATCTCGTCGAAGTTCCCGCCACCGGCGAAGAACCCGTGCGCGACCGACACCCCGGGGAACTCCTCCCACTCGTCGGAGCCGACCAGCCGCTCGCGCAGCCGCCGGTTGACGACGTTCCAGGTGCCGGTGAAGAAGTCGAAGTCGCCCATCAGCGGCCCACCGGCCCTTCCGCTCGCGTGTCGCGCAGATAGTCGGTCAGGTCGGGGCTCTCCGGTGCCAGCATGTGCCGCACCCAGGCGGCCCGCTCGTGTTCCAGCACCGCCAGCTCCCAGACACAGCCCACCGCGGGGCGACGCAGCTCGACGAAGTGCGTGGGGTCCTGGTCCGGGCAGTCCAGCGCCGGTTGCCCGGCTGCCGCGACGCGGATCTCCACCGCGTTGTCCCACACCCAGGTGTACGCCAGCAGGTAGGCGCCGGTGTCCGCGCCCCGGTGCAGCACCACCCACCCGGCGGCCGGGGTGCCGTCGTCCACGACGTCGGCCAGCAGGGCGGGCAGCAGGTCGTACGCGGCCTTCTCCACCTCCGACTCGATCCGCTGTTCCGGCTGGTCGATGTGGTAGCGCTTGAGCTGTCGACCGTCCACCGTGATCGGTTCCGGCGTGCTCAGATCCTTGTCGCGAAATGCCATGCCGGGACGGTACGAGCGATCCCCTGACAGCTAGTGTCAGTGAAGTGCGGGCCAGTCGACTTCTCTCCGTCCTGATGCTGCTCCAGACCCACGGTCGGCTCACCGCCGCCCAGCTCGCCGAGCGGTTGGCCGTCTCGCCCCGCACCATCTACCGGGACGTCGAGTCGCTGCACACCGCCGGCATCCCGCTCTACGGAGAGGCCGGGCACGCCGGCGGTTACCAGCTGGTCGACGGCTGGCGGACCCGCCTGACCGGGCTGACCACTGAGGAGGCCGACCGGCTGTTCCTGGCCGGGCTGCCCGGCCCCGCCGACGAGCTGGGCTACGGTGATGTGGTGGCCGCGCTGCAACTCAAGCTGCACGCCGCGCTCCCCGCACCGCTGCGCGACCGGGCGGCCCGACTTCAGCAACGCTTCCACCTCGACGCGCCCGGCTGGTACGCCGACGGCGACGCCTCACCGGAGTTGGCCCGCACTGCCGAGGCGGTCTGGCGGCAACACCGCGTCGAGGTGCGCTACCGGAGCTGGAACGGTGAGGTGACCCGGGTGCTGGAGCCGTACGGCCTGGTGCTCAAGGGTGGCCGGTGGTATGTGGTGGCCGACCAGCCCGGCCGGGGCGCACCGGCGACCTACCGGGTCAGCCAGATCCTCGCCCTGACTCCGCTCGCGCAGGAGTTCGACCGGCCCGCCGACTTCGACCTGCCGTCGTGGTGGCGGGAGCACGTGGTCGGGTTCCGCACCCGACTGCACCGCGACCAGGCCACCGTACGACTCTCCCCCGCCGGTCGGGAACGACTGCGGGAGGTCGCCGGCGACCCGGTGGTGACGGCCGTGGAGGCCAGCGCCGGGCCGCCGGACGAGCGGGGCTGGGTGACCGCCGTGCTGCCGATCGAGTCGCTCACCCATGCCCACGGTGACCTGCTGCGCCTCGGCGCCGACGTCGAGGTGCTCGCCCCGGCGACGCTGCGCGAGCGCCTGGCCGCGACGGCGGCCGGGCTCGCCGCGCTCTACGCCGCCGACTGACCGGCTTCCGACATCTCCACAGTGGAGATGCCCGAGGGCATCGATTGTCGGCATCGTGTGCCACCCTGGGTGCGTTCGCCCAGCGGTCACCGGAGGTGAGGGTCACGTTACGGCTACGCGCACTGGTCGCCGTCCCCGGCACCGGGCCGGTGACCCTCGACGTCCCCGCCGGCACGCTCGCCGCCCTGGTCGCCCCGCCCCGGTTCGGCACCGCCGTCGCCCGGGTCCTGGTCGGCCTCGCCGCTCCGGTGACCGGCCGCATCCTGGTCGGCGACCGGGACGTCACCGCGCTGCCGCCGCCCCGCCGGCAGATCGGCTACGTGCCGGCCGGCGGTGCGCTGCTGCCGCAACTCACCGTGCGCCGCAACATCGAGTACGGCCAGCGCAAACGCGAACGGGTGCACGAGGTGGCCGACGACTGGACGACCACGGTCGTCGACCGGCTCGAGTTGGCGCTGTCGCTCACCCTGCTGCCGCACCAGATCTCCGCCGCCCAACGGTTCCGGGTGGCGCTCGCCCGGGCGGCGGCCTGCCTGCCCGAGGTGCTCGTCGTCGACCTGCCGGCGGGGTCGGCCGGTGACAGCCGCCTCGCCGACCTGATGCCCCGACTCTCCCCACCCGAGGCGCCCGGGGTGGCCGTGCTGGTCTGCACCGCCGACCCGGCCACCCTGGCCGAGATCCCGGTCCGGCACGACCTCGTCACCGAGCCGAGCGAGGCGACCCGATGAGACCGACCGGCCGGACGAGCCGTCGCGCAGTGCTGCGCGCCGCCGCCGCGGGTGTCGCCGCGGTGACCGCCGGCTGCTCCGGCGGAACCCGGTCGGTGCAGGTGGCGGTGGTCTGGAGCACCAGCGAGCTGGACCGGTTCCGCCGGGTCGTCGCCGACTACCCCGGGTCGGTGCAGGTGGTCAGCGCCGGCAACGACGTCGACGCGTTCCTGCGGGCCCGGCACCTCGCGGGCACCAGCCCGGACGTGGCGATCCTGCCCCGCCCGGGTCTGGTCACCGAGTACGCCCAGCGCGGTTGGCTGAGCACGGTGCGCCCGTCCGGCGAGTACGCCGTACCCGACGGGCTGGGTGACCTCCTGACCGCCGACGGTCGGCGCTACGGGGTGTGGGTGAAGGCGGCGCACAAGTCGTTGGTCTGGCACCTGCCGTCGATGCTCCCCGAGCAGCCGACCGACTGGGACGCGCTGGTCGAGCGCACCCGGCGGCTCGGCGCGGCGGCCCGGCGCGACGGCGGCCCCGCGCCCCTGGCCATCGGCGCCGCGGACGGCTGGGTGCTCACCGACTGGTTCGAGAACGTGCTGGCCGACGTGGCACCGGAGAGTTACGACGCTCTCGCCGGGCCGGACGCGGACTGGCAGGGCAGGCCGGTGCGGGACGCCCTGGACCGGCTGGCCGGGCTCTGGAGCATCGACGGCGCGTTCCTCGGCGGCGGCCGTCGCGCCCTGCTCACCCAGTACGAGGAGTCGGTGATCCAGGTGGTGTATTCCCGGCGTGCGGTGATGCTCTGCGGGGCCGACTTCACCGCAGACGTCGTCGGCCCGTTCCAGCGCGGCCCGGAGGCACCCGTCACGTTCCCGTTCCCGGGCACCCGACCGGGAGGCGGCCCACTGATCGTCGGTGGGGACGCGGCGGTGGCGTTCGCGGGCTCCGCGGGCGGGGTCGAGCTGGTCCAGTGGCTCACCGAGGCCGATTCGTTCCGGTCCTGGCTGCGCGCCGGCGGCTACCTCTCGCCCAACACCAACGTCCCGATCACCAGCTACGCCGACGAGGTCGGTCGGCGGCTCGCCCGGGAGATGCAGGCGCCCGGCACGTTGCGCTTCGACCTCTCCGACCAGTTGCCGGGCGCGTTCACCGGCTCGGACGGCGTCGGCATCTGGCGCATCATGCAGGGCTTCTTCGCCGACGTCACCGACGGTGTGGGCGCAGGCGAGGCGATCCGCCGCGCCACCGGTCAGCTCGCCCTGGCGGCCCGCAACGCGGGCGGCGGCCGATGAGCCGGACGCCGGTCCTCGGCGAGCTGGCCGTGCTCGACGACGTCGGGCCACCCCGGCGGGGCCGGGCCTATCCGGCGGCGGGGGCGACCTCGGCGCTGTTGCTGCCGGCCGCCGTGCTGCTCGGTGGGCTCGTGCTGTGGCCGGTGCTGCGCACCATGCACGCCAGCGTCACCACCGACGGCCGCTGGGTCGGCGCGGAGCACTTCCGGACCGCGCTCGCCGCCCCGGGCACCGGCGCGGTGGTCGGCCGGACGGTGTTGTGGGCGCTGCTGGTGCCGGCGGTGGTGACCGCGCTGGGCTACCTGCTCGCCGCCGCGTCGCGCCGCTCCGAGGAGGGCGGTCTGGTCCGGTTGATCCTCCTGGTGCCGGTGGCGTTGCCGCTGGTCGTCACCGGGGTCACCTTCCGGCTGATGTACGACCCCGACCCGAGCCGGGGGTTGGCCACCCTGGTCGCCGCCCGGCTGACCGGCCGTTCGGCCGAGGACGCGCCGCAGTTGCTCGGGCCGGGGCTGGTCACCGTGGCGCTGATGTCGGCGTTCGTCTGGGCCTGGGTGGGCCTGGCCGTGCTGGTGTTCCGGTCCGCGTTGGACGCGGTGCCGCCGAGCCTCGCCGACGCGGTCCGCGCCTACGGGGGACGGCGTCGGCACGTCCTGTGGGACGCGCAGTGGCGACCCCTGCTGCTGCGTACCACGGCTGTGGTCTTCGCCCTGGTGGCGGTCGGCACCAGCCGCACGTTCGACCTGATCCTGGTCATGACGCCCGGCTCGGTGCGCGACGAGGCGTCGGTGCTCGCGCTGCGGATCTGGCAGACGTCCGGTGGCACCACCACCGGCGACGGGGCCGCGCTCGGCGTGGTGTGGTTGGTGGCGGTCGTCGGCGGGATCATGGTGGCCGCACTCTTCGTCCGGCAGTCCTGGCCGCCGCCACCCGCCGAGGCGGCCCCGCCGCCCGGTCCGGTGGCCCCGCCCCGGCGGGTCATCCGGCTGCTCGCGGTCGGCGCGGCGGTGGCGTGGCTGGTGCCGCTCGTGGTGCTGGTCGCCACCTCGGCACACGGCAGGGTGGACGCCGCCGCACGCGGCTGGTGGTCGACGGCACCCGACGGCGAGTCCTACCGGGACCTGGTCACCGGCACCGAGTTGTGGCGCACGTTGGGCTTCACCCTGCTCCTGGCCACCGCGGTCACCGCCACGGTGCTGGTGGTCGCGCTGTTGGCCGCGTACCCGCTGGCCTGGTTGACCGGGCCGGCGGCGCAGGCCACCGGGCTGGTGCTGCTGGCCGCCAGCGTCGTGCCGGTCCAGGTCATCGCCGGTCCGGTCAACGAGGTACTGGGCCTGGTGCTCTCCTCCGGCACCACCCAGGGTCTGGCCCTGGTGCACACCGCGTTGGGTGTGCCGTTCGCCGTCCTGGTGCTGCGTAACGCGTTCGCCGACCTGCCGGTCGAGCAGGTGCGCGACGCCCGGCTGGGCGGCCGTCGGTGGTGGCACACCCTGCGTCGGTTGGCCCGGCACAACCTGTCGGCGGTGGTGGCGGTGTCCGTGCTGGAGTTCGTCCAGGTCTGGAACGACCTGGTGGTGGGTCGGCTGTTCAGCGGGCCCGGGGCGTCGCCGCTCGGGCCGTTCCTGGCCGAGCAGACCCGCAGCTTCGTGAGCAACAGCGGCGCCCTCGCGGCCAGTTCGGTGCTCGCCTCGGTGCTGCCGGTGGTGTTGGTGGTGCTGTCGCGGCGGCACCTGGTCGCCGGGCTCGTCTCCGGGGGTGTCCGCTGACCAGGCCGGGCGGTGGCCGCCGCAGCCCGCGCTGGCCGGCGTTGATCGCGATCGGCGGGGTGGTCAGCGGCGTCCTCGCCAACCTGGTCAGCAACCTCGCCAGCAACCTGCTCTCCGAGTTGGCGGCCAGCGTGCTCGGGCCGACCAGCATCGCCCTAGCCGTCGGCGGCATCCTCGGCTTCGTCGGGTACGAGGTTCGTCGCCGCCGGGCCGACCGGGAGGTCGACCCCGAACCGACGGACGTGCTCACCACACCGGCCGCCGGCACGCCGAACCTGCCCTACACGGCGGAGTTCACCGGTCGCGTCGAGCACGTCGAGGCGGTCGTCGGGCTGCTCTCCCGGGAACACGCGGTGGCCGTGCTGGGCCGCCGCGCGGTGGGCACCTCCGCGTGCGCCGTGCAGGCCGCCAACCTGTGCCGGGAGGACTTCCCGGACGGGCAGTACTACCTCGACCTGCGCCGACACGGCCGACCCCGCTCGGCCCAACAGGTGCTCACCGCGCTGGCCCGGATCCTGGGCACCGCCCCACCGACCTCCGGGCGGCCGGACGCGCTCGTCGCCGCGGCCGACGCGCTGCGCGGCCAGCTCGACGGCCGCCGGATCCTGCTGGTGCTGGACAACGTCGACCGACCGGACCAGGTCCGGCCCCTGCTGCCGCCCACCGCGCGCACCTGCCGGCTGCTGCTCGCCGGCGGTCCGGCGCTGGCGGGGCTCAAGGGTGTGGTCGCGCACTGGATCGCCGAGCCGGGCACCTCCGAGGCGGTCGAGTTGTTCGCCGCCGCGGGCGGGGCCGCGCCGGCCGCCCGGGTTCGTCGGGCCGACCCGCGCACCGACCCGGCGGTCCGCGAGATCGTCGACCTGTGCGGCCGACAACCGCGCACCGTGCGCGCGCTCGGTTACCGCACCGCCCAGCACGGGTGGCGGCACTCCGACGTGCTGGACGCGCTGCGTCGCGCGGTGCAGACCCCACCACACCAGCGGCTCGCCGTGTCACCGGCCGCGCGTCTGATCACCGAGCGGGACACCGCGTACCGGGCGTTGAGCCGCGAGGCCCGACGGCTGTACCGGGTGATGTCGCTGATCCCCGCCCCGGTCGACCGGCCGACGATCGCCGCGCTGGCCGGGCGGCACACCGAGCGGGTTACCACGCTGCTCGACCAGTTGGCCGCCGCGGCGTTCGTGGTCGGCGCGCCCGGCGACCGGTACGAGATCCGCCCGCTGCTCGCCGACAGCGCCCGACTGCACCTGCGCGACGCCGACCCGGTCCGCGCCCGGGTAGCCGCGCAGGCCCGGCTGACCCGGTACCTGGCGCGCCGGGCCGAACAGCACGCGGCCAACCTGGCGGTGCTCGGCTCCCCGCCGGACCGGGAGTGGTCACTTCCGCTGGACGACGACCCGTACGGCTGGTTCGACCTGCACCAGGAGCTGCTGCTGGCGGTCGTGCGGGTGCCCGCCGGGGCGGCCGAGACACTGCCCCGACGGGTCCGCCGGTGGTGGTTCCGGCTGGCCGTGGCGCTCTGCGGGTGGCTGGCGTACGCCGAGCGACTCGACGAGTGGGAGCAGGTCTGCCGCACCGTGCTGGCCACGCCGACCGCCGACGACCGACCGGAGATCGCCGGGTGGGCGCACAACGAGCTGGGTGTGCTGCGTCGGCGGCGGCACGATCCGCACGGGGCGGCGGCCGCACTCACCCTCGCGGTGAACGAACGCGGGCGCGGTGGCACCGCCCAGGCCCGGATGAACCTCGGCCTGGCCCTGCTCGACCTGGGGCAGCTCGACGACGCGGTGGAGCACCTGGAGATGTCCCGGCGACACCGTTCCGGGGCCGACCGGGCCGGTCACGCGCTCACCGACCTGGGTCTCGGCGCGGCGCAGCTCGCCCGGGGTGAGCTGGACAGCGCGCACCACCATTTGGTGCGGGCGGCCAACACGTTCCGGTCGGTGGGTGACGCCCGCGGGTACGCGGCGGCGTTGACCAACCTGGTCCTGGTGCACGCGGGTCTCGGCGAGCACCTGGACGCCGCGCAGGCGTGGCGGGCGGCGCTGCGCGAGTACGACTCGGTCAACGACCCGACCAGCCGGGCGACGGCGCTGCTCAACGCCGGGGCGACACTGCTGACCAGCACGCCGGGGCAGGCGCGCACGGCGTACGACCTGTTGGCCGAGAGTCGACGGCTGCGCGAGGAGACACGGCCCACGGCGGGGTTGGCGCGCACCCTGCTCTACCTGGGTGACGCCCGCGCCGCGCTGGGCGAGCACGCCGACGCGCGGCGGCACTGGGCGGACGCGGCGACGGTCGCCGAGGAGGTCGGCGACGAGCAAGGGCTGGCCGCCGCCGACGCGCGACTGGAGGACGACGCCGCGGACCGCGTGACATAGGTCGCCCGGGTTGGCCGGTGGCACGGCTCTGGGAGACTCTGTGATCGTGGACGCGCTCGCGGTACGGGGACTCAGTCGCACCTTCGGCAACCTGGTGGTGCTCGACGACGTGAGTTTCACGCTCCCGGCGGGCCGGATCGCCGTGGTGCTGGGCCCGAACGGCAGCGGTAAGACCACCCTGCTGCGCTGTGTGGTCGGCGCGGACCGGCCGGACGCGGGCGAGGTGCTGGTGCAGGGTCGCCGGGCCGACGAGACCGACCCGCAGGTGCGGGCGCTGGTGGCCGCCGCCCTGGACGACATCGACTTCTTCCCCGACCTGTCCGTGGTCGAGCACCTGCAACTGGTCGCGTACGCGCACGGGGGCGACTCCGAGCCGGTCGAGGAGGTCCTCGCCGAGCTGGGTCTGGAGCCGGCCCGCGACCAGTTGCCGGTGACGTTGTCCAGCGGGCAACGCCGCCGGTTGGCGCTCGCCTCCTGTTTCGTCCGACCCCGTCGGGTGCTGATCCTGGACGAGCCCGAGCAACGGCTGGACGTCCGTGGGCGGCAGTGGCTCACCGAGCGCCTGCTCCGGGAACGCGAGGCGGGCACCGCCGTGCTGCTGGCCTCGCACGACCCGGAGTTGATCGACGCGGTGGTCGACGAGCGCATCGAGATCGGCCGGTGACCGCCCCGACGGCCACCATCGCCGACACGCCGACCGGGGTACCCACCGCGCGGCAACTGCGGACACACCTGCGGAAGGCGCGCAGCCGGCACCACGACCACTCCCTCGGCGACGTGCTGGGCAGCGCGTACGTGATCGTCCTGTTCGTGGGCATGTACGGGTGGTTCGCGATCAGCGCGAGTCGTGACCTGCTGGACTCCCCCACGGTGGGGCAGGCCGAGCCGGGCGTGCGCTGGTGGCTGGCGGTCGCGGCGCTGCTGGCCGGCGCCGGCCTCGCCTGGCGTGGCCTGCGCGCGCTCGGGCCGCTGCTGGTCACCCCGGCCACGCAGAGCTGGGCGACGAGCGCGCCGGTCGACCGGCGGGCCTGGCTCGCGCCGCGCTTCGTCCTGCTGCTGGTCGGCGCTGCGACCGGCACCGCCGCGCTCGGGGTGGCCGTCGCCGCGCTCGGCGGTGTCACCGACCCGGGTGCCCTGGGCTGGGCGGCCGCGGCCGGCGCGGGCTGGGGCGCGGCCGCGCTGGCGCTCAGCGTCGTCGCCCAGAGCAGCCGGGCGGGTCGACGGTGGCCGACGCTGGCCGGTGCGGTCCCGTTGACGGCGGCCGCCGTGATCACCGGCGCGGTGGTGCTCGTCGGTGGCCTGGGCGACGCGTTGCCCCGGCCGACGACGACCCCGACCGTCGCGCTGTTCGCCGTCGCGCTGCCCCTGGCCGCCCTGGGCACGGTCCTCGCGGTACGCGCGCTACCCCGCGTCGACCGGGCCACCCTGACCACCGGCGCCCAGTTCGCCAACGCCGCCTCCACCGCGACGATCCTGCTGGACCCGAGTCTCCTCGCCGGGCTGGTGGAGAGCCGGCGGTGGCGGCGGGTCGGCAAGGTCCGCAGCAGCCGGTTCCTGGCCGGTCCGGGCTGGTGGGCGCTGCTCCAGGCCGACGTACGGCGGCTGCGTCGCCACCCGAGCGCGGTGCTGATCTGGGCGGCGCTGATCGGAGTGCAGTACGCTACCGCGCTCGCCCTGCCCGGGTTGGCCGGTGCCGCGCAGGTGGTGTTCGCGTACCTCGCCGTCGACCGGCTGACCGGTGGTCTGCGGTCGATCAGCCGCTCACCCGGGCTGCGTCGGGCGCTCGGGGGCAGCGACAACCTGCTGCGCGGCGTCCACGTGGTGGTGCCGGCGGTCGGCGCGGGTCTGTGGTGGTTGCTGACGGTGCCGACTGTCGAGCCGGGGCCGCCGTGGTTGGCGCCGACCCTGGCGCTAGGGGTGGTGGCCGCCGCGTTCCGGGCCGGCACCCGTCCGCCCATCGACTACGGCGGCGCTACTGTCAACACCCCGTTCGGGATGGTCCCGGTCGACCTGCTGCGCCAGGGCTCACGGGGGCTGGCCCTGCTCGCCGTGCTGGTGCTGGTCCAGCTGTTCCTGGGCTGACCGGCCGCCACCCTCGACCGGCCGGCCCGGCCGCTCAACCGTCCAGGCGGCGGACCATGTTCATGATGGTCTCCACCTGCGCGCCGCCCTTGATCGGGAAGTTGGTCGCGCCGAGGTAGCCCCACCAGTCCCAGCAGCCGTTCGGGTTGCTGAGGCTGGTGCCCGCCTGCGGGTAGAGGACGATCAGGTTGTTGGTGTCGGCGTACTGGTTGAGGTTCGCCCGGTCGACGAAGGCCGTGCCCACCGCGCCGGCTCCCTGCGCGCAGCCGTGCAGGGAGGCCAGCAGTCGGCACGACTGGCCGGCCGCGCAGGCCGACGGGACGTACGCGTAACCGTTGGCGTCCATGCTCAACCCGTTGGCCCAGCCGTTGACCGCGAAGGTGTTCTGGCTGAACCGGACGAGCGTGCCGCCGAGCGCGCCGGTGTTCGGTGCGTTCACCCCGCCCAGCAGCTTGCGCAGCAACGCGTTCTGCGGGTCGGTGCCGCAGTCGTTGAGGAAGGGCGACGCGGTCGCCGTGCAGCCGAGCGTGCCGTAAGGGGTGACCCAGGAGTGACCGGCGGCGGAGCCGCTGTCGTACTGCACGGTGGCCCCGAAGTGCTGGTAGTAGCGGACCAGGTCGTCGGTGACGGACTTCTTGACGGTGGTGTCGTTGCCGCCGTGGAACACGTACACCGGATCGCCGGACAGGTTGCCGACCGGGTCGACCCAGCCGTACGACGCCCACGTGCGGGTGTAGGTCTGCAGGGCGGTCAGGTTCGTCGGGTACGCGTTGTCGCCGCACCCGTAGAGCGCCTGCGCGACGGTGTTCTGCGAGCAGTAGTACGGCCCGGCGGCGAACACCGCCGCGCCGCGGATGCGGGACGAGTAGGCGACGTGCAGTTGCGTCGCCATGTAGCCACCGGAGGAGACACCGGCGACGTAGACGCCGGAGACGTTGTAGGTGCCCAACGACCCGGCGACCGGGGTCTTGGTGGGCGGGGTGGCGGCCTGGGCGGGGGTGGCGGTGGTCAGGGCGAGCAGAAGGACGGCGGCGAGGGTGGTGGCGATCTTCCGCGGTGTGGACATGGGCGCTCCTCGACAGCGCCGACGGGGGTGACGGCGCGCGCCGAAGCTACCGTGACATAGACCACATCAGACATGAGTACGGCCGACACGTTCGCCGTCGCCGGTGTGGTCCCTCAGACGGTGTCGCCGGGGGCGAGATGGCGGTAGCCGGGGATGGTCTCGCCGAACCAACCGGCCACGCTGGCCAGGCCGCGCTCGTTGAGCTGCGCGTCGTGGATCGGGTACGCGGCGGCAGCGCCCACGGCGGCAGCGAACCGGATCGCTTCGTCGAGGCGCAGCCACGACCCCTGGGCCGGGACGAGCACCGTGCGCACCGGCTCGTCCGGCACGTGCAACGAGTCACCGGGGTGGTAGAGCCCGTCACCGACCAGGTAGCCCAGGTTGGGGCAGTCCGGCTGTCCCTCGTGGATCGCCGCGTGCCGGCCGCCGTGGGCACTGACCTCGATGCCGGCCGCCGTGAAGCGTTGCCCCGCGCGGACCCGGGTCACCGGCAGCGGCGCGAGATCCGGCAGTCGGGCGCCCTCCGGGGCGTACACGGGGACGCCCAGGCCGGCGAGGCGCAGCACGTCCACGTGGTCGGTGTGCTCGTGGGTGACCAGGACGGCGTCCGCGCCGACCAGGGCACTGGGCTCGCTCCATGTGCCCGGGTCGATGACCAACACCCCGCCGTCGTGCTCGACCCGGACGCAGGCGTGGGTGAACCGTGTGATCCGCACTCGGCGACGGTACGCCGCCGGTGTGACGCTCGGGCCGGGCCCGCCTCTCCCGCGGCCGGCTACGTCAGCTCTCCAACGCGTCGTGCTCGGTGGTCGACGCGCTGAGCAACGCCCGCTCACGTTCACTGTCGCCCACCGCGCCCACCCTCCGTGGTCGCACCGTACCGTTACCGTCACCCTATGAGGGGTGGAGAGGGTCCGGGCGGTGACCCCGTCGCGCTCGAACGGGACAGCGGCCGGCGAAGCGGGCACGTATCGTCCGCGTTCCGGATCACCGACCGGTGGCCGGGCCGGTCGACGGCGGAGGGGGATCGGATGCCCGGGTGGGCTGGTCGAGGTGGCCGGCAGCGGCGCGCCTTCGGCGTCGGTGGCGCCCTGCTCGGGATCGCCGTCGTCATGCTGCTGGGCGCCTGGCGCAGCAGCGGCTTCCTCAGCGACCTGCTGCTCAACCTCGGGGCCAGCGTGGTCCTCGCCGCCATCTCGTACGTCATCTTCGATCCGCTGTTCGAGGAGGCCCGCAAGGCCCGGGTGCAGGAGCACCTGAGCTTCGACCAGCAGGCCTTCGTGACGAGGTTGCACCGCTCCGGCCGCCGGGTGCGCATCCTCGACACCTGGACGATCCTGCTGGAGCAACGGCACCGCGAGGAGACCCTGGCCGGGATCCGGGCGGCGCTCGCCAACGGCGCGCAGGTGCAGTTGCTCCTGCTCGACCCGGACTGCACCGCCGCCCAGCAGCGCTCCGAGGAGCTGGAACGGCAGCGGGTGGACGTACCGCGGCAGATCCGCACCAACCTGCGTCACCTGGCCGCCTTCACCGACGCCCTCGACGGTCGTCTGCGGCGCCGCCTGCAGGTCCGGCTCTACGACGCCTCGCCGTCGATCCAGCTCTACCAGTGGGACGGCCGGGCGTTGATCTCGTTCTTCCCGATCGGGAAATTGTCGTTCAACGTCCCGCAGCTGGAAGTCGACATGGACAGCCCGTGGGGCGGGTTCGTGCACGCCCGGTTCGAGGAGTTGTGGGAGCACGAACAGGCCACCCTGAACCTGGAGCGGTACTGGTCGGTCACGCTCACCCTTCGCCACGACGACTCGGACGTGGTGGAGGTGCGCGTGCCGTACGTGACGGTGGACGGGCAGCACTTCGTCGACTGCCGTGGGTTCCGGGTGACCGGGCCGCTGACCGTGCGAGCCGTGCTGCCACCCCGCGCGCCCGGGGCCGCCCCGGCCGTGTTCGCGCTGGCGGAGCCGACCGACGGGGACCAGACGCCGGCTGAGGTCGTGAAACGGCACTTCGACCAGAAGTACGGGCACGACGACGGCGCACGGGCGGCCTATCGGCTGGTGCCTCCGCCGGGCGTCTCCCGTACCCCGGAACCCCGCTCCGCGACGGCCGGGGACAACCACGGACGGTGACCCCGGCGGTCCGGTCACGGCCGCGCGCGGAACAATGGGGGTTCCGCCCGAACGCCTGGAGGACGTCCGCGTGTCACCGGACCTCGCACCGCCACCACAGTCGGCGCAGTTGCGCGCGGACTGCGGGCGCTGCTTCGGGCTGTGCTGCGTGGTGCCCGCCTTCGCCGCGTCGGCCGACTTCGCCATCGACAAGCCGGCCGGGCAGCCCTGCCCCAACCTGCGCGGGGACCACCGGTGCGGCATCCACACCGAGCTGCGCCAGCGTGGCTTCCCCGGCTGTACGGTGTTCGACTGCTTCGGCGCCGGGCAACAGGTCGCGCAGGTCACCTTCGGCGGGAGGGACTGGCGGGACGCGCCGGAGACGTTGCCCGCCATGGCGGAGGCGTTCGCCGTGCTGCGACCGCTGCACGAACTGCTCTGGTATCTCGACGCGGCGGTGGCGCTGCACCCGCCGGTCGACCTGCGGGACGCGCTGGAACACGCCCGCGCCGAGACCGCCGCGCTCACCGCTGGTGACGTGGCGCAGCTCCGCGCGGTGGACGTCGCCGCGCACCGGGCCCGGGTCAACCCTCTGCTGTCGCGGACCAGCGACGTGGCCCGCTCCCCCGGCGGGGCCGACCATCGGGGCGCGCCCCTGCTCGGCGTCGACCTTCGCCGGGTCGACCTTCGCCGGGCCAACCTGCGTGGGACGCTGCTGATCGGCGCCGACCTCCGCGGGGCCGACCTGGGTCTCGCCGACGTCACCGGCGCGGACCTGCGCGGGGCCGACCTGCGCGGCGCGGACCTGCGGGGCGCCCTCTTCCTGCACCAGGCTCAACTGGACGCCGCCCGGGGTGACGCGCGCACCCGCCTGCCGACGACAGTGACCCGACCACCGCACTGGACGGCACTGCCGCTCACCCCGGTCCGCCGGCCGTCGCGGAGCGCCGCTCCCGCCCGGCGCGGCCGACGCCGCTGACACACCGCAAGGTTTCGGTCGGGACGACGCCGGGTAGCCAGCGCCGACGCGGATCGCCATCGACGGGGGGCACGGCGTGGGTTTCCGAAAACGCGACGGTGAGCTGCCGGGCGACCCGCAGCACAGCGAGGACGAGGCCGGCCAGGTGCCGCTGGTGCAGGTCGAGGCGGACACCGAGGTCCCGGCTCCGGCCGACACCGACGTGCGCCCGGACATCGTGACCGAGGACAACAGCTCGGGCATGACCGGTGGTTCGTCCGGCAGCAGCGGCGGTGGGTCCAGCATGCCCGGGCATCCGGACGCGACCCGCTGACGGTCAGCGGCCGGCGAACGCGGCCCGCGCCTCGGTCATGCCCTTGTTGGCGAGCCGGTCCGCCCGCTCGTTCTCCGGGTGGCCGTTGTGTCCCTTGACCCAGAGCCAGGTGACCTGGTGCCGCTCGCAGGCCGCCTCCAGCCGCTGCCACAGGTCGGCGTTCTTCACCGGCTGCTTGGCGGCGGTCTGCCAACCGTTGCGCTTCCAGGACGCCAGCCAACTGGTGATGCCGTTGCGCACGTACGTGCTGTCGGTGTGCAGCTCCACGGTGACCGGCCGGTTCAGGCTCTCCAACGCCTGGATGGCCGCCATCAGCTCCATCCGGTTGTTGGTGGTCGGCGTGGCCTCACCACCGAACAACTCCCGCTCGTGGTCGCCGTAGCGCAGCAACGCGCCCCAACCGCCCGGCCCGGGGTTGCCACTGCACGCCCCGTCGGTCCAGATCTGCACGCCCCTGCCGGCCGCCGCGTCCACCATGCCCGGCAACCTACCGCGCGGTGACGTGCTCCTCCCGGCCCGGGGGCCGGGCTACGCCGCCACCGTGAGGGCGGATGCGCCCACCAGCACATCGACACCGCAGTCAGCCAACGCTGATGGCGAGCGTCTTCCGCTGCGCCCGCGCTGCCGGCCGGTGGGGTGCACCGAGCTGCGGTGGGTGCGCAGCCCGCTAAGCGCCGGGCTCCGCGCCGACCACGGCGGGCGGGACGGCCGGGGCGGGTCGGGTGGGCCGCAGCCGGTCGCGGACGCGGTGCGCCGCGTCGCCCGCGGTGGCGGCGATCATCGGCAACAGCCGGGTGGAGTTCATGATGGCGACCTCCTCGGCCGGTGTGGTCGCCCCGTCGAGGAAGCGCAGCACCCGCTCGGCGGGGTTGCGGTCGAAGAGCCGGTCGAAGAAGTCCGGGCCGCCGACGCCGCCCCGGTCCAGCGCCCGCAGCGCCACCGCGTCCATCCAGCGGTGTCGACGGGGGTACGCCGCCTGGGGCACCGGCGGTCGCCCCGCCGCGAGGGCGCGGGCCACCTGGTCGGCCTGGCGGTACATGGCGGAGAAGGTGAAGCCGGTGGAGGGTCGGGTCGCGCCGCCGGCCGTACCGAGTCGGATCACCCGGGGCGAGGGCCGGGCCGGAAACGGCGCGTCGGTCATCGGGATCACCCCGTTCTCCACCTCGCGTACCCGCAGTCCGGCCGGGTCCAGCCCGAGCAGGTCCCGGTAGCCGGCCAGCGCCGCGTCGTACCCGGCGTCGGTGAGCAGGTCGGGCGAGAATTCGGTGTACTCGACCAGGGCGTAGCGGTCGCTCACCGGCAGTACGTACCCGAAGGAGACACCCCGGGGCGGTTGCGGGGTGCGGAAGTCCATCAGTACCGCGCGGGCCGGGTCGAAGACGGGACGGTCGGCCTCCAGCCACCAGCCGCGGAAGTGCTGCAGCCAGGTGGTCCGCCCGGCGCGCACCGGTGGGCGGGGCCGTGAGTCGAGCACCCATCCGGCCCGTACGGTCTGCCCGTCGCCGGTTCGTACCCGCACCCGTGTGCCGTCGTCGGTCACCGTGTCGGCGGGCGCGACGATCCGGGTGGCGTCGAGCCGGCGTTCGGCTGCGGCAGCCCGGTCGTAGACCGGGCCGGAGCGGAGCATGGCGTACCGCAGGGGGGTAAGGTCCAGGACGCGGCGTCGCGCCGCGGTCGCCACCTCGACCTGCTGCCAGCTCGCGCTGAGCAACGGGTCGAGGTCGGTGCCCGGGTGGCCCCAGAACGCCCAGGTGCGGTCCTGACCGCGTCGGCGGACCGGGTCGACGACGGCGATGCGCAGGTCGTGGACGCCGTGCCGGTCCAGCGCGGCGAGCAGCAGGGACGCCGCTCCGCCACCGCCGAGCAGTGCGAGGTCGACGTCCAGCGGCGCGGATTCGGTCACCCGCCCCACGCTGCCACACCGACGCGCGGCCGGTCACGCCGCTCCGGCCGGCGCGCGGTGCGACGCTTGACGAGCAACCATCCGGTTGCCTATCGTCATTGGCAACCAGACGGTTGCCTGTTGGGAGGGTCAGTGGACGAGGTGTTCCGAGCACTGGCCGACCCGAGCAGGCGCCGACTCCTGGACCGGCTCAACGCGCGCAACGGCCAGACCCTGCGGGAGCTGTGCGACGGACTGGCGACGACCCGGCAGGCCGTCAGCAAGCACCTCTCGATCCTGGAGGCGGCCGATCTCGTCACGAGCGTGCGGCGGGGCCGGGAGAAGGTGCACTACCTCAACGCCGCCCCGATCAACGCCATCGCCGACCGGTGGCTCAGCCGCTACGACCGCGAGCGCGCCGCCGCCCTCGCCGACCTGACCAGCGCATTGGAGCGACAGCCCATGGAGAGCCCGACCTTCGCCTACACGACGTACGTCACCACCACCCCAGAGCGGCTGTGGGCCGCGCTCACCGAACCGGCGTTCACCCGTCGCTACTGGGGTGGGGTCGCGCTGGTGTCCGACTGGCAGGTCGGCTCGCCGGTGCTGTGGCAGGACGCGCCCGGGGACGAGCCCCGCGACCTCGGCCAACGGGTGCTGGCCGCGGAGCCGTACCGCCTGCTCTCCTACAGCTGGCACGGCTTCCAACCCGAGCACGCCGAGCATTTCGGCTGGTCCGACGAGGAGCTGGCCGCCCGACTCGGCGAGCGCCGGTCGACGGTGACGTTCGAGATCGAGCCGCACGGCCCGGCGGCCGTCCGGTTGACCGTGATCCATGACGACTTCTCCCCGGACAGCGAGATGCACCGGGCGATCAGCGGCCAGCTCGACGGCAGCGGAGGCTGGCCGGAGCTGCTGGCCGGCCTCAAGACCCTCCTCGAGACCGGCGAACCGATGCCCGAGCCGACCCCGTCCGGCTGACCGGACGCCCAGCCGGCGTATTTCTGTAGATACCTCGCCATCGGCCCAGCCGCGACAGCCCGCAGCTCTCCCCGCCTTCGGGTGGACACGTGACGGCAACGAGGAATTCTCATTTTCACCTGATCGTGGGCCCAACCCACCTAGTGTTGGGCACACCGGTGCTAGTCACGGAGTTGGCCACCCGAACGACGTCCCACGCAGTCAGCGGACGAAAAGTGAGGGAAGACGCGTATGAAGGTCTCAACAGCACTCTGCTCGGCGGCGCTCGGCGTGGGCCTCGGCACACTCCTGCTGCCAGGCGCCGCACTGGCCGACACCACGGTGTCACCGGCCACCACCCCGGTCGGAGGGACCGTCGTGCTCACCGCGACGACCTGCAACCCGAAGTCGGGTGACGCCCTGTTCCGGGTCACCGGCCCGAACCGTGACCAGAACGTCAGGTCCACGACGGCCGCCGCCGGCGGCGGACTGAGCGCCGAACTCTTCACCGCCGGGTTCACCCTGGGCACGTACACGGTGACGGCGACCTGCGGCGACGGCAGTTCGGCAGGCAGCGCGACGTTCACCGTCACCCCGATCGGCGGCGCGCCCGCCGGCTCCGGCGGCGACAGCCGCGACAACGGCGCTCTGGCCGCCGGAGGCACGCTTCTCGGCACCGCCCTGGCCGGCGCGGTGATCCTGATCCGCCGGCGTCGCCCGGTGTCCACTGTCGCCTGACCGGCGGCTGTTCCATCCCTGAGGACGGGTGCCCGCGCCGGTGACACCGGCGCGGGCATCCCGACGACCCCTACGGAGGTGCCCACGTGTGGTCGCGGCGGACCCTGCCGGCGGTGGTCGCCCTGCTCGCCGTGAGCGGGCTGGGGCTGATCACGGTGGGCCTCACCGCCGACCCGGCCGCGCCGCCCCGACCACCGGCCGACGCGCCGAGGCGTACCGAACCGGCACCCGACCTGGTGCCGCTCCACCGCGCCGCGCCGGTCCGGGTGCAGATCACCACCATCGGTGTACGCGCGGAGGTCGTCCCGGTCGGTGCCGACGCCGCCGGGGTGCTGGAGGTGCCGCCGCTGGATCGGCCCACCCTCGCCGGCTGGTACCGGCACGGGGTGAGCCCCGGCGAGACCGGCAACGCGGTCCTGGTCGGCCACGTCGACTCACCGGCCGGGCCGGCGGTCTTCTTCGACCTCGGGCGGCTCCGTGCCGGCGAGCAGATCCAGGTCACCCGCGCCGACGCGCAGGTCGCCACGTTCACCGTCGACGACGTGCGGGCGTACCCCAAGGACCGCTTCCCGACCGCGCTGGTCTACGGCCCGGCGGACGTCGCCGGACTGCGCCTGATCACCTGCGGCGGCCGGTTCGACGCCACCACCGGCAACTACGTCGACAACGTGGTCGTCTTCGCCACCCGCACCGCCTGAGCCGCGCCCCGCTGTCGGACGCCGGATCGTGCTCGGCAGAATGCGGTGGCACCATCCCTGATCGAGGCGGTGCGTCGGCGACGGGGAGGCACACGGTGGACCAGCGAGCGGTACGGGACCGGGCCGGTCGAGGCGTACGCGCCCTGGCCCGTCGACTGCTCGGCCGGGTCGAGGGCGACGTCCCGAGCCCTCGCCGCTCCGGCTGGCTGTGAGGCCGCTCGTTTCAGCGGTGCGCGGAGAGGAAGGCGCGAATGCGGTCACGGGGGTTGTCGGTCAGCTCCGGACCGTGGGTGAAGGCCGCGAGGTCGTACTCCAACTCGCCGAACACGTGGGCGGTCTGCTGGGTCATCGTGAAGTTGCTGCACAGCACCTTCGGCGAGTAGCGGACGCCGAGAATGTTGAACAGCGCGTCCCCGGTGATCAACAGTCGGGTCGGCTCGTGCAGCAACGACACGTGACCCGGAGAGTGGCCGGGAGTGTGCACCACCCGCAGGCCCCCGCCGACGTCGAGCACGTCGCCGTCGGCCAGCGGCTGCGCCACCCGCACCGCCGGGAACCGCCCTTTGTTGAACCGGGCGAAGAGCCGACCACCGGTCACCGTCGGGTCGCTGACCGGGGAGCGGCCCTCCTCGGCGTACGGAACGTCGCCAACGTGCGCCGCCACCGGGGCACCCGTGCGCCGCGACATCTCCGCCGCGCCGCCCGCGTGGTCGGGGTGTGCGTGGGTGAGCACGATCCGGGTGACGTCGGCCGGCACCTTGCCGATCGCCGCCAGCCCGCGCACGATCCGGGCCGGCGCCTTGGTCAGCCCGCAGTCGATCAGCGTGACGCTGCCGTCGCCGTCGACGAACGCGTACGAGTTGACTGCCGAGCGCCCCTGGGTGGGGATGCGCCAGACGTTCGGGGCGAGCGGCACGGCGGGCGATCGTGTCATGCCGCGAGTCTAGGGACGATCGTCAACCGGCCCGGGTCACCGTCGGGCGGTGCGGCCGGTACGGCAGGATGGCGAGGTGGGTAGGGCACGCCGACGGGCGGACACGATGACGGGACGGGCCTGCCCGTGCGGCTCCGGGCAGGCGTACGCGGACTGCTGCGCACCGGCGCACGGCGGCGAGCGGCCGGCGGCGACGGCCGAGGCGTTGATGCGTTCCCGGTTCAGTGCCTTCGCCCTCGGCGACACCGGCTACCTGCTGCGCAGCTGGCACTCCTCGACCCGGCCCGCGTCGCTGGAGCTGGACCCGGGGCAGCGGTGGACCCGACTGGAGATCGTCGGCACCGAGCGGGGCGGCCTGCTCGACACCGCCGGCACCGTCACCTTCCACGCGCACTACCGCGGCGCCGGGCGACCCGGCACCCTGACCGAGCACAGCCGGTTCGTCCGCGAGGACGGCCGATGGGTCTACCTCGACGGTGACCAGCCCTGACCGTTCGCCGACGAGACGGCGTCGCGGGGCACCGCCCCGGCTCGCCGACCGCGGGCGAGCAGGACCACCGCCACCACGAGGTACGGCCCGGCCGTCACCGCGAAGGCCACCGCGTTGCCGACCGCCGTGGCGAGCAGACCGTAACCGGCGTACGTCACGATGATCAGCACGTCGGTGGCCATCCCCGCCAGTGACGTGACGGTGGCCCGGCTGCCGCCGCTGATCCGCGCCTGGAGCCGCGCGTCGGCCAGCACGGTGGCCAGCTGGGCCGCCCCGAACGCGACAGCGAGCAACGCGAACCCCGTCGGGTGTCGGAGCAGAGCACCCCCGGCCAGCCCGACACCCACCAGGCCCAGCAGCGCGGCGTAGCCCCGGCCGCCCCACCGCTCCCCCACCGGGGCGAGTAGCCCGCCGACGGTCACCCCGGCCCAGAGCAGCAGGAGCAGCAACGGCACGGCCTGCGCGCCGACACCGGTGTCCAGTGCCAGCAGCGGGGTGTACTCGTCCAGGGCACCCCAGTCCGCCGCGACCACGGCGACCAGCAGGACGGCGGCCCGTACCGGTGGACGGGTGCGGACCTCGGCCACCCCCGCCCGCAACGTGTCCCACCACCCCAGGTCGTCATCGCCGTCCGGGTCGGCGGCGGCGTCCGGCCCGGCCGCGTCGCCCCTGACGGACGCCGGGCGGTGCTCCGGGAACCGGGCGGCGACCGCGACGGCGAGCAGGCAGGCGACCACGCTCGCCGCGCCCACCAGCGGGTAGCCGCCGACGACGAGCACCGGGCCGGCGAGCACCCCGGACACCACCACACCCAGCACGCCCGCCGTCCGGGAGCGTCCGAGCACCCGGGCGTACCTGTCGGCGGCGCCGAGCCGGTCCAGTTCGGTCCAGACCAACGCCTCCAACGCGCCGGAGACCAACGCTCCCGCGGCACCCCAGAGCAGGAAGCCGACCGCGAACACCGGGTACGACGGCGCCAGCACCCAGAGCGCGAACCCGGCGGCGCTCAGCAGCGGGGCGAGGCACACCAGCAGTCGGCGGGAGACCACGTCGGCCCACGCGCCGGACGGCACCTCGAACAGGATGCCGGCGGCCGACCAGATGACGAAGAGCGACGAGATCTGCCCGACCGACAGCCCGGTGTCGGCGAAGAACACCACGTACAGCGGGTAGAGCAGGACGAGGTCGCTGAGGAACGCGTACCCGTAGAGGGTGGTGGTCAGGCGGCGGACCGCCGGGTCGGGCACGCGCGGGGCGAGTTGACGCATGGGGGCCTTCCCGTGGGAGTGGAGACGGACACCGGACGTGTGGTGCCCGTGGTGGCCCACGGGGTCGGCTTGAGCGGCTGGATCAATGTCGCCAGGTCATGCCGGGATGCTAGCCGCGTCCTGATCGTGCTCGCCAGCGCTTTCGGCGCGCCGGACAGCGGGCGGCGGGGTGGGATCCCGAAGGACCCCACCCCGCCGGTGACGTGCCGGTCAGCGCCGCTTCGGGTCGACCGGCGGGAGGACCGTGGTCGCCTCGCTGTCGTCGCTGGTACGCGGGCCGGGCACCGTGCCCCCGGCACGCACCACCTGCGTCGTGTCGGCGTCGTCCCCGGCACGTACCACCTGGGTCGCGTCGGCGTCGCCACCGCTCACCGCCTGGTTCGTATCGGCACCGGACGGTCGGGTCACGACCTGGGTGGCCTCTGAATCGGACGGTCGGGTCACGACCTGGGTGGCCTCCGGGTCGGACGGTCGGGTCACCACCTGGGTGGCCTCCGGATCGGCCGACCGGGCGGCCACCACCTGGGTGGTATCCGCGTCGGTGGCGACGAAGGATGGCCGCGCCGGCTCGGCGTCCGGCGTGGCGGGGACAGCCGCCGCGCGGGCCAGCTCGGCCTCGGCCTCGGCGTCCCGGCGACCGGCCCGGTAGGCGCGGGCGTGCTCGGCGATCAGCTGCGACTCCTGCTCCGCGCGGGTCAGCCACCCCTCCCACCGGCTCTGCATCGGACGGACGAGGCCACCGCCGACCCCGACGACGAGGATGCCGCCGATCGTGGCCAGCACGGCGATCAGGACGGGAGTGGTGACCGCGGTGGCGACACCGATCTGGTTCAGCGCGGCGATGACGCCGAGGCCGAGGATGAACACCGAGGCGGTGGTGGCCAGCACCCGGCCGTACGACAGGCCGCCGAGCGCGCCGCTGATGATGTCCTTCACCGCGCTGGCGATGGCGGCGGACACCACGACGATGACGATCGCGACGAAGGCGCGGGGCAGCCACGCGATCACCGCGCCGAGCAGGTCGGAGATCGGGTTGGGCCCCCAGATGCCGAAGGCGAGCTGAAGGGTGAACAGCAGCAGCGCGTAGTAAACGAGCTTCGCGACGATGTCGCTGGCGTCGTACCGGGAGCGACTCAACGCCCGGCGGACGCCGCCGCGTTCGACGGCGCGGTCGAAGCCCACCCGCTCCAGGACCTTCTCCACGATCTTCAGCGCGGCCTTGGCGATCAGCCATCCGGCCACCAGGATCGCCACGAATGCGACGGCCTTGGGCAGGAAGAGCATCACCGAGCGGAGGGCGTCACCCACCGCGTCGCTGACGTTGTCACTCATCTGGTCATTCCTCACGGGACAGCCGGAACGGTCGGCTCCCGACCTACCCCGGTCGGCCGGCGAGGAAACGCCGGCCTGGTTGCGCGGGGTCTAGCGCGCGGACGAGTCTTGGCAATATTCTCCGAAGCGCGTGCGGCCACTGGAGCTACTTTTCATCCCCCCGCCGTCGGCCGCAGGAGGAGATGTCATGCACGTCGACCATTCCGAACTGGATCGCCGGACGCTGCTGCGGGCCGGTCTCGGCGCCGCCACCGTCGCCGTCGTCGGGAGCGAACTCGCGTTCCCCGCCTCGGCGCAGGCAGCCCCCGGCACCGACCTGGACTGGATCATCAGCTGCGACGAGTGGGCCGCTCGCCCGCCGAAGGACCCGCTGTCGGTCAGCGCCATCGCCACCAACAAGATCATCGTGCATCACATGGCGTTCCCGAACGTCACGGACTACTCCCGCGAGCAGGCCGTCAAGCTGGCCCACGACTGCCAGGACCTGCACATGGACGGCAACGGCTGGTCGGACACCGGCCAGCACTTCACGGTGAGCCGCGGCGGCTACGTGCTGGAGGGCCGCCGGGGCAGCCTGGAGCGACTCGAAGCCGGCGACCGCCAGATGATCTCGGCGCACTGCCCGGGCGAGAACGGTCGGGCAATCGGCATCGAGAACGAGGGCACCTACGTCACCGAGACGCCGCCGAAGGCACTGACCGACTCCCTGGTCAAGCTCTGCGTCGCGATCTGCCGACAGTACGGGCTGCACGCGTACGACATCTTCGGCCACTGGGACTTCCGCACCACCGAGTGCCCGGGTGCCGCCTTCTACCGGCAGTTCCCGGAGCTGCGCCGGCGGGTGCACGCCGCCCTCGGCACCAAGCTGGGCGACGTGCCGGCGCGCCGCTGGCCGGACCTGTGGCGCTTCGTCAACTCCCCCTCGGTCCGGGTCGTGCAGCACCTGCTCGCCCACCGGGGCTACGCGGTGACGGTCAGCGGCACGTTCGACACCGCCACCGTGGCGGCCGTGCAGGACTGGCAGGCCCGCCACGGCATCCCGGTGGACGTGGACGCCACCCTCACCCCGCCGACCTGGGAGACCCTGGCGCCGGAGTTGGACCAGCACGCCACCGGCGCGCCGGTCGCGGCCGTGCAGGAGATGCTCGCCACCAAGGGGTACGCGGTCACCGTCACCGGGGCGTACGACCACGCCACCCGGGCCGCTGTGCAGGACCTGCAGGCGCTGCACGGGCTGCCCCGCAACGGCAAGGTCAGCACGAGCACGTGGTGCACGATCGTCGGCGGGTCGGTTCGCCAGTCCTACCGGCACCGGTGAGCCCGAGGCGGTGGTGCGGGTCCGACCCGCATCACCGCCGGACCGGTCACCAGCGCGAACGCACCGCCGGTCGGTTTGGGCCGACACGCGGACGGAAAGACAGCCGGGCATGACATGGGCCCGTCGAGCCGTACCCGCCGCCGCCGCTGCCGTCGCCGCACTCGCCGCGCGGGACCTGATCCAGCGCGACCACGCGTTGCTGCGCAACTTCCCGGTGCTCGGGCGCGCCCGCTACCTGTTGGAGGCGATCGGGCCGGAGCTTCGGCAGTACATCGTGGCCGGTAACAACGAGGAGCGGCCGTTCACCCGCGACCAGCGCCGCTGGGTGTACGCGTCGGCGAAGCAGCAGAACAACTACTTCGGCTTCGGCACCGACAACGACATCGAGTACACCCCCGGGTATCCGATCATCAAGCACCGCACGTTCGGCCGGGCCGTGCCGCCGTCGACACCGACCGCCGGGCACGACGTACGGCTGCCCTGCGCGAAGGTGCTCGGCGCCGCCCGGGGACGGGCCCACGCGTTCCGCCCGGAGTCGGTGGTGAACATCTCCGGGATGAGCTTCGGCTCGCTCTCCGGCAACGCCATCGCCGCGCTGAACAAGGGGGCGGCGCTCGCCGGCTGCTTCCAGAACACCGGCGAGGGCGGCCTGTCGCCGTACCACCGAAACGGCGGTGACCTGGTCTTCCAACTCGGGACGGCGTACTTCGGTTGCCGCGACGAGCACGGCCGGTTCAGTCTGGACCGCCTGAAGGACCTGGTTGCCGGCGCACCGGTGAAGGCGTTGGAGATCAAGCTCAGCCAGGGCGCGAAGCCGAGCCTCGGCGGTCTGCTGCCCGGGGCGAAGGTCTCCGCCGAGATCGCCGCCACCCGCGGCATCCCGGCCGGACAGGACTGCGTGAGCCCGTCGCGGCACGCCGAGTTCTCCGACTGCGACAGTCTCCTCGACTGGGTCGAGTTGTTGGCCGCCGAGACGGGCCTGCCGGTCGGCATCAAGTCGGCGGTCGGCGACCTGGGCTTCTGGCAGGAGTTGGCCACGCTGATGCGCGACACCGGCCGCGGCGTGGACTTCGTGACGATCGACGGTGGCGAGGGCGGCACCGGTGCGGCGCCGCTGATCTTCACCGACTCCGTGTCACTCCCGTTCCAGCAGGGCTTCACCCGGGTGTACAAGATCTTCGCCGAGCATGACCTGCACGAACAGGTGGTCTTCGTCGGCGGCGGCAAGCTCGGCCTGCCGGACAACGCCGTCGTCGCCTTCGCGCTCGGCTGCGACATGGTCAACGTCGGCCGGGAGGCGATGCTCTCCATCGGCTGCATCCAGGCCCAGAAGTGCCACACCGACACCTGCCCCACCGGCGTCGCCACCCAGAACGCGTGGCTCGCCCGGGGCCTGGACCCGTCGTTGAAGTCGGTCCGGGCGGCCAACTACCTCCGGACTTTGCGCCGCGACCTGACCAAGGTCGCCGAGGCCTGCGGCGTCGAACATCCCGGCCTGATCGACACCGACGCCGTGGAGATCCTGGACGGCCGCACCGGCTCCACCCCCCTGCACGAGGTGTACGGCTACCAGCGGCACTGGGGTCTGCCCTCGGCAGCCGACCAGGCGGAGATCGTGCGACTGATGACGCCGGAGGCACCGCAGGGCGGCAGCGCCCCACCCTCGGCCACCGCCGTGGGCTGATTCCGGCACCGGCTCCGGCCGGGCTGACTCAGCCCGGGCATATCCCTGATGACGCCTATACCTGTGAGTCATATTTATGACTCACAGGTATAGGCCCTTTCGGCGACATGCCCGCCGAGCACCTGGCGCCGGCAGGACGAAGGTGAGCGCGTCGCCGTCATCCGGTGCGATAAACGCGTGGAGGCCCGGCCGGTGGAGCCGTATCGTGGCGCGGTGCTGATCAGACGCGAGACACCCGCCGACGTCGACGCGATCCGGGCGGTGCACGCCGCCGCGTTCGCCAAGACCGGCGACGGGAACAGCGACGGCGACGGCAGCCGTGTACCGGTGGAGGCGACACTGGTCGACGCGCTGCGCGCCGACGAGGGCTGGCTGCCCGCGTACTCCCTGGTGGCCGTCGATTCGGACGGCCAGGTGGTGGGTCACGTGGTGGCCACCCGCGGCCTGGTGGGCGGCGAGCCGGTGGCGTTGGGCCTGGGGCCGCTCGGCGTGCTGCCCGACCGGCAACGGCGCGGCGTCGGCAGCGCGCTGATGCACGCGGTGCTCGGCGCGGCCGACGCGCGGGACGAGCCGCTCGTGGTGCTGCTCGGGCATCCCGACTACTACCCGCGCTTCGGGTTCGGGCCCGCCGTCGACCTGGGCGTCACCCCGCCGCAGCCGTGGGGGCCGCAGTACTTCATGGCCCGTCGGATGGCCGCGTGGCGCGACTCGATCCGGGGCGAGTTCCGCTACGCCCGCCCGTTCGACGACCTGTGAACGTCGCTACGCGCTGCCCGTCGACGCGGCGCCGGCCATCGCGGTCAGGCGTCGGGCGAGCAGGGCGGCGGCGTCGCGCAGCTCCGCCGGCTCCAGCACCTCCACCTGGTAACTGAGGCGGGCGAGGTGCGCGGCGAGCCAGTCCAGGCGCTCCCCGCCGATGATCAGCAGACACCACCCGTCGCTGTCGTCCTCCACCCGTCCCACCTGCGGCGGCACCAGCTCCCGCACCTGGTCGGCCGTGGCGCGCACACGGACCCGGGCGAGATACCGGTACGCCGCCCCGGTCACGGCCCGCTGCACGAAGGCGACCGGATCCGGGTGCTCGCGCGCCCGGAAGCGCCAGGTCGTCGCGGTCGCGGCACCCATCCGGTCCAGGCGGAACGTCCGCCAGTCGTGACGGTCGACATCCCAGGCCATCAGATACCAGCGGCGACCCGTCGTGACCATCCGGACCGGCTCGACGGTCCGCTCGTGCTGCCCACCGTCGCGCGCCACGTAGGTGAATCGCACCCGCACGGCGTCGCGACAGGCCCGGGCCAGTGTCACCAGCACCTCGGCATCGATCTCGGCCACCGGTCCCACGAGCGTCTCGGTCGCGCCGTGCACCGCCCGCACCTCGGCGCGCAGCCGCGCCGGCATGACCTGATCGAGTTTCGTGAGGGCCCGCAGAGCCGCCTCGCCCGCGCCGGCGATCGTGCCGCCCGAGGCGAGGCGCAGGGACACCGCCGTCGCGATCGCCTCCTCGTCGTCGAGGAGCAACGGCGGCAGGCGGGTGCCCGCACCGAGCTGGTAACCACCACCGACCCCGGGGACCGCGTGCACCGGGTAACCGAGCGTCCGTAGTCGTTGCACGTCACGGCGGACGCAACGGTCGGTGACACCCAGCTCGGCGGCGAGGTCCGCAGCCGTCCAGGACGGCCGCCGTTGGAGCAGTGCCAGCAACCGCAGCACCCGCTCGGTCGTCGCCTCGACAGTCACGTGCCGATCGTTGCACGGGATGCGGAACGATTCTGTCCGCTATCTACGGGAGGCTGGGCCCATGACCGAGGAGATCACGAGACAGGGAGCCGACATGGTCCGCGACGTGCAGATCACCGTCGACTGTGCCGACCCCGCCGCGTTGGCGGCCTTCTGGGCCGAGGCCCTGGGCTACCGGGTGCAGGGTCCGCCCGGGGACTTCGAGTCCTGGGAGGACGCGCTCGACGCGCTGGGGGTGCCGCCGGAGCGCCGCAACGACGCGTCGGCGGTGGTCGACCCCGAGGGCTCGCGGCCACGGCTGTTCTTCCAGCGGGTCCCCGAGCCCAAGCGGGTCAAGAATCGCGTACACCTCGATGTGCGGGCCGCACCCGGGCTGGAGGGTGACGAGCGGATGGCGGCGCTGGAGAAGGAGGCCGAGCGGCTCGCCGCGCACGGTGCCACCCGGCTCAGCCGCCACGAGCCCGCTCCCCCACTGGGTGCCGGTCATCTCATCATGGCCGACCCGGAGGGCAACGAGTTCTGCCTCGACTGACCGGGCGTACGCCCAGGTCACCGCGGCGATCGTCGAGCGCCGTGCGAACATGTGTACGTGTCGCCCGGCGCCAGCATCCTGCACGCCGACCTGGACGCCTTCTACGCGTCGGTCGAGCAGCGCGACGACCCACGCCTGCGCGGGCGGCCGGTGATCGTCGGCGGAGGTGTGGTCCTCGCGGCCAGTTACGAGGCGAAGGCGCGGGGTGTCCGCAGCGCGATGGGCGGCCGGCAGGCGCGCCGGCTGTGTCCGGACGCGATCGTGGTGCCGCCGCGGATGTCGGCGTACACGGCGGCGAGCCGCGCGGTCTTCGAGATCTTCCGGCAGACCACTCCGCTGGTCGAGGGGCTCTCCATCGACGAGGCGTTCCTCGACGTGGGTGGCCTGCGGCGGCTGGTCGGCCCACCGGCCGACATCGCCGCGCGGCTGCGTCGGGAGGTTCGGGAACGGGTCCACCTACCGATCACGGTGGGTGTGGCCCGCACGAAGTTCCTGGCGAAGGTGGCCAGCGGGGTGGCCAAGCCGGACGGGCTCCTGGTGGTCGCACCCGACGCCGAGACGGCGTTCCTGCATCCGCTGCCGGTCGAGCGGTTGTGGGGCGTCGGCCCGGTCACCTCCGCGAAGCTGCGGGAACACCGGATCCGTACCGTCGGCGAGGTGGCACGGCTCGGCGAGGCGACACTCGTGTCGCTGCTCGGGTCCGGCGCCGGCCGGCACCTGCACGCCCTGGCTCACAACCGTGACCCACGCGCGGTGCAGGTCGGCCGCCGACGGGCGTCGATGGGCGCTCAGCACGCGCTGAGCCGTACCCCGCACGCCCCGACGGAACTGGACGCCATCCTCGCCGGGCTGGTCGACCGGGTCACCCGCCGGATGCGGGCCGCCGGGCGGTCCGGTCGCACCGTGGTGCTGCGGTTGCGTTTCGGCGACTACAGCCGGGCGACCCGCTCGCACACCATCGGCAAGGCGACAGCGGACACGACCCCGCTGCTCGCCGCCGCACGCGCGTTGCTGCGCGCGGCCCAGCCCGAGATCGACAGTCGTGGTGTCACGCTGATCGGCGTCTCGGTGGGCAATCTGGACGACAGCCCGGTGCAGCCGGAGCTGCCGTTCCACCGCGACCCGGGTGCGGAGTTGGACGCCGCGGTCGACGCGGTCCGCGACCGGTTCGGCTCGGCGGCGCTCACCCGTGCGGTGTTACTCGGTCGGGAGCCCGGCGTCGAGATGCCACTCCTGCCGGATTGACCGATCTGCGTGCGGCGTCCGTGCGACGAGTTGCGACCGGAGACACATCACAGCAGGTCGGCGGTTTAGCCGACGGCTGACGGGTGACCCTTGAGGGGTACAGCCTGACAAGGGGGGACCCACGATGTCCGACGACACCAGCAACCGACCGAGCCGCAGCGCCGAGCGACCGCACGACGTGACCGACCCGCTGCTCTGGCAACTGGCGATCGACGTGCTGGACGCCCACGAGCCGGACGACGAGGGTCACTGCCACAACCTCCAGTGCGCGGGGCAGGCGTGGCCGTGCGCCGCCCGGCAGGGCGCCGAGCACTCGCTGCGACTGTCGCGCGGGGCGGCGGAACCCGTCGAGATGACGATCGACGGCCTCGACGCCGGCACGGAGGCGACGCCGGCCTCCCGCTGGGGTCGCAACGCCGGACCGGCGGCCTCGCGTCGCGCGCCGCGGGCGTCCGCCTCGGCGGCGTGACTCGCGGCAGGTCCGGCCACTCGGGCTGACCAGCACCGCACACACGAACGCGTTGAGCGACTCGACGTGTCCGTCGGTGATCGCAGCTCGACGTCGTACGCCGAACCGGCCGGCGGGCCCCCTGGTCGGGTGGCCCGCCGGCCGGACGGGTCGACCGCCTACAGGGTGCGCGCCAGCCGGTCGGCGAGCGTGCGGGTGAAGCGGGCCGGGTCGGTCAGCTCACCGCCCTCGGCGAGCACCGCCAGACCGTAGAGCAGCTCCGCGGTCTCGGTCAGCGCTGCCGGGTCGCTCCCCTGCTCGTGGGCCTTGCGCAGCCCGGAGACCAGCGGGTGACCGGGGTTGATCTCCAGGATCCGCTTGGTCGGGGGCACCTCGTGCCCCATCGCGCGGTACATCTTCTCCAGCGTCGGCGTGAGGTCGTGGGCGTCGCCGACGACGCAGGCCGGTGAGGTGGTCAGTCGGGACGACAGACGCACCTCCCGGACGCTGTCGGTCAGCGTCGTGCCCAGCCAGTCGAGCAGGTTGGCGAACTCCTGCCGCTGCTGCTCGCGCTCGGCCTCGGCCTGCTGCTTCTCCTCGTCGGTGTCCAGGTCGATCTCGCCCTTGGCGATCGAGCGCAGCGTCTTGCCGTCGTACGCGCCGACCCGCTCGACCCACACCTCGTCGACCTGGTCGGTCAGGAGCAGCACCTCGTGACCCTTGGCCCGGAACGCCTCCAGGTGCGGCGAGTTCTCGATGGCGGCCCGGGACTCGCCGGTGGCGTACCAGATGTCGCTCTGGCCGTCCTTCATCCGCGAGACGTAACCGGCCAGGTCGGTGGGCTCGGTCGCGTCGTGGGTGGAGGCGACGGAGAGGAGTTCCAGCAGGGTGTCGCGGTTGTCGGTGTCGTCGATCAGCCCTTCCTTGACGACCGCGCCGAACTCGGTCCAGAAGGTGCGGTAGCGCTCGGCGTGGTTGGCCTTCAGGTCCTTCACCGTGGCGAGGATCTTCTTGACCAGGCGGCGGCGGACGATCTGGATCTGCCGGTCCTGCTGGAGGATCTCCCGGGAGATGTTCAGCGACAGGTCGTGCGCGTCGACCACGCCCTTGACGAAGCGCAGGTAGGTCGGGACGAGCGCCTCGCAGTCGTCCATGATGAAGACGCGCTTGACGTAGAGCTGGACGCCTCGGCGACCCTGCGGGGAGAACAGGTCCAATGGGGCGTGGCTGGGCAGGAACAGCAGCGCCTCGTACTCGAAGGTGCCCTCGCCCTTCATGTGCACGACCTCGAGCGGGTCGGCCCAGTCGTGGCTGACGTGCTTGTAGAACTCGTTGTACTCGGCGGCGTCGACCTCGTCGCGGGGCCGCGCCCAGAGCGCCTTCATGGAGTTGAGGGTCTGCACCTCGCTGGTGGCGGCCTCGCCGTCGGCGCCGGGGCGTTCGACGGTCATCCGGATCGGCCAGGCGATGAAGTCGGAGTATCGCTTGACGATGTCGCGGACGGTCCACTCGGCGGTGTAGTCGTGCAGGTTGTCCTCGGTGTCGGCCGGCTTGAGGTGCAGGGTCACGGCGGTGCCCTGCGGCGCCTCGTCGACCGCCTCGATGGTGTACGTGCCCTCGCCGGTGGACTCCCAGCGGGTGCCGCCGGTCTCGCCGGCCTTGCGGCTGACCAGGGTGACCCGGTCGGCGACCATGAACGCGGCGTAGAAGCCGACGCCGAACTGACCGATCAGGTCCTGCGAGGCGCGGGCGTCGGCGGACTCGCGTAGTTGGCGAAGCAGCTCGGCGGTGCCCGACTTGGCGATGGTGCCGATCAGCGCGACGACCTCGTCGCGGGTCATCCCGATGCCGTTGTCCCGCACGGTGAGGGTACGGGCGTCCCTGTCGACCTCGAGCGTCACGTGCAGGTCGTCGGTGTCGGCGACGAGGTCCTTGTCGACGAGCGTGGCGAGTCGCAGCTTGTCCAGGGCGTCGGAGGCGTTGGAGATGAGTTCCCGTAGGAAGACGTCCTTGTTCGAATAGATCGAGTGGACCACCAACTGGAGGAGCTGACGCGCCTCGGCCTGGAACTCCAACGTTTCGGCCTGGTTGCTCACACCGTCTCCCATCTCGGCTCGTGCGGGGTTTCGCGGACAGGATACGAGCCGTCACCGGGCGGGGTGCTGCCGCGTCCGGGTCGCATTCCCGATCGAGCGGGTCGCCCGTGTGACATAGCTGACTTTGGTTTGCAGAAGTCAGGTGGGATAGCGTGACGCCCATGAAGATCTCCGGAAGCACCGCCCTCGTCACCGGCGCCAACCGTGGCCTCGGCCGCCACCTGGCCGCCGAGCTCCTCGCCCGGGGCGCCACCGTCTACGCGGGCGCCCGCAACCCCGACAGCGTCGACCTACCGGGCGTGACGCCGGTTCGCCTGGACATCACCGACCCCGCCTCGGTGGCGGCCGCCGCCGAGCTGGCCGGCGGCGTGAACCTGCTGGTCAACAACGCGGGCATCGACACCCGGACCGACCTCCTCGACGGCGACCTGGACCTCGTCCGGCTGGAGCTGGAGACCCACTACATCGGCACCCTGTCGACGGTCCGCGCGTTCGCGCCGGTGATCGCCGGCAACGGCGGCGGGACGATCCTCAACGTGCTCTCCGTGCTGTCCTGGTTCGGATCCACGACCCACCCGGCCTACAGCGCCGCCAAGTCCGCCGAGTGGGCGATGACCAACGTGCTGCGCGTCCAACTCGCCGACCGGGGCGTCCGGGTCGCGGGCCTGCACGTCGGCTACCTGGACACCGACATGGCCGCCGACATCACCGGCCCGAAGACCGACCCGGCGGCGGTCGCCCGCATCGGCGTGGACGGCATCGAGGCCGACGCGTACGAGATCCTCGCCGACGACCTCAGCCGCCAGGTGCAGGCCGGGCTGGCCGGCGGCGTGTCCGCGCTCTACCCCCAGCTCCCCTGACCGACGACGCGACGGGCCGCCGCCGGGTCTCCGGCGGCGGCCCGCCCGGTCAGCTCGCCTGCAACGCCACGTCGTCGACCACGAAGCTGGTCTGCAGCGACGAGTCCTCGGTGCCGGTGAACCGCAGCGTCACCGTCTGACCGGCGAACCCGGCCACGTTGAAGCCGCGCTGGGTGTAACCGGCGGCCGCGTTCAGATTCGAGTACGTCGCCAGCGTGGTGGAGCCCATCTGCACCGTGAGCCGGTCGTACGCCGTGGAGCCGGTGGTCTCGGCGGTGTCGATGTGCAGCCAGAACGACAGCGTGTAGCTGGCGCAGCCGGCCGGCACCGTCACCGACTGCGTGAGGCTCTCGGTGCGGGTGGTGCCGTTGCCGCCCAGCCACGCCTTGTACGACCCGGTCCGGGCCGGTTGACTGCTGGAATTGGTGATCACCCCGGAGGACGCGGTCCACGGTGTGCTGCCGGTCTCGAAGCCACCGTTCCCGATCACCTGACCGCCGGTGCAGGTGGGGGTGCCGCCGCCGACGGCGAGTTGCCACAGCGCGTACGCGACACCGTCGGCCGCCCGGTTCAGCACCGTGGCGCTGACGTTGGCCGTGGTGTCGCAGGACCGGTGGTAGCACGGGTCGTACGCCGAGTTGGCGGTGCCGCCCCACTTGGCCGCCTGGGCGCTGGTCTTGCGGGCGCTGGCGCCCGCGGCGTAGCCGGAGGTGGGGATGCCGGCCTGCTGGAAGTAGTAGTCGTCGGAGCGGCCCTGGCCCTCGACGTTCTCCTCGGGTTGCAGACCCAACGAGTCCCAGTACGCCTTCAGCGGCGCCGCCGTGGTCGAGGTGACCCGGTTGATGAAGTAGCCGCCGTTGACCGAGCCGACCATGTCGAAGTTGTAGTAGCCCTTGATGTAGCCGCGCTGGGTGGTGTTGAGCGAGTTGACGTAGAACCGGGAGCCGTTGAGCCCCTGCTCCTCGTCGGTCCACCAGGCGAACCGGACCTTCTTCGTCATCGTCGGGTTCTGCGCGGCCAGGACCAGCGCGTTCTCCAGCAGGGTGGCCGAGCCGGTGGCGTTGTCGTTGATGCCGGGACCGGCCGAGACGCCGTCCAGGTGGGCGCCGAACATGACCACCTGGTCGGCCGGGCCGCCGGGCCACTCCGCGATCAGGTTGTTCGACGGGTACCGGCAACTGGAGCAGTACTGCTCACTGACCGTGTAGCCGGCCGCCTGGAGCCTGGTCTTGACGTAGGTGAGCGAGGCCGTGTAGCCGGCCGATCCGGCTCGCCGGTTACCGCCGTTGTTGGTGGCGATGGTGTTGAACTGGGTGAGGTGGGCTTGGACATTGCTGACCGAAATGTCCGGTGCGGCCAACGCGGCGACGGTGGCGGCGATCGGCCGGGCCAACGTCCTCGCGGTCGTGGGTGACGCGACCACCGGCTGTGCGGCCGGCGTCACCGTCATCCCGGCGAACACGGCGAGCGCGACTCCCGCGCTCAGCGTTCTGCCTCTCATGGGGGCTCCTCGGGGGTCAAAGGGATACCCGAGACAATTACAGATGTCGATACGTGGAGCATCGGTCGTTCGTCCCGAACCACGGTCGGTTCGACGGTGGGTACCGGCGTCGGCACAGGTGAGTAGAGGTGCCAGGATGGGTAGGTAACGCCAGCAGGGGTCGTCGGGCCCGGAACGGGGGCTTGCGATGAAGCCGGGTCGAGCGTGACACGACCCAGCACCGACCTGTTCAGCGGCGGCGGCGAGACCGGTCGGCTGATGGCCGAGCTGGACTGGGCCCGTACGCCGCTCGGCGCGGTCGACGGGTGGCCGCAGAGCCTGCGGGCCGCGGTCCGGCTGGTCCTCTCCTCCCGCTACCCCATGCTGCTGCTCTGGGGCGAGGAGTTCTCCCAGCTCTACAACGACGCCTACTCCACGCTGATCGGCGACAAGCATCCCGACGCGCTCGGCAACGACGTGCGGGTGACCCTGGCCGAGGGCTGGGACGTGCTCGCCCCGCTGATCCAGCAGGCCATGACGACCGGGGTGGCCAGCTGGGTCCCCGCCCTGCGGCTGCTGCTGGAGCGGGCCGGGTACCGCGAGGAGGCGTACTTCAGCGTCTCGCACGCCCCGGCCCGCGACGACGACGGCCGCACCGTCGGCGTGTTCACGGTGTGCAGCGAGGTCACCGAGCAGGTGGTCGGCGAACGTCGGCTGCGGCTGCTGCGCGACCTGTCCGTTCTCGGTGACGGTCGCACAGTCGACGTGGACGCCACCGGAGCCCGGCTGGTCGACGCGATCGGCGCGCACCCGCTGGACGTCCCGTTCGCCACCATCTACCTGCGCGACGGCGCGTCGCTGCGGCTCGTCGCCGGCACCGGTGCCGACCAGAAGGCGCTACCGGACACCGTCGACCTGGTCGACCCGGGCCCGGTCGCCCACGCCTGGGGATTGCCGGAGGCCGCCGAGGGGCGTCCGACCCAGGTGCCCGACGTCGCCGACCGGATGACCCTGCCCGCCGGCGCGTGGGACGACCCGGTCCACACCGCGTTGGCGCTACCGCTGCCCTCCGGCGACGAGGACCACCCGTTCGGCGTCCTGCTCTCCGGGGTCAGCCCCAGCCGACGGCTCGACGAGGCGTACCTGTCGTTCCACCAACTCCTGGCGCAACAGGCGTCCCTGGCGTTGCGCACCGCCCAGGAGCACGAGGAGGAACGGCGTCGGATCGAGGCGTTGGCCGAGCTGGACCGGGTGAAGACCGACTTCTTCGCCAATGTCAGCCACGAGTTCCGTACCCCGTTGACCCTGATGCTCGGCCCGCTGGCCGACGCCCTCACCGACGCCACCGCGCCCCTGCCCCCCGTCCAGCGGGAGCGGGTCGAGACCGCGTGGCGCAACGCCGCCCGACTGCTGACCCTCGTCAACAGCCTGCTCACCTTCTCCAGCCTGGAAGCCGGTCGCGCGCGCAGCGACGCCCGGACGGTCGACCTGGCCGCGCTCACCGCGGAGCTGGCCGGCGTGTTCCGGGCCGCCGTCGAGCGGGCCGGGTTGACCCTGGAGGTCAGCTGCCCTCCGCTGCCCCGGCCGGTCACGATCGACCCGGTCAACTGGGAGCGTGTCGTCACCAATCTGCTGTCCAACGCCCTGAAGTACACGTTCATCGGCCGGATCCGGGTCAGCCTGGACGCCGACGACGAGGAGATCCGCCTCACCGTCGCCGACACCGGCATCGGCATCGCCGAGCAGGACCTGCCGAAACTGTTCGAACGCTTCCACCGGGTGCGGGGCGCTCGGGCGCGCAGCCACGAGGGCACCGGCATCGGCCTGGCCCTGGTGCACGAGTTGGCCCGGCTGGAGGGCGGCGAGGTCCGGGTCACCAGCCGGGTGGGTGTCGGCAGCACCTTCACCGTGGCGTTGCCCTGGTCGGCGACACACCGCAGCACGGTGACCGACCCGCCGGTGGACCGGCGGGGTGACGCGGCCCGCGCCGCCGTCGAGGAGGCGGCCGGCTGGCTCGCCGAGGCCACCGACAGCCCGACCGGGCCCGGGAACGCCTCCGGGCGGGCCGTGGACGGGCTGGCCGGCGCGCGGATCCTGGTCGCCGACGACAACACCGACATGCGCGCGTACCTCAGCCGACTGCTGACCGGGCAGGGCTGGCGGGTACGGGCCGTCACCGACGGACGGCAGGCCCTGGACGAGGTCCACCGCGACCGGCCCGACCTGCTCCTCACCGACGTGATGATGCCGGTGCTGGACGGTTTCGACCTGCTGCGCCGACTACGCGCGGACCCGGCGACCCGGTCGCTGCCGGTGTTGGTGCTGTCCGCCCGTGCCGGCGGGGAGGCCAGCGTGGAGGGCCTGAGTCTGGGCGCCGACGACTACCTGGTGAAGCCGTTCGCCGCGACCGAGCTGGTCGCCCGGATCCGGGCCGCCCTCCGGCGGGCCCGCGACCGCGACGACAGGTCCGGCACGGGGACGGGCGGCGCCGCTCCGGCACCGGCCGGCGCGGTCACGACGGTCGAGGAGCCGACGGCCGAGGTCGGGGGGCCGGAGGACGGCGTCGCCGCTGGGAAGCCGGACGTCGACACGTCCGGGCGGGACGCCACGGCCGACCGGGACGGCGTAGGCGACCTCCTGGACGCCGGCTGGACGTATCCGTCCGCACCCACGTCGGCGGCGGCGATGCGCGCGGACGTCCGACGGAAGCTGGGCGACCTCGCCGTCGACCCGGACGTGCTGGAGGATCTGCTGCTGGCCGCGTCCGAGGCGGTGAACAACGCCGTCGAGCACGCACAGCGGCCCAGCCGTCCGGAGGTGCGGGTACGGGTCCAGGCGGGTGGGGGTCTGGTCCGGATCTCGGTACGCGACTTCGGCACCTGGCGGGACCGGCGACCGGCGATGGACCGGGGCCGCGGCGCACTGCTGATGAACGCCTACGGCGACGTGCGGCTGGTGTCCACCGTCGAGGGGACGACGGTGACCATCGAACGCCGGCTGGACGACCCGGCCTGATCGACGGGGTGACCGGCCATCGGCGTCAGAGCCGCCCGCCGGCGGCGTCGCGGGCGATGATGCCGTCGAGCCGCTCCCCCGGGCTCAACGCGGTGGGCTCGAACCAGAAGATCACCACCTGCTTGTCGACACTCCACCGGGACAGCCGCGCGTCGACCTGCCGCCCGTCCACGGTGCCGATGATGCGGTGGGCGGGGCCGACGAAGTAACCGAAGGTGGGCACCGGGTTCATCGACGAACGCTCGTCGTAGCCGATCTGGTGGAAACCGGGGCTACGGTCGGCTCCCTCCACGTCGTTGACCAGGATGTCGGTGGTCAGCATGCCGTTCGAGAGGCGGCGACCGGCGGCCAGCCCGATGGTGATCTTCGGCTTGCCCGGCACGGACACCCGCACGACGTAGAACACCCGCTGGTCGACACCGTGCCGCAGCTTGCTGTCGATCACCTGGCCCAGCGGCTTCGGCGACGGCACGTCGCCTGCCGTCGGCGGCGGGGTGGGCTCCAACGACCGCGCCGACGGCGAGACACCGGCCGGTGACGGGGCGACGGCGACCGGCGGGCGACGATCGGCCGTCGGCGGCCCCTCGGTCCGCGCGTCCGCCGCCACCACGACGACGACGGCCAGACCGGCCGCGAGCGTCGCCGCCCCGGCTCCGGCAACCCGCCGACGGGTACGCAACCGTCGACCGTCACGCATCACGGCGGCCAGGTCGAGGACGGCGTCGGGGCGCTCGGTCGCCCGCATGGCGTGGCGGAGCTGATCCAGCTCGTTCATCGGCGCGCCTCCTCGTCGGCGTGCCGCGGCGCGGCGGCGCGTAGTTTCTCCAGGGCCCGCGAGCTGGTGCTCTTGACGGTGCCCACGGATACGGCGAGTTCCCGGGCCACCTGCGCCTCCGGTAGGTCGAAGTAGTAGCGCAGCACGACGATGGCCCGCTCCCGGGGGCTGAGCGCATTGAGGATGCCGACCAGCCAGCGTCGGGTGGTGACCACGTCGGCCACGTCCGCGCGGCGCTGCTCCGGCACCTCGTCGGTCGCGTACTCCCGCATCGGCCGCCGCCACCCGTCCACCAGGTGGTTGACCAGGGTGCGGCGGGCGTACCCGTAGGCGTCGTCGTCGTGGACCCGCGACCACGACGCGTAGGTGCGGGCCAGGGCGGTCTGCGCGGCGTCCTCGGCCTGGTGGTGGTCACCGGTCATCAGGAACGCGGCGTGCACGAGTCGCGCGGACGCCGCCCGCGCGAACTCGACGAACTCCGCGTCACCCCGCGCCACCCGTGAACCTCTCCGTGCCACACCGCTATGGACGGGTCAGGTCGGTGAAAGGTTGAGCGGTGGGTCACATCAACTTTTCGCCACGGTCACCCGTCTTCTCCTCCGCGCCGCCGCCGAGCGCTGCGCGAGGGGAGAGACATGTCGACGAAGGTTACCCACCGATGGCGTTCCGCCTCGGCGACGCTGCTGCTGGCGGTGGCGCTGCTCACCGGATGCGGACTGCCGACCGCCGGGCGGCCTGCGAACGGTCCCGTCGCCGCCGGACCGCCGCCGGGCGGCAACCTCGCGCCGGCCACCACCGACGGGCCGACCGAGGTCGCCGCCGTGGTGCCCAGTTCCCTGCCGGTCGTCCCGGTCAGCTACCCCGCCTCCGGCGGGAACCGCTGGGTGACGGCGTCCGCCGAGACGGCACCGGCGCGGACCGGCCGGGGCACGCTGATGAGGTACCGGGTCGCCGTCGAGCGCGACATCCGGGGGCTGCCGGTGGAGGACATCGCCACGGCGGTCAGCGCGACCCTGAACGACCCACGCGGTTGGACGGCCGCCGGGGCGTGGCGGCTGCGCCGGGTGGGAGCCGACGACCCGACCGACTTCACCATCTACCTGGCCACCCCCGGCACCCGTGACACCCTCTGCCAGGACCAGCCGGAGGGATACACCTCGTGCCGCAACGGCGGCCGGGTGGTGCTCAACGTGGCGCGTTGGGTCAAGGGCGTGCCCGGGTACGGGGCCGACCTGACCACCTATCGGGAGTACATGGTCAACCACGAGGTGGGGCACAAGCTGGGATTCGGGCACGAACGGTGCCCTCGGCGGGGCCGACCCGCACCGGTGATGCAGCAACAGACGCTGGGCCTGCACGGCTGCACCGCCAACGCCTGGCCGTACCCGCAGGGCAAGGTCCGCTACAGCGGGCCGGTCGGGGCGTACGACGACGAGATCCCGCGTCGCGAGGGCGCCTACTCCGAGGGCTGACGTCGATCCCGCCTCAGCTGCGGCGGCCTCGTTCCTGCTCCGTCCGTTCGTCCAGCCGGCCCAACTCGTAGACGGCGTTCAGGCTGGTCGGCAGGCGGCTGACGTTGTTCGGCGCGGGGTCGGGGTCGGGAGTGGGAGCGGGGGCGGGCACCGGTGCGGCGGCGGGGCCCGGGGCACGGCGACGCAGGACCAGCAGCCCCAGCACCACCAGGACACCCAGGAGCAGCAGGTACGACACGGGCGGCCACCTGCCGCTGTCGGAGTCGGCGGGCGGCGCGCCGATCGGAGCGGGGGCGTCGGCGTCGCGTACGGGCAGCGGGGCCTCGCGGCTGCCCGTACGCTCGCCGCCGCCGCCGGGGCGGGCGGGCCCGGCGGGTGCCGCCGGAGGTGGGGCACCGGTCGACGACACCCTGGCCGGGGTGGTCACGGTGGGCACCGCGGAGCTGGGTCGGTTGGTGGTCGGCGGTGGGCTTGGCGGGGTCGGCGGGGTCGGGGTGACGCTCGGCGGACGGTCGCCGTCGAGCAGGTCGTCGACGATCCGGCCGACGCCACCGAGGAGGTCACCGACCGGGCCCGAGGTGGCCGACGGCGACGGTGCGGGCGCGAGCGCGAGGGTCAGCACGAGGGCGACGACGGCAGGCACGACGGCCACCTCCGGTGTGTCGATGTGCCAGGCACCGTATCGCATCGTGGGATCGGCTGGGTGACCCTGCCGCACCCGAGGCGGGGACGTGTTGCGCGTCCCCGCCTCGGTGTCCCTGGTGGTCAGACCGGCAGGCCGCCGACCTGGGTGGAGATCCACGAACGGATCGAGGGCAGGTCGACGTAGATGGACGGGCCGGTGGCGCAGGTGGAGTTGTTGTTGCCGGCCCGGCTGGTCGCGCCGATCAGGTTCCACACCCCGTTGACGCGCCGCACCTGCGGGCCGCCGGAGTCGCCGTAGCAGGCGCCGGAGTCGCCGTTGGTGTTGTTGGTGCAGATCTCGTACGGGCCGTTGATGCCGGAGCACCTGCCGTCGGCCACGATGGACGTGTCCAGCTCGTTGGCGACCGTCGGGGCGGAGCCGCAGCCCCGGGGCGCGCAGGTCTGGCCCCAACCGATGATCCGGGTGGCCGTGCCGACCGCGCCGGAGGTGCTCGGGATCGGGGCCGGGGCGTAGGTGACCGAGCTGGCCAGTTGCAGCAGTTTGACGTCGACACTGGGGTGGTTGACCGCGCGGGTCACCCGCACCACGCTGCCGCCGCTGGTGCGGGTGATGCTTCCCACCCGCACCGAGGACGGTGTCGAGCAGTGCTTGGCGGTGACCGCCCAGTTGGCCTTGATCAGGGTGCCGGTGCAACCGGAGACGTACACCATGAAGGGGTAGTTCTCCGAGGCCGGACGGCCGCCGACCACCAGGGGCTCGACGTCGGAGGCGCCGGTCCAGGTGTACGTGGTGCCGGCCGGCGCGGCCAGGCTGCCGGCGAACAGCGAGTTCACCCGGCTCGCCTCGGCGGAGCTGGGGTTCGCGTTGCGGCAGGAGACCGGTGCGCTGCTGCCGGACATCAGATCGGAGCAGAGGCCGGTACGCCGGTCCGGCAGGCCCAGGATGTGACCGATCTCGTGGGCGGCGATGCGGTTGCGGTCGTACCCCTGGTTGACGGCCGTGCGGCCCATCCAGATCCGCCCGGAGCCGAGGCCGGTCGGCTGCGCCCGGGGCCAGCCGTCGTCGACGTAGATGGTGATGCTGGCCGGGGTGCCGGCCAGCAACCGGACGTTGCCGACCCGACTGTTCCAGATCTGCGCGGCCTGGTCGAAGTTGGTGCGGAACTCGCCGGTCCGGCTCGCGTCGTAGTAGACGGTCCGGACGGCGGCGGCCGGCGCGCCGGTGCTGAGCTGCACCCCGGCTGCCGCCAGGGTCGCCGCGAGCATGGCCAGCGCCACACGTCGCAGTCGTCGTCGGAACATCATGCACTCCCCTGGGGTCATCCGGCGACCAACGGTCACCGGTCATTGATATGTGTCGATGCTAGGCCGTGCGTGAGCGGCGAGTGTCATAGCGGAAGCGTCATACCGGCCCGGACGACGGCTGTTACCCGGCGGTTACGCCGCGGCGAAGCGCCTGTGCCGGGGACGGACGACGGTGGCGGCAGAGGGTCACCGGCAATTCCGCCGCGACGTGACCCCGAGGACCGAACGGAGGGATCACGATGAGGATCACCAGCGCACTGACAGTGGCGGCGGTCGTCCTCGCCGGACTGGTCGCCGGCGCCGGCAGCAGCACGGCCGGCACCAGCGCGGCGGGTTCGAGCGCGGCGGGCAGCAGCGCCGCGGCCTACTGCGGGATCACCTGGGGCAGCGCGGAGAAGTCGGCCGGGGCGCTGAGCGACGCCCCGTTGACCGAGGTACGGACCGGCCGGCACGACTGCCACGACCGGGTCGTGTTCGAGTTCGCCGGGCCGGTCGACGGGTACGCCATCGGCTACGGCGAGACCTGGACCGAGGGCGAGGGGTTGGCGCTGTCGCCGTACACCGCCGGTGGCGCGCTGCTCCGGGTCTCGCTGCGGGCCCCGGCGTACGACGACGCGCACCAGGGCACCGTGCCCTACGCGGTCGGCGAACACGTCGCGAACCCGCTGCGCTACTCGACGCTGCGAGACGTCGTCTTCGGCGGCAGCTTCGAGGGTTACAGCACCTTCGCGGTGGGAGTTCGGGCGCGCCTGCCGTTCCGCGTGCTCGTGCTGGCCGGGCCGGGCACGCACAGCCGGATCGTGCTCGACGTCGCGCACCAGTGGTGACCTGCTACCGGCCGTCCCGGGAAGGCGGCGCCCCGGCCGGCGGACACTCAGTCGCGCGGGGTTCGACACGCGCGCATCGCGGATCGGGTACGCGACCAACCCGGGTCTTGCCTCGCCGGACGCCGCCGGTGAACCCTTAATCCACGGACGCCGATCGATCGTCCGGATTCGCGCGGCACGGCCGGGAGGAACGCGGTGCATCCGTTACGGGCAGGTCGTCAGCGGGGAGTCTGCTGCGTGGTGGCCGCCGCCGGTTACGGCAAGACCACTGCGCTGCGCCGCTGGTTCCCCCGAACCGATGGCCGCTGGTGCCGGGGCGACGAGGGACCCGTACGTCAACTCGTCGCCGACGCCGTCGCGGCCGGCGACCGCCTGGTCGTGGTCGACGACCTGCCGCCGACCTCGGCGGAGCAGCTGCACCTCCTGCTGCACGAGGTCGGGCGGTGGGGGGACGACGTCACAGTCGTCCTCGCCTCTCGGTGGCCGCTGTCGGCGCCGGCCACCCGCTTGCTCGGCAGCGGTCTCTGGACCGAACTGGGCCCCGCCGACCTGGCGCTCTCTCCGCAAGGGGTCGCCGACCTGATCGCCGAGGAGTACGGCCTCTCCACGCCGGACCTCGCCGACCGGGTGTACGCGGCGACCGGCGGCTGGCCGGCGCTCGTCCATCTGTCCGCCGAGACCCTGCGGCTGGGCGGGGTGCCGTCCGGGCCGCTCGCCCCGATCCTCAGCGAGCCCGGTGGGCCGATCGCGCGGTACATCGCCGACGAGGTGCTCGCCGCGTTGCCGGCGGAGGCCAGCCGACTGCTCCGCCAGGTCGGTGCGCTGACGCCGGTGAGTGTGGGGCTGTGCCGGGCGCTCGGCCATCGCGGTGCCGCGCGGGTCGTCGACGGGCTGCGCCGCACCGGTCTGCTGACCCGGCAGGCCTGGGCGGCGGCCGGGCCGGGCGCACCGACGCCGGAGGACCACCTCGTGCCGATCGTCGTCGAGACCGCCCGGCACGGGCACCGAGCACCGACCACCGACCAGGTCCGCCACACGGCCGCCGCCGCTGCGGCCTGGTACGACGAGCACGGACCGCCGGTCGCCGCAGCCCGCGAGTACCTGCGGGCCGGGGATCACCCGGCGGGTGCCCGGGTGCTCGACGCGCACGGCGATCGGATGATCGCGGCGGGTCGCTCTCCTGCGGTGATCGAGCTGGTCCGCATGCTGCCGGAACGGCTTCGCACCCGGCGGCTGCGCCTGCTGCTCGGCGACGCGTTACGCACCCTCGGAGACCTGGGGGCGGCCACCCGCGAGTACGACGCCGTCGCCGAGGAGTCCTGGGACGCCGGTCTGGCCTGGCGGCTGGGTCGGATCCACTACCAGCGGGGTGACGCCCGGGCAGCCCTGGCGATCCTCGGCCGGCCGCTCGCCCGGTCCGCCCCGCCGGCCGATCGGGCGCTGCTGCTCGCCTGGACCGCACACGCACACCTGCTGGCCGGCGACACCGAGACCGCCACCGGTTACGCGCGGCAGGCGCTCGCTGCCGCGACCAGCGCCGGGCAGGACGACGTGCTGGCCACGACCCACCTCAGCGTCGCCCTGTGCCTTAGTGTCGCCGGCGACCGCGCGGGCAGCGAGGAGCACTTCGCCCTGGCGTTGCCGATCGCGGAACGCACCGGTGACGTCCTGCTGCTCACCCGCATCCACACCAATCGCACGCACCAGTTCCTGCGCACCGGCCGCTTCGCCGAGGCGCTGACGATGGCCGAGCGGTCGGCCCGGTATGCCGCACTGGCCGGCGCGCCCAGCCTGCGCGCCATCGCGACCAGCAACGAGGCGGACGCGCTGGCGATGCTCGGCCGGTACGACGAGGCGGTGCAGCGGTACCAGGCGGCGCTGGCGTTCTACCAGCAGAAGGGCTCCCGCCGGTTCATCCACGCCCTCCTCGGGCTGGGTGAGCTGTACCGCCGGCGGGGCTGGCGCGAGCAGGCGCGCGCCGCGTACGAGGAGACGATCCGGGTCACCGAGGAGACCGGCAACGCGCATGTCCTGGTGCCCGCGCTCGCCGGGCTGGCGTTGGTGCGACTCGACGACGATGTGCCCGCAGCGGCGCAGCTCGCCGACCGGGCCGCCCGGGACGTCGCGGACGAGATCGTCGTACCGGCACTGCTGGCCCAGGGCTGGGTGGCGCTCCGGACGGCCGCGCCCGACCGGGCCACCACGCTCGCCGGCGAGGCGGCCCGCATCGCGCGCGGTCAGGGCGACCTGGCCGGGTTGGCCGACGCGCTCGAACTGCGGGCTGCGGCCGAGCAGGACCTCGGGCGGGCGCGCGAGGCGCTGCGTGAGGGGTGCGTGATCTGGAACCGGGCCGGTGCGGCGGTCGAGGCGGCCCGGCTGCTGGTCGTACTCGGGCGGTTGCCCGGGGCCGACATCGACGATCGGCTGGCCGGCCTTCTCGCGGGCGAGCAGGTCGCTCTCGCCGGCGCCCAGGTGGATCGGACGGCGAGCAGTTCCGGCGAATGGGCGCCCGGCACCGGGCCGATCTATCAGCGGGTCGTGATCCGGGCTCTCGGCCGGTTCGAGGTGCACCTCGACGGTCGCCCGGTGCCGGCTTCGCAGTGGCAGTCCCGCAAGGCGCGCGACCTGGTGCGGATCCTCGTCGCCCGGCGTGGCCGGCCGGTGCCGCGAAGCGAGCTGTGCGAACTGCTCTGGCCGGACGACGACCCGGATCGCACCGGGCACCGGCTGTCGGTCCTGCTCTCGATCGTCCGCGGGGTGCTCGACCCGACGAAGACGTTCGCCCCCGACCACTTCCTCGTCGCCGACCAGGCGTGCATCGGCCTCGACGTCAGCCGCTTGCGGGTGGACGTCGAGGAATTCCTCGCGCACGTCGCGCACGCGCGTCGCCTGGTGGAGCGGGGAGCGCTGGCGGAAGGGCGGACGGTGCTGCTGGCCGCCGACCGGCAGTACCGTGCCGACGCGTTCGAGGACGAGCCGTACGCCGACTGGTCCGGCCCGCTGCGCGAGGAGGCGCGGGCGGCGTACCTGAGCCTTCTGCGCATGCTGGCCCAGGTCAGCCGAGCCACGGCGGGGCCGGCGGCGGCGGTGACGTACCTCTTGCGGCTCCTGGAACGGGATCCGTACGACCAGCCGGCGCACCGGGCGTTGGTGCGCACGCTGGCCGCGGGCGGCCAGCACGGCGAGGCACGCCGGGCGCTCGCCCGGTACCGCGAGGCGATGTCCGCCATCGGAGTGCACCCGCCGGACGAGATCATCCTCGCGCCCGGCCGTCCGGGTCGGCAGCCGCAGGCCGCCGACCACCGGGGCTCCCCAGCCGCCGCCGACCACCGGCGTGCGCGGGCGGCCGACCGCAGGCGTTGACGGCGGGGCCGCTGGCGGCGGCGGGAGACCCCGCCCCGACCGAGTTCGTCGGCTCGCGACCGCCGGCCCATCAATGGAAGGCGGCCATCTCGATGGCGGATACGGTGACCGAGCCCGAACCGTCCTCTGCGGCACCGGCCCGGGCGGCGACCGCTCCCGGTACCTGGCTCGCCCGGACGGCCTCGGCGCCCGCCTGACGGAGGGTCGCGCTGGGCACGATCGCGCTGAGGAAGAACTGTCCCGCGCCCGTCACGCGGGCGCCGACGCCGTACACGTGGGCGTCCGGACCGGCATCCGCGGTGACGACCGTCTTCGGCCACGTGCCGTCGTACCCGCTGGTGGCCTCGACGCGGACGCCGGGCGGCCCGGTCGGTTGAGTCGGCTCCTTGCAGACCCCGACGGCGGTGAGATCCGCCGGCTCGGCGGTTCCGCCGGTGTGCACCCGCACCGTGCGCAGACCGGGGCCGAAGGCGACCTCGTCGACGTACGTCTGGTCCACCGGTCCGTCGAAGCGGAAGCCGGTGCCGACCAACCGGGTGCCGCCCGGGCAGCTCACCTCCACCGTCGACGCCGATCCGACCGTGGCCGTGGCTCGCACCGGTGGGCTCGTCGACGAGTCGCACGTGGCATAGGCAACGACCGACCACGCGCCCGCGTGCCCCGTCCGGGCTGTCGCGGTGACGGTCACCGTGGTCAGTTCCGCGTCAGGCTCCATCGCGGTCAGCACGACACCGCCGTTCCCGTTCACGATCCGAGCACCCGCCGCGAAAACGGATCGCGCCCCCGGGCAGGTCGCGGTGACGACCTTGGTCACGCTTCCGTCGCTGTCGCTGGCCTCCTCGACCCGTACCGGTGCGTACCCTCCCGCGTGGGCCGGTCCGTTCGGCGCAGCCGCCCCCGCCGCCGTACCCAGTGCGACGGCGACGGCGCCCACCGCCGTCCGTCGTGCGATGTCCACCGTGCGCATGTCACTCCCTCACGCTCGCCGGCCCTCTCTGGCCGGGCACCACCATGGTCCGGACGAACCTCACGGTGGCGTCATGGTGCGCCTGCACCGGGTCGCCACCCGGAGCGGATCGTGACGTGACCCTGAGCCCCCTGCCGAGACTCGATTCAGACGCCGCGCAGTGGCCGCGGCGCGATCGAGGAGGAAGACATGCGGATCAGCAGAACGGCGACCCGGCTCCTGGCGGTACCCCTGGTGGTGTGCACACTCGGGCTGATCGCCGCGAGCCCGGCGCAGGCCGCGGTGCAGCGGACCGACCGGTTCTCCATCACCGAACGGCACTTCGACTTCGGCGACGGCGACCTGGGCAACATCTCCGGAGATCCCAAGGCCGACGGCCGGCTGGAGTGGGATCTCGTCAACGGCACCTGGGAGCCTCGGCTGCTCGGGCGCATCTACATCAACAACGCGTCCGGCGAGTGCGTCCGGGTCCAGATGGTCGTCACCTACCAGAACGGCGTGGTGGTGACCTACACCGACAGCGCGTCGGACTTCTGCGCCCCGAACGGGAGGACCTGGTACAGCGACGTCGACTTCCGCCCGGTCAGCTCGGCCTACGTCGCGAACGTCGTCGTCAGGCTGCAGAGCGCACCGGCGGGCGGGTGGTCCTTCGCGACCGAGGGAGCATCGGCGCCGTACCTCGCCCCGTGGTGGCTGCCCTAGGCGTACCCGGTCATCGCCTCACCTCGTCGATCATGGAGTTGTGGTGGCGACATAGCCGCCAGGAATTCCCGATACCGGGCACCACAACTCCATGATCGACACAGCGGGGTGGCGGCCGAGGCCGGCGTCAGGCCTGGCCGGGTGCCTCGTCGGTCAGGTGCCAGATTTCGCGCATCGGAGCCCACCAGTCCCCCGAGCCGGGCTCGGCGATCGACTCCTGACACGGGTCGGTCAGCTTCCACCACTCCTGCGTCTGCGGGTCGGCGGCGATGAACCGCAGGTCGGCCTCGTAGTCGTCACCGACGTACTCGTAGTAGCCGAAGAGCAGGTCGCCGTGCAGGAAGATGGTGTAGTTGCGGAAGTTGGCGTCGCGCAGCGTCTGCTCGACGCTCGGCCAGACCTCGGCGTGCAGCCGAAGGTAGGTTTCCCGCTGGTCCGGGCGGAGTCGGATCACGCAGCCATGACGTTGCACGTCGTGCCCTTTCGTGTGAACTGGTCGAGGGGTGCCGAAATCATCTGACCGTAGCGGTTGGACGGTGCTTCGCGGAGGGCTGCCTGGTCTCTGGGATCAGCCGTTTCGGCAGGCTGCGTAGCGTGGCGACGGGTCTACAGTCAGGTGATGGAAGGCCGCGTGCTGGTGGTCGAGGACGACGCCTCCATCCGGGAGGCCAGCGTCCTCGGGCTGCGCCGCGCGGGCTTCCGGGTCGACAGCGCCGTCGACGGGCGACAGGCCCTGGCGGCCTGGCGGGCCCACCCCGTCGACCTGATCGTGCTCGACGTCATGCTGCCGGCCCTCGACGGTCTGGAGGTCTGCCGGGAGATCCGGCGTACGAGTCAGGTGCCGATCCTGATGGTGACGGCGCGGACGGACACCATCGACGTGGTGGTCGGGTTGGAGTGCGGCGCGGACGACTACCTGCGTAAGCCCTTCGACCTGCCCGAGTTGGTGGCCCGGGTCCGTTCGGTGCTGCGTCGGGTGAGCGCGCCCGTCCCGTCGACGCTCATCGAGGTCGGCGGGTTGGAGATCGACCCGGGCGGCTTCGTGGTCCGCCGACACGGCCGGGAGGTGCCGCTGACCACCACCGAGTTCCGCCTGTTGCTGGAGCTGGCTCGTCGACCAGGCCAGGTCTTCACCCGGGAGTTGCTGCTGCACCTGGTCTGGAACCACGACTTCCTGGGCGACTCCCGACTCGTCGACGTGGCGGTGCAACGGCTGCGCGCCAAGGTCGAGGAGGACCCGGCGCGGCCACGGCTGGTCCAGACCGTGCGGGGCGCCGGCTACAAGTTGTCGGTGGGCTGACGGGAGGGACGGCGATGGCCGGACGCGCGGTGCCCCCGGGCCGCCTGCGGCGCCGGCTGACCATCGCGTTCGTCCTGGTCGCCGGGGTCTCGGCGGGGCTGCTCGCCGGTGGGACCGGGCTGCTGCTGCGGCAGTCCTGGTGGGACGCGTCGTTGCGGGAGGCCGCCGCCGACGCCCGCTACCAACTCGTCCTCGCCGGGCAGTTCCTCCCACTGACCGAGCAGCGCACCGCCGACCTGCTCGCCGGCTTCGAGGCCGGCGGCCGGCACGTGGTGCTCGTCGACGGCCCGCTGCGCCCCTCGCACCCCGCGTACGTCCCGGAGCTGGGCACCGGGTTACGGGCCACCGTCGCGGGTGGACAGCTCGGCTTCCAGCGCTCCGACCCGGCGGAACGTCCCCGGTTGCTGGTGGTCGGCGGGCGCATTCCGGGCTCGACCGCCGAGCTGTACGTCCTCACGGTGGAGGACGACGTCGCCACCGACCTGGGTCAACTGCGCAACGCCCTGGTGGCGGGCTGGGTGCTCGTGGTGCTGCTGGCCGCCGGGGTCGGTCACGCGCTGGCCCGTCGCACGTTGGAGCCGGTGGGTCGGGCCAGTCGGGCCGCCCGAGCGCTCACCGAGGGCCTGCTCGCCACCCGACTGCCGGTACGCGGGCGCGACGAGTTCAGCGTCTGGGCGGCGACGTTCAACGAGATGGCCGAGGCGCTGGAGTCGAAGATCGGGGCACTGTCGGCGGCCGAGGCGCGCGAGCGGCGGTTCACCGCCGACGTCGCGCACGAGTTGCGTACCCCGGTGACCGCTCTGGTGGCCGCGGCGTCGCTGCTGCGGGAGCACCTCGACCAGTTGCCCGACGACGCCCGGCCGGCGGCGCGGCTGCTGGTCGGGGACGTGGTTCGGCTACGTCGGCTGGTCGAGGACCTGATGGAGATCTCCCGGCTGGATGCCGGACGGGAGCGACCGGCCGTCGAGGCGGTCGACGCGTCCGCGCTGCTGCACGGGATCGTCGCCGCGCGTGGCTGGTCGGATCGGGTGCTGGTCGACGGGGACGCCGTCACCCTGCGCACCGACCGGCGTCGGTTGGAACGGGTGCTGGCCAACCTGGTCGCCAACGCGGTCGAGCACGGCGGTGGGGAGATCCGGGCCACCGTCGTCGGGGCGGGCCCGCTCGTCGTCTTCAAGGTCACCGACCAGGGGCCGGGCATCCCGACGGAGCATCTGTCCCGGGTGTTCGACCGTTTCCACCAGGTCGACAGGTCCCGCTCCGCACCGGGCAGCGGGCTCGGGCTGGCCATCGCGCGGGAGCACGCCGTGCTGCTCGGTGGGGTGCTGAGCGTCCGCAGCGGGTCCGGTGCCGGTACCTGTTTCCGGTTGGAGTTGCCGGCGGCCGGGCCGACGATCGACGACGGCCACCAGCGGGCTCCGGGGGGCGGCATTCCGGCGGGCGGTGCGGTGTGAACCGGCGCGGCGTCGCCGGGCTGGTGCTCGTCGCTGTCCTGCTCGTGGGCGGGTGTGGCAGCCCGCGCTCGGGCGCGCTCGGGCCGGCGCCCACCGCGGCCACGGCCCCGGTGAGCGTCGCGCCGTCCACCGCCGCGACGCCCCGACGTCCCGAGCCGACCCCACCGGCGGGCCCGCCGGGATCGTCCACGCCCAACCCGTCGTCGCCGACGAGCACCCCCGCCCGGGGCAGCGTGACGGTCGAGTTGTGGTTCGTCCGCGCCGGGGACCTCGTGCCGACCAGGCGGTCCCGGCCGGCCACCGTGGCGACGTCCCGGCTGGCGCTGACCGAGCTGGCCCGGGGTCCGAGCGCGGCGGAGGCGGCCGTCGGCCTGCGCACCCTCGTCCCGGCCGACGTCGAGGTCACCCGGATCACCGACGGCACGGCGACGCTGCGCGGCCCGTCCGGCGACCCCGCGACGCGGCGGCTGCGCGAGGCCCAGGTGGTGTGGACGCTCACCCAGTTCCCCACCGTGCGCCGGGTCCGCCTCGACGGAGCGGCCCCGGTCGACCGGGAGGACTACGCGGACCTGCTGCCGCCGATCGTGGTCACCGGACCGGTCGTCGGCGAACGCGTCACCACCCCCCTCGTCGTCACCGGCACGGCCGACGTGTTCGAGGCGACGGTGAGCGTCCGGGTGCTGGACTCCGCCGGCCGGGAGGTGGCCACCGGGTTCGGCACCGCCGGCTGCGGCAGCGGCTGCCGGGGCGGCTACCGCGTGCTGGTCGGCTGGCGCACGACCGGGGAGCAGAAGGGCACGATCGAGGTGTACGAGGTGTCCGCGCGGGACGGTTCCCGGATCAACACGACGACCGTCCCGGTGGTCCTGGCGCCGGGCGGCTGACCGCCCCCGCGAAGACGGGTGTTAACCCGATGCGTCATCCGTATATCGACGACGACGTGCGGTCCTGACGTCTACCCGACAGCATGCCGTTTGCGGGCCCACCGCGCGGCCCGCCCCGAGCAATCGGTGAAAGCGCAGGTCAGGCGAGGTCGCGCCGGTGGGAACGTCTTCGACACGCCGTTAGCGAGGTGGCGCGTCGGGCCGTGCCGGACGGCCGTTCACGTGACCTCCGAGATTGACCGAGGCGGCCATGTTTGCGAACGTGAGCGCGCCGTTGCGCACAGTCACATTCACTGATCAGGGCTGCGGCGGCCGGGCCACACCGACGTCGCACCGGTCGCCGCGACAGCCTCACCATCCCGCACAGAGTGGAGATCCATCATGTCCGGTGGCAGCCTTCCCCGTACCGGTATGGGCGTTGTCACGATCGGCGGCGCCGCCGGTATCGGCAGCTACGCCCTCCCCCTTCCGCTGACCATCGCGATCACCGGTGCCACAGCCGTCCTCGTCGGCTTCCTGATGATCCGGATGACGTTCCGGCGTCAGCAGTCGGTCGGCCAGTGACCGCGAGCGTCACCAGGGGTCGTGTCCTGTTCGCCGCGGCGGTCGTCCTGGCCGCCGCGGCGGCGTGGACCGCCCATCACGTCCTCGCCGTGATCGGCGCCCTCGACGGAGGCGGTCACCGGTTCACCTTCGCGTACGCCATCATGTTCCTGCTGCTGATCTGGCAGCTCGGCACCGCCTATCTGGAGAAGCCGGCCATGGTCACGGACCGGATGCAGGGGCACCTCGACGCTCTGCACGTGGTGGGCATCGTGCCGGCGTACAACGAGGATCCCGCCGCGCTGCGGGCCTGCCTCGAATCCATGATCTTCCAAACCCGCAGGCCGGACACCATCTACGTGGTGGACGACGGGTCGAAGCTGACCGAGGGCTACCAGCCGGTCAAGCGGTGGTTCCTCGACGTGGCTCCGGTACACGGGATCATCGCCGCCTGGCACATCCAACCCAACGCCGGGAAACGGCACGCCCAGGCCGCCGCGGTGCGGTCGACACCGGCAGCGGACGTCTACTGGACGGTGGACTCGGACACCATCTCGGACCCGAACGCCCTGCGGGAGTTGTTGAAGCCCTTCGCCGACCCGGCGGTGCAGTCCGTCGCCGGGGTGGTGATGGCCGCGAACGTCCGCAGCAGCTTCCTCACCCGGTTCACCGACCTGTGGCTGGTGACCGGGCAGCTCACCGACCGGTCGTCGTTGTCGGTGTTCGGGTGCGTCTGGGTGAACTCGGGCCCGATCGCCGCCTACCGGGCCGCCGTGGTCCGCGACAACCTCGGTGCGTACCTGACGGAGACGTTCTTCGGCCGGCGGGTGCCCTTCTCCGACGACTCCCTCCTCACCCTCTTCGCGATGGTCCGGGGACGTACGGTGCAGCAGCCGTCGGCGTTCGCGTTCTCCCTGATGCCGGAGAACGCCGGGCACTTCTGCCGGATGTTCCTGCGCTGGATGCGCGGCAGTTTCATCAGAACCTGGTGGCGGGTCCGGTACCTGTCGTTGCGGTCGATCGCGTGGTGGCTGCATCTGCTGCGCTGGGCGGCCACGGTGGTCGCGACGGTGCTGTTCGTGGCGGTGGCGATCCTGTCGCCGATCATCGACCCCGACCCGCGGGCCATTCCGTGGCTGGTGGCGGTGCCGTTGATCGTCGGGTACGGGCAGGCGCTGCGCTACCTGACGGTGCGACGATCGGACCAGTCGACCGCCTACCAGTGGGGCACCTGGCTCCTCACGCCCGTCGCGGTGGTGTTCGCCCTGGTCGTGCTGCGGGCGATCCGCTGGTACGGCATCGTCACCTGCTGGCGCACCGGCTGGGGCACCCGCACGAAGGTGGAGGTGGCGCTGAGTTCCTGACCGCACGACCGGCGCCCGGCGAAACGTGATCGTTTCGCCGAGCTGGTGCGACGCAACTCACGAAAGCCTGCATGTTCGGGCAACCGCGAACTAGTGTCGGTACGACATCGTTTCGCGGGGGGGTCGTCGGGGATGCTGGGTGGTCAGCAGGTGGGCACGAGTGCCGGGGTGCCGGCGGCTCGTGGTCCGCGCTGCACGGACACCGACCTGTTCGCCGTCGTCATCGCGCTGCTGCGCGAGGTCGGTTACGACCGGCTGACCATCGACGCCGTCGCCGCTCGCGCCCATGTCAGCAAGGCCACCATCTACCGGCGCTGGGAGGGGAAGGCCGAGTTGGTCGTCGCCGCCCTGCGAGACCGGCAGGTGGGTGTGCACAACCCGCCCGACACCGGTTCGCTGCGCGGCGACCTGATCGAGCTGCTCCGGGCCACCGTCGCGATCTGCGCCGCCGACTGCGACCTCATGCAGGCGTTGACCTTCGCCATGCGCACCAACCCCGAGCTGGAACGCCTGGTGCGCCACCAGGTGCTCCCGGCCGGGCGGGTGGCCAGCACCGCCATCCTGGTCCGCGCAGCCGCCCGGGGGGAGATCCCGCCGGAGGCCGGCGAACGGGAGTTGTTCCACGATCTGGCGCCCGCGCTCACCATGTCCCGCATCGTCGCGCACGGCCTACCCGCCGACGACGCGTTCCTCAGCCAGGTCGTCGACCAGGTGCTGATCCCGGTTCTCCGCTACCAGCACGACCGCCCGTCCCAGGCCTGATCTCACCGACATCTCGCAACACGGAAGGCTCCACCATGCCCGGAACCACCTCGACCGCCCCCGGCGCCCCCGGCGCCGGGACGTCGACAGGCGCGCCGCACCCGCGGCGCTGGATCGCGTTGGCGGTCATCGCGGTCTCGCAGTTGATGGTCGTCCTGGACGCCACCATCGTGAACATCGCGCTGCCGCAGGCCCAGGTCGACCTGGGCATCAGCGACGCGAACCGGCAGTGGGTGGTCACCGCCTACACGCTGGCGTTCGGGGGTCTGCTGCTGCTCGGCGGCCGGATCGCCGACTACTGGGGGCGCAAGCGCACCTTCCTGGTCGGTATGACCGGTTTCGCGCTGGCCTCCGCGCTGGGCGGTCTGGCCAGCACCGGCGGGATGCTCTTCGCCGCCCGCGCGCTGCAGGGCGCGTTCGGCGCGCTGCTCGCCCCGGCCGCGCTGGCGCTGCTCACCGTCCTCTTCACCGAGGCCACCGAGCGGGCCAAGGCGTTCGCGGTGTACGGCGCGATCGCCGGCGGTGGCTCGGCGGTCGGTCTGCTGCTCGGCGGGGTGCTCACCGAGTACGCCGACTGGCGCTGGTGCCTCCTGGTGAACATCCCGGTCGCCGCCGTGGCCATCGCCTTCGCGCTCCCGCTGGTGCCGGAGAGCCGGGCGCACGGCAACACCCGCTACGACGTACCCGGTGCGATCGTGGTCACCGCGGGCCTGGTCGCCCTGGTCTACGGCTTCACCAAGGCCGCCGAGGACGGCTGGGACGCCACCGCGACGCTCGGCTTCATCGCCGCGGGCGTGGTGCTGCTCGCCGCCTTCGTGGTGATCGAGATGCGCTCCAGCCACCCGCTGCTGCCGCTGCGGATCATCCTGGACCGCAACCGGGGCGGGGCGTTCCTCACCTCGACGCTGATCGGCGCCGGCCTGTTCGGGGCGTTCCTCTTCCTGACCTTCTACTTCCAGGTGGTGCTGCAGTACAAGCCCCTGGAGGCCGGTCTGGCGTCGCTGCCGGTCACCGCCGGTGTGTTGATCGCCGCGGGTGGCGCGAGCCAGCTGATGCCCCGACTGGGTGCCAAGCCGCTGATGGTGGCCGGTTCGGCGCTCGCCGCCGTGGGCATGCTGGTGCTGACCCAGATCGACGTGAACACGTCGTTCCTCACCCACCTGCTGCCCGCCCAGGTCATCCTGGGCCTGGGGCTGGGCTTCACCTTCGTCCCGCTGTCCAGCCTGGCCCTGGTCGGCGTGCCGGAGCACGACGCCGGCGCGGCCAGTGCGACGCTCAACGCCACCCAGCAGATCGGTGGCTCGCTCGGCACCGCGTTGCTGAACACCCTCTACACCAGCGCGGTCGCCACGTACCTCGTCGGTCGGGCACCGAACCCGGTCAACCAGGTCGAGGCGCTGGTGCAGGGCTACAGCGTGGCGTTCGCCTGGGGTGCGGTGCTGATCGTGCTCGCCGGTCTGGCCACCGTGTTCCTGGTGAAGGTGCGCAAGGAGGACATCCCGACCGGCACCACCGTGCACATGGGCTGAGCTGACCGACGCGGCCGCCGGCCGGTCCGCCCCGACCTGGGTGCGGACCGGTCGGCGATCGCTTCCGGTAACGTCCCGACCATCGTCGAAAGTCCGTTTGAGGAGATCCATGTCCACCCCAGCTGACCAGATCATCACGGCTCTGCGCGCGGGCCACGAGGAGCTCGCCGCGCTCGTGCGGGACCTCAAGGAGGACGACCTGCTCCGCCCGTCGGGGGCCAGCGAATGGCAGGTTTCCCAGGTGTTGAGTCACCTGGGCAGCGGCGCCGAGATCAACCTGGCGGCGCTGGACGCCGCCCGCACCGGCGCGCCCGCCCCGGACGGGGACTTCAACCGTGGCGTCTGGGCCCGCTGGGACGCGATGTCCCCGGCCGAGCACGCCGCCGGGTTCCTCGCCGCCAACGAGCGTCTGGTCGAGGCGTACGAGGCGTTGGACGCCCAGACGCGCGCCACGCTGCGGATCGACCTGGGCTTCCTGCCGGAGCCGGTCGACGTGGCCACCGCGGGCCGTTTCCGGCTCAGCGAGTTCGCGCTGCACCAGTGGGACGCCGAGGTGGCGTTCAACAGGTTCGCCGCGGTGACGCCGGGGGCGGTGGCGCTGCTGCTCGACCAGATCGGCGGGATGCTGGCCTGGACCAGCCGACCGCAGGAGCTGGCCGGTCGGGAGGCCACCCTGCTGCTGCGCCTGCACGCGCCGGAGCGGACGTTCGGGCTGCGGCTCGGCGAGAAGGTCGAGATCGTCGACGCGCCGGAGCAGCCCGACGGCGAGCTGGTCGCGCCCGCCGAGGCGTGGTTGCGGCTGGCGGTCGGCCGGCTCGGTGCCGCGTACACCCCGGACGGGGTGCGGGTGACCGGCCCGGTGACCCTGGACGACCTGCGCCGGGTCTTCGCCGGTTTCTGAGTGGGTGCAGCGCGGGCCGGTGACCCGGCCCGCGCGACCTCTCAGCCCTTCACGCAGACCACCTGCTTGAGGTGGGCGACCACCTCGACCAGGTCCTCCTGCTGGGCCATCACTTCGGTGATGTCCTTGTACGCGCCGGGGATCTCGTCGACCACCCCGGCGTCCTTGCGGCACTCCACCCCGGCGGTCTGCGCGGCCAGGTCGTCGGTGCTGAACGTCCGCTTGGCCTGCGCCCGCGACATCCGCCGCCCGGCACCGTGCGAGGCCGAGCAGTACGCGTCCGGGTTGCCCCGGCCCCGGACGATGTACGACCCGGTGCCCATCGACCCGGGGATGATGCCCAGGTCACCCCGGCCGGCCCGGATCGCGCCCTTGCGGGTGACCAGCACCTCCACCCCGTCGTAGCTCTCCTCCGAGACGTAGTTGTGGTGACATGAGATCGACTCGTCGTAGGAGACGTGCGGGAACTGCTCCCGCACCACGCCGCAGAGCAGGGCAAGCATGACGGCCCGGTTGCGCCGCGCGTACTCCTGCGCCCACCACAGGTCTCTGCGGTACGCGTCCATCTCCGGCGTGCCGGTGAGGAACACCGCCAGGTCCCGGTCCGGCAGGTCGGCGTTGTGCGGCAGGCCCCGGGCCACGGCCATGTGCCGCTCGGCCAGCTCCTTGCCGATGTTGCGAGATCCGGAGTGCAGCATCAGCCAGACCCGACCCTCGTCGGCCCCGCCCTGCTCCAGGCAGACCTCGATGAAGTGGTTGCCCCCGCCGAGGGTGCCGAGCTGCCGCCGCGCCCGCGTCTCCAGCTGCGCCACGCGCCGGTCCAGGCCGGCGAACCGGCCCCAGAAGTCGTCCCAGCCGGCCTGCTCCAGGCCACGGACCCGACGCGTGTCGACCCGGTCCTGCCGCTGGGTGAAGCCGACCGGGATGGTGGCCTCGATCGCGGAGCGCAGCCCGCCCAGGTCGTCCGGCAGGTCGGCGGCGGTCAGCGAGGTACGCACCGCCGACATCCCGCAGCCGATGTCGACGCCGACCGCGGCCGGCGAGACGGCCTGCCGCATCGCGATGACCGAGCCGACCGTGGCGCCCTTGCCGAAGTGCACGTCGGGCATGACGGCGACCCCCTGCACCCAGGGCAGCGCGCCGATGTTGCGCAGCTGCTTGGCGGCCTGCGCCTCGATGGCGTACGGGTCGGTCCAGACCCGGACCGGTGCCCGGGTGCCGGCGAGGGGGGTGAATCCCATCGTGGGTTCCTTCTGTCGAATGGTGACCGAAAATGGTCAGAGGCGGTGCGTGGTTACCAAGAGGCCGCCCGATCCCGGTGGGATGGGCGGCCGGCGGACGCGTCAGCGTCGGCGTCAGTCGCGCCACCCCGGCACGCCCTGCAATGGGCAGTACGCACGGGTTTTGGCGGTGTCGCACGCAGGGGTGCCGGCAGGGAGCAGCCGCCGCAGGACATCGGTGCGGACACGTTGCGCCATGGCGTGCTCCCTTCGGGTTTGATCGGTGTGATCGTGCACCGCTGACAGTAGGAGGGCGGGGGCGCGTCCGCAATGGATATCGCCGCCGCCCGAGCGGGGCCGGCTGGTCGGGTGGGCGGCTCAGGTGTCGTAGCAGCCGTCCCAGGGCGGGTCGAACCCGAGGTCGTCGGGGAGGAACTCGGCGTGGTCCGCGCCGTCGTACTCGTGGGACCAGTCGACCAGCCCGAAGACGTGCCCGTCGACCTCGACCTGGAACAGCGCGATGGCGATGTCGGCGAAGTGCCGGCCGGGAAGCGCGTCCAGCCACTCGGTGAGGCGGGCCTCGGCCCGGTCGATGGAGGCTTCCTCGGTCTCGCTGGTGCCGGCGAACCAGATGTCCGAGTCGACGTGCGCGCCGTCGGCGTCGAACCGGTGCAGCACCGCGTACCAGCGCTTGTGGCGGTACCAGTCGTCTTCGGCTCCGGCACCGTCGGTGAGGGTGGCGGTGACGGAGCCGAAGAACTGACCCTTGTCGTAGTGGCCGATGGTGCTGGTGCGGTAGTCGGGCTCGTGCGCGATCGGCACCAGGTCGGGAATCGCCATGGCCGCGAGGCTATCGCGGAGTTATGACATGGCCACCAGGCGGAACGACTGCGCGGCGGTGCCGTTGCAGGTGTACTGGATGAGCTGGACGCTGTCCGCTGTGGACGCTCCCGGCACGTCCAGGCACTTACCGCTGCTGCGGTTGACCAGGCGGTAGTAGCCGTTGCCCTCGGCCTCGGCGCGCCACTGCTGGTTGTTGCCGCCGCTGTAGCTCCAGAGCTGGATCGGCGCCGAGTCGGCCGTCGACCGGTCGGTCACGTCGAGCACCTGTGCGCTGTTGTTGCGATTGTTGACCCGCAGGAAACCGCCACTGGTCGGCGCGAACTGGTACTGCTGGGCGGCGCTGCTGTTGCAGGTGTACTGCTGGATGGCGGTGCCGTTCACGCTGGCGGCGGCCCGGGCGTCCACGCACTTGCCGCTGCCCCGGTTGACCACGGTGTGCCAGGCGGTCGGCGAGATGCCGTCGGACGGCGGGGGCGTGGTCGGGGGCGTGCCGGTGACACCGGCGAGCCAGTGCAGCCCGTCGATCAGCAACTGGTTCTGCTGCGGGCTGTCGAAGGTGGACGACAGGCCGGTGTTGGTGCTGTAGTTCATCGCGTTGTGGCCGAAGTTGGCGTACAGCATCCTGTACTGCCGGTTGCTCCAGACGAGCGGGTAGTAGCCGCCGTACCAGGACTGGTTGGGGTCGGTGCCGACCGGGAAGCTGGACGGGTCGACCGAGGCGAGGATGTCGATGTCGGGGTTCTGCCGCAGGTCGTTGCTCCAGGAGTACCACTCGCTGATCGACGATTGGAACGTCGCGGGCAGGTTGCGGGTGGCGGCGTGGGTGCGGTTGTCGGCGCGCATCGTGACCCGGGTCGGTCCCCAGGTGTTCGTCTGGAACGAGCCGGTGCCGAGGAAGGTGTTGTAGTACCAGCTCCAGCTCGACGGGTTGGTGGTGAACGCGCTGACGTGGAAGCCCAGCCATCCCCCGCCGTTCTGCACGTACTGCTGGAACGCGGCCCGCTGGGCGGTGGGCGGCGCGTCGTCCAGGAACATGACGACCTTGTACTGGGCCAGGTTGGAGGTGTTCAGCAGGCTCCAGTTGTTGGTGGCCTCCCAGGAGAAGCCGTGCTGGGCGGCGGCCTGCGGGAACCAGGCCCGGGCGTCCTTGACGAAGTCGATGTGCGCGGCGTCCCAGGTGCCGTTGTAGAAGGCCAGGACCTTGAACGTCGGCGCGGCCTGCGCGGAGCGGGTGGCGCTGACCGCGACGCCGGCGGTGAGCGCGACGACGAGCGCGACGAACGACGACAGGATTCGTCTGGTACGGGTGGGGAGTTCTGCGATCACCTGATCGTCCCTTCGGTGGGGACGCGCGCCGCCGCGTCGAGGGATATCTGTTCACATTGTTTACAGATAGACGAAAGGTTATGCCTCTGACCTGATCACGTCAATCGCCGATCGGCCGAGCGGGTGGGATTCCGGCGGCAGCGGGTACCCCGGCCCGGTGACCAGCCCGGACGCCGTCGACGTCGACCAGCCACTCGCCCTGGACGTACCCCCCGCGCCGCACGACGCCAGCGGCGAGCGGGTGTCGACCCGCGACCTGGCCGGTCTCGCGCCGCCGGCCAGACCGGCGCGCCGCTGGACCCCGGGCCGGGTGGTGGCCACCCCCGCCGCGCTGGAACACCCGCACGGGCAACGGATCGCCGACCGGGTACGGGCCCTGGGCATCGAGGTGGAACACCTGAGATCCAACCGGCTCACCGGGGTACGCGGGCAGACCGACCGGGAGACGTACGCGCGGGCCAAGGCGACGATGGCGATCGTGGTGAGCCCACCCTCGCGACGCGTGCTGCAACCGATCGCCCCCAGCGCCGACTGGCGGGTCGACCTGGCCGAGGGCTGCCCCGCCCACTGCCAGTACTGCTACCTCGCCGGCTCACTGTCCGGCCCACCGGTGACCCGGGTGTACGCGGACCTCGACGACATCCTCGCCGGGCTCGCCGCGTACGCCGGGCGGGGGACGGTGACCAGCCGCAACGCGCGACGCGCTGACGAGGGCACCACCTTCGAGGCGTCCTGCTACACCGACCCGCTCGCGTTGGAGCACCTGACCGGCAGTTGGCGGCGGGCGGTGCAGCACTTCGCCGACTGGGACGCGCCGGTGCAGTTGCGCTGGACCACCAAGTACGCGGACGTGGGCACCTTCGTCGGGCTGCCGCACGGCGGCCGGACCCGGGTGCGGTTCAGCGTCAACTGCGCCCCGGTGAGCGAACGGTTCGAGGGCGGCACCGCCCGGGTGCCGGACCGCCTGGCCGCGCTGCGCCGACTCGCGCTGGACGGCTACCCGGTGGGGTTGACCATCGCGCCGATCATCGCGCTGCCCGACTGGCGGGAACGCTACGGGGAGTTGCTCGACCAGGTCCGCGCGGCGGTCGACGGGGTGCCCGACCTCGACCTGACCGCCGAGCTGATCACCCACCGGTTCACCCCCGGCAGCAAGGAGGTGCTGCTCGGTTGGTACCCGCGAACCCGACTGGAGATGGACGAGGAGTCCCGCAGCCGCAAGCACGGCAGGTTCGGCGCGGTGAAGTACGTCTACCCGCGCGACACGATGGCCGAGTTGCGCGGCTGGTTCACCGCCGAACTGACCGCCCGGGTCCCCGCCTGCCGGATCCTCTACTGGACCTGACCCGCCGATCAGACCCCGACGGTGCCGTCGACGCCCTCCCGGAGGAAGTCCGCGTGGCCGTTGTGCCGGGCGTACTCGTGGATCAGATGCAGCATCACCAGCCGCAACGACACCGTCTCGCCGGAGCGGACGTTGTGACCGGTCACGTCCAACGACGGCGCGGCGCGCTCGATCCGGCGGGCCTCTTCGACCTCACGCTCCCAGGCGGCGAACGCCTCCGCCCGGGTCGCCGAGCCGGCGTCGTACGCCTGCTGGAAGTCGCCGGTCTCCGACCAGACCAACGGAACGTCCTGGCCGTCGATGACCCGTCGGAACCAGGCGCGTTCCACCTCCGCCAGGTGCCGCACCAGGGCGAGCAGGGAGAGCGTGGAGGGCGGCATGGACTGTCGTCGCAGCTCCTCGTCGGACAGGCCCTCGCACTTGAGCGCCAGCGTCGCGCGGTGGAAGTCGAGGAATGCGCGGAGCGTCTCCCGCTCGTCGCCGGTGACCGGGGGGCCGATCCGTTCGATGGTCATTGCGACGATCATGCCGGACGCCCCCGACGACGGTGCTGCCGGGCCGGGCTTCAGCCGACCGACGAGCGGGCCACCGGCGCGGCGAAGAACGTGTCCGGGTACGGCTCGTCGCGCAGGCGGTAGTGCCACCACTCGCGGTCGTAGTTGACGAACCCGGCGTCGGTCATCAGCCGCTGCAACAATCGGCGGTTGTCCCGGGGGGTGCCGGTGACGCGGGCGTCGGCGGTGTGCGCCCGGGAGTCGAAGCAGTCGAAGCCCGTACCCATGTCGATGCTGTTGTCGGCGAACCGCTGCCCGCGCGGCGCGGTGCAGGCGACCAGCGGCTGCCCGACCCGGTACGGGGGCTGGTCGGCGGGCGGTTCGTCGACCAGGGTCAGGTCCATGGTGCTGCCCCGGCTGTGCGCGGTGGGCGCCCCGATGTACCCGTCGGCGAAGAGTCGGTTCTTGGGCACGTCCGGGTAGAACTCGGCCTTGGTCTGCTGCTCGCCGGGGCGCTTCGACCAGGCGACGAAGTCGTCCACCGCCGGCTGCGGGCGATAGCAGTCGTACACCTTGAGGCTGTGCCCGCCGGCCAGCGCGGCGTCCTGCACCCGCCGCAGCGCCTCGGCGGCCTGCCGGGTGAGCAGGCACAACGGTTCGCGGTAGCCGGTGATCGGACGGCCGACGAAGTTGTGCGGTGTGGCGTAGCGGATGTCGGCGTGGACGCGCGGGTCGACGTCGGTCAGCACGACGAACCCGGGCAGCCGCTCGACGGGGCTCGGCGTGGGACTGACCGGCGTCGGCGGGGACGCGGTCGGCGCGGCGGGCCGGGGCTCCGCCCGCGAACAGCCCCCGAGCAGCGCGACGCACGCGAGCACGACGGCGCAGACGCGGGTACGCACCAGTCCTGTCTATCAGCCCTGGCCGGAGCCCGCGCCGGTTCACCGGTCGGGCCGAGGGCCGGACAGTTCGATCCGACCGGGTCAGCGGACCAGAAGCGTGTCCCGCATTCGTTCAGCCAGCCAGTCTCTGGACTCGTCCTCGGTCCAGCCGCACCGCAGCACCAGCGCGTCGTAGTGCGCCGGGTCGTTGAAGATCCACAGAGCGTCGATCGCCCGCTCGACGTCGGAGCCTTGGCGCAGCGAGCCGAGCGAACGCACTCGTTCAACAACCATCCGGGCGCCCGTGCGACGGTTGCGCAGCAGTGTCTCCCACACGTCGGCGACCTCGGACGCTTCGTCCGCGGCCCGCCGCACGGTCTCGAAGATCCGCGCGGCGCGCCTGCCGATCAGTGTGCACACATCGGCGTAGGCGTGCAGGACGCCGGCCTGCGTGTCGGCCTCGAAGACAGGCCGGAACCAGGGCCGTTGCGCGACAGGCACCGGCTCGTCGTCGCCGGCGAGCGCCTCGTCGAGGACCTGTCGTAGCAGCGCCGGCTTCGACCCGAAGGCGGCGAACACGGTGGGGCGCGCGACGCCCGCGGCGGCCGCCACGTCAGCCAGCGAGGTGCCGGCGTAACCGCGTGCGACGAACAACTCGGTCGCCGCGCCGACCACTGCCCGCCGGGTACGCCGCGCGCTCTCCTCGCGCACCGCTGACCGGTAGCGCCGGGTCGGCTTTCCGTCCTTGACACCGTCCATGACTTCGCCATACTAGCAACATATTCGCTGGACGCTGGATAGTGAATAGACGGCATCCACCAGACAGGGAGGCGACGCCATGGCAGGCCGTCCGTACGTGCGCCGCGCCGACGAGGGAGAGGCCCACTGGTTCGTCGGCAGCCTGATGACCATCAAGGCGACCGGCGAGCAGACCCGTGGCAGTCTCACCGTCGTCGAGTTCATCAATCCGCCCGGCTTCGCCGCACCTCTGCATCGACACCAGCACGAGGACGAGCTGTTCTACCTGCTGTCCGGCACCGCCGAGTTCCGCTGCGACGGCGAAGCCTTCACCGCCGGGCCAGGCGATTTCGTCCTCCTGCCCGTCGGACTGCCCCACACCTTCCTCGTCCGGCCCGATGAGCCGCTGCGCGCCCTACAGATCACCACCCCGGCCGGGTTCGAGCAGTTCGCCGCTGAGGCCGGCACCCCCGCCCGGAACCGGCGTCTGCCCGACCAGGCACCGATCGACCCCGCCGCCCTCGGCCACGCCGCCGCTCGGCACGGCATCGAACTGCTCGGGCCACCCCCGGGCGCTGAGTGAATCGACAGCGAAGGAGGCCGACACATGATGGACGGAACGATCCGACGGCGGGGTCGGTGGTGGGTGTTCGCAGCCGCCGCGGTCGCGCTCAGCGGCCTACCGGCCTGCGATTCGACACCGGCGGACCGGCCGGCCACGGCGGGCGGCGACCCGTCCCCCGCGGTCACCGCGGCGGGCACCGAGGCGAAGCCGATCGATGCCTGCGCACTGCTGTCCGCCGACGAGGTCGCACAGGTGATCGGAACCACGGGAGCCGGTGGCCCACGGGCCGGCGACTCCGGCGACGGTGGCAGCTCCTGCGTCTGGGAGAACCCGGAGACCTACCACTCGATCACCATCGACATCGGCAGCGACGGCACCGCCGTCGGCGGCGACCTACCGGCGGAATCCCCGTACGGACAGACCGAACCCGGCGCCGACGGCATCCGCTTCGCCTCGGGCGGCATCGCCGAGTTCGCTCTCCGGGACCGCGCCTGCGAGATCCAGGTCGTCACCAGGGTCACCGACAACAGCGACCGATCCACCGCGGTTCGGCTGATCGGCCTGGTCCGGGACCGCGCCTGACATCCGGCCCGGACAGTCCGATGAGCAACGTCCACGCCGAACCGGCCACGCAGACGACGGCTGCGACCGACCAGAAAGGGGTACCCGTGCGACGACTACCCGGCCACGGACCGGCCCGCACCACCGGAACGCGGCAGGCCTCGGCTATCTCCGTGGCGGTCATGATCCTTGCGCTGACCGGGTGCGGCACGGCCGAGCCGCCTCCGCTGCCGTCCGCCGTCGAGCAGCCCTCCGTCGACGCGCCCGCCGGCCCCGGCGACCACGCTGACGTCACCACGACCCCGGCACGGGCGGCCGACCCGTGTGCGTTGGTGCCGAAAGCCGCCGCCGAACGCCTGGCCGGGACGCCCCTGCAGGATCCGGTCGCCGCGCCGGAGTCGTGCACCTACACCGGCCCGATCAGCGGACCCACCGCCCAGGTCGAGGTCTACGTCGGCGCCGGGGCCAAGAAGATCCTCGACATCGACCGCGAACTCGGCCACGATCTGACAGTCATCACCGGCGTCGGTGACGAGGCGTACCTCGAGGACGGCGCGGTGTTCGTCAACGCCGGCGGCACCTGGGTCGCCGTCCGGCTGGTCAGCCTGGCCGATCCGGCGGCTTCCCAGCAGGCGTTGCGGGACCTGGCTCGGGACGCGGTGACCCGGTTATGACTCCCACGACGCGGCGAACCCGTCGGGTCGTCGCCGCCACCACCGTCCTGCCCGTCCTGCTCGGCCTGACCGCGTGCTTCGGCGCGCAGCCGACCACGTCGGGCGGTGACGGCGATGATCTGCGCTACGGGGCAGCACCTGCCGTACACCCGGACGTGACCCTCCACCGGGACGTCGTCATCGTGTCCGGCGGCAGCGGCGCGGTGCGGTCGGTCACCGACGGGGGTCTGACCTGGCGGCTCGACCCCGACGCCGGCAACGCCGGTCTGCTGGCCCCGGGCAAGGTCATGTTCGTCACCGGACGCGGGGTCGGGCGGGTGATCGACACCCGCCGTGACGGCCGGGACCTCGCCGTCACCATCGGCCCCGTGAACGTCACCGACGTCATCCAGGACGGCGAATTCACCTCCGAACAGCCCGTCTCCCTGGTCGACGCGACCGCCTACGAGTTCGACGACACCTTCTGGGTCCACCCGAGCACCGCAGCGCCGCGATCCGAACCGGCGGCGCCCACGACCGCGGACCGCGCCCCGAGCACCACCGGCAACGCGCTGACGCTGGCCGGCACCCGGCCACTCACCGCCACCGCGCCGCTCACCGCAGGCGCGGCCCGACCGAACGACCTGGAGGCTGAGGGCCTCTGCTGCGCCGACGGCGTCGGTGCCCGCTTCTCCTACCGCGACGGTGGGCTCGACCTCTCCGGCACCATCGTCTTCGCGATGAAGCAACCCTCGGCGACGTTCCACCTGGCGATCGACGGGTCCACGGTCACCGCGGCCGAGTTGCGGATCCACGGCGCCGCCGGAATCCGGATCCAGGTCGACGCCACCACCACGACCGGCCAGAACGCCCATCCCGTCGCCTTCGTCCCGGTCGCCTTCAGCGTTCCTCTCGAATCCATCCTGGGCATCCCCCTCTCCGCGACCGTCCGGCAGTCGATCGGCATCCGCACCGGCTTCAGCGCCGGACACACGACGATCAGGGCGACCGGCGAGTACTCACTCGGCGGCACCATGGGCTTCGGCTACGCCGACGGCAGGTTCGGCCCACGCTGGCCCGGCGGCCTACAGGTGAAGCGCAGCCTCGTCGACTCCGTCGACGGCCTGTCGGTGGGCGCGAACGCCCTGCTCATCGACTACGACGTGAAGTTCTTCGTCGGCCTCGGCGCGGTCGTGTTCAGCGCCGGACTGTACGCCGGGCTCACCACCACGGTGGGCATCACCCGAGGATCGAGCGTGGGCTTCGGTGGTCTGCAGGGCCTCGCCAACCGCGAGGGCTGCAACCGCGCCGATCTCACCATCAACGCGAGGTACGGCATCGGCTACACCATCCCGGCCCTGGTCGCCAAAGTGATCAACTTTTTCCTGCGGGTCTTCAACGCCAAACCCATCGCCGCCGAGGGCGGCATCCCCGACCCTCCACCCGTTGTCAACCTGGTCAACCAGCACTGGGTCACGGACCGGCCGGTGTGTCAGCACTGAGACCGCGATCAACGACAGAGACGGAAGTGGCCCGAAAGTTGTCCGGAATGTTTCCGTAACTCCGTCGCCCACTGGAACCGACCTGGCATGTCCTCAACCCCTACCGGTGAGGCAAGATGACGCGTGGAACGGGCACGCCGTTCCGGGACACACGGCGGACGGCGGCTTGCGGTCGTTCCTCCGGCTCGGTGAAGGAGACGCGGGTGGGCGCGGACGACGGACGCAGGGTGACCATCACCGCGATCGCACGGGAGGCCGGGGTCTCGGTGCCGACCGTGTCACGGGTGCTCAACGGTCGCTCCGATGTGGCCCCCGGCACCCGGGAGCGGGTCGAGGAACTGCTGCGTCACCACGGCTACCGGCGGCGCACCAGCCGCAGCGTGCGCCGCGCCGGCCTCGTGGACCTGGTCTTCAACGACCTGGACAGCCCCTGGGCCGTGGAGATCATCCGCGGTGTGGAGGATGTCGGGCACGGCGCGGGCCTCGGCACCGTGGTGTCCGCGATCCACCGACAGCCCACCGCCGCCCGGCAGTGGCTGCAGAATCTGCGCGCCCGGGCCACCGACGGTGTCATCTTCGTGACCTCGCACCTGAGCCCGCCGCTGCACGCGCAGCTCCGCCGCCTCAACGTGCCGGTGGTGGTCGTCGACCCGGCCGGCGTTCCCGCCATGGACGTGCCGACCATCGGCGCGACCAACTGGGCCGGTGGGCTCGCCGCCACCGAACACCTGCTGTCGATCGGGCACCGGCGCATCGGCTTCGTGGCCGGCCCCACGCATCTGCTGTGCAGCCGCGCACGCCTGGACGGTTACCGGGCCGGGTTGGAGGCCGCCGGGGTGCCGGTGGACGACGCGCTCATCTACCCGGGCGATTTCTACCACGCCTCCGGTTTCTCCGGCGGAACGGCGCTGCTCGACCTCCCCGACCCGCCGACCGCCATCTTCGCCGCCAGCGACCAGATGGCCTTCGGCGTCTACGAGGCCATTCGACGCCGAGGCTTGCGAGTGCCCGACGACGTCAGCGTCGTCGGCTTCGACGACCTGCCGGAGGCCCGGTGGGCGTCACCGCCGCTGACCACGGTGCGCCAGCCCCTGGTCGAGATGGGACGGTTGGCGGCCCGGACCGTGCTGCGCCTGTCCCAGGGCGAGGGCATCGACTCGCCCCGTGTCGAACTCGCCACCGAACTGGTCGTGCGGGACAGCACCGCCGCCCCGCCGACCGGCTCGCCCGGCCCGTCGTGACGGCCGGACCTGCGCCGGAGACCGGTCGGAGCGCTTCCGATCCGGTTCCGGTAATTGCGGCCGCCGGACAGCAACCCGGCCGAGGCCGGTTCGGGGTGATGGCCCTGCGCGGGCATGCCAGCAGGCCGCCGGAAGGTGACCCGTCCATGCCGGGCCGCCGGCGGGCGCGGTGAGCGACGACTGGTCTCCCACCGCGCCGCCGGATCAGTGGTGGTGGTGCGAGCGGACGGCCTTGCGGATCGTCACCGGCAGCGCGGGCGCGCCGTCGACGGGCGCGGGGTCCTCGGCGGTCGGGGCCACTCCCCCGGCGGCGATCCGGTCCAGGGTGGCCAGCCCGGCACCGTCGACCGCACCGAAGATCGTGTAGTTGGGGCGCAGCGCCGAGTTCGCGTACACCAGGAAGAACTGGCTGCCGTTGGTGTCCGGCCCGGCGTTGGCCATCGCGAGGACGCCACGGGCGTACACCCGGCGTTCCCCGGTCGGGTCGGTCGGCGCCGGCGGCAGGCCGGTCGGCAGTTCGTCGCGGTAGCGGTATCCCGGGCCGCCCTCGCCGGTGCCGGAGGGGTCACCGCACTGCAACACGCTCAGCGTCGGGTACGCGGTGAGCCGGTGGCACGACGTACGGTCGTAGAACCGCTTGCCGACCAGGTGCAGGAAGCTCTGCACGGTGCACGGCGCGGCGGCCCGGTCCAGGGTCAACCCGATCGGGCCGTGGTTGGTCGCCAGGGTCACCCGGACCATGCCCCGGGCCGGGGTGCGTCGCGGGTCGGGCGGCAGCGGCACCGGTCGGGCCGCCGGCTCGTCCGGCGTCTCGGTGTACGCACACGGGCCGTGCGTGGTGCGCGGCGGTCGAGTGGCGGCGTCGATGCGTTGTGCAGCGGACGCGGCCGACGTGCCCGGTGCGTTCGCCCCGTCTGCCGACGGGCCCGGCGCGGCGAGCGCGGCGGCGGACGCGCCGACGACCAGCGCCCCGGCGAGCACTGTCACCCCCGCGAGGCGGGTCAGGACGCGGCGGGGTGTCGCCACGCGGAGGCGCGGTGGGAGTTCACTCGACACAGGGATCCTCCTGGACTCGTGGTGCCACGAAGACCGGAGTCTATGGAGGGCAGCGCCGGATGTCGATTCGTCAGGGCAGGCGACGGCGACGCCGCCACAGCAGTCCACCCATCAAGCCCAGCACGGCCGCGCCACTGGCCGCGGTCACCGACCAGAGCCATCCCGCGTCGCTGTGCCCCGGCCCGCTGGCCGCCGCCGGTCGGGGCGCGCCGGGAACCGCCAACGCGGACGGCGCCGCCGACGGCGTGGCGGTCAGCTCGCCCGGCTCGACCAACCGGCCGACTGAGGCGTCCCGGGGCACGGTGAACCCCCAGTCGAGCAGGGCCGCACCCTGCTCCCAGCCGCGCTTCGGCGCCGACTCGGCACCCAGCAGGGTCACCACCAGCCGTCGTCCTCCCCGTTCCGCCGCCCCCACGTAGGTGTGCCGGGCGAGGTCGGTGAAGCCGGTCTTGCCGCCGAGCGCACCCGGGTACCGGTAGATGAGCTGGTTCTCGTTCTGGATGGCGAAACCCTTGGTGCGTTGCGCCCGCTGGGCCGGAATCGACGTCTGCTCGGTCAACGCGTACCGACGGAAGGTCGGCTGGGCGAAGCAGGCGCGGGCGATCAACGCCAGGTCGTACGCGCTGGTGAACTGGCCCGCCCCGTCCAGCCCGGACGGGGTGACCGCGTGCGTCTGGAGCGCGCCGAGGTGGTGCGCGTGCTCGTTCATGGCGCGTACGCCGGCGGCGCTGTCCGTGCCGCTGCCGAGTCGGGCCAGCGCGTTGGCGGCCTCGTTGCCGGAGTTGAGCAGCAACCCGAGCCAGATGGTCTCGATGGTGTACCGGCCTCCGGCGACCAGGCCCACGGCCGAGGAGCCGGGTTCGATGTTCATGTCGTCGTCGGTGACGGTGACCGTCTGCTTCGGGTCCAGCCGGGGCAGCATCGTGGCCGCCAGCAGGAGCTTCTGCACGCTGGCCGGGGTGCCGTACTCGTGCGGGCCGCAACCGCCGAGCACCTGGCCGCTGTCCAGGTCGGCGACCAGCCACGACGTGGCGCTGACAGCCGGTGGGGCGGCGACATCGGCCGGCACGACCAGACCGGCGGTGTCCAGCCCGACGCCGCCGACGACCCGCTGCGCGGGCACGGCGGGCGGGGGCGAGGGCCGGGGTGGACGGGACATCGCCGACACCGCAACCCGGGGGCATCGCACCGACGGCACGGCGGACGCTCCCGCCGCGGCGACCGGAGCGGGAGCGAGCAGGACGGCGGACGTCGTGGCCGCCAGCAGCGCAGCTCTCATGTGCCCGACCCTAGTCACGACGATCGCCCGGCGGGACGGGATGCGGGGTCAACCCGAGCGCTCAGGTAGTCGTGCAGCGCGGCGCTGCCCCGCAGTCGGCGCAGGCTGCGGGCGTGCAGCTCCTGCTCGCGGCGGGCCAGTTCGGCGCGCACCCGCTGCGGGCTGCCGGTGGTCCGCAGCTCGCCCAGCACCGCCTCGATGATCTCGAACGGGTACACGCCCCGGCGCAGCAGCGCGATGACCTGCGCGGCGCGTAGCTCCACCTCGTCGTACACCCGGTAGTTGGTGCCCGGGGCGCGACCCGGCCGCAGCAGCCCGCGGTCCTCCCACAGCCGGAGCTGCGAGGTCCGGACGCCGACCAGGTCGGCGACCTCGCCGATGCGGGCGTCGCGGCGTGGGGCGGGCCGGGCCTGCGACGGGCTGGCCAGCACGGTCTCGAAGGCGCCGAGCACCCGGCGGATCTCCGCGCGCTCCCGGTCCAGTTCGGCATGGCCGCCGTCGAGCGCCGCCAGGGCCGTCGGCAGGTCACCGGAGTGCACCGCCGCCATGATCTCCCGGGTACGGATCCAGCCGTGCCCCTCGGCCAGGCGGCGCGCCACGGTCAGCGCCCGCGCGTGCTCGGTCGTGAAGATCCGGTAACCGCTGGCGGTGCGGCGCACCGGCGGCAACACCCCCTGCTCGACGTAGTTGCGCACCTGCTGCACCGAGATCCCGACGGTGGCGGCGAGGTCGACGGCGCGCAGCCGTTCGACGGGTCCGGAGGTCACGACGGCAACCGTACCGGTTACCACGTGATTTGAGACTTTCCGGAGCAGTTCCTCGCGGTCTGCTCGGCTATCTCGGCGAAAGTCTCTACATGGGGATGAATGAGACAATGGAATCCGTCAGCCCGGCGGGCACGAGTCCCGCCACGAATTCGTGAAGGGTCCGCATGTCGCAGCCAGCATGGTCCGCAGCCGACAGCCACGACATGATCGAGGTACGCGGAGCGCGGGAGAACAACCTCGCCAGCGTCTCGGTCGACATCCCCAAACGCCGGTTGACGGTCTTCACCGGCGTCTCCGGCTCCGGCAAGTCGTCGCTCGTCTTCGGCACCATCGCCGCCGAGTCCCAGCGCATGATCAACGAGACCTACAGCGCCTTCCTCCAGTCGTTCATGCCGAACCTCAACCGGCCGGACGTCGACTCGCTGCGCAACCTCAGCGCGGCCATCGTCGTCGACCAGGAACGGATGGGCGTCAACTCCCGCTCCACCGTCGGCACCGCCACCGACGCGTACGCGATGCTGCGGATCCTGTTCAGCCGGCTCGGCCGACCGGTGGTGGGCGGCGCCGGGGCGTTCAGCTTCAACCTGCCCGAGGGCATGTGCCTCACCTGCGAAGGGCTGGGCCGGGTCTCCGACCTCGACATCAACGAGTTGGTCGACGTCGAACGCTCCCTCAACGACGGCGCGATCACCGCGCCCAACTTCGCCGTCGGCTCCTGGTACTGGCAGACCATCGTCGGCTCCGGCCTGTTCGACCCCGACGTCAAGCTGCAGGACTTCACCCCGCAGCAGTGGGACGACTTCCTCCACAAGCCGGCCACGAAGATCAAGGTGGGCAGCAACAACTGGACGTACGAGGGTCTGGCGGTCAAGGTCAAGCGGCTCCTACTGGCCAAGGACCGCGAGTCGATGCAACCGCACATCCGCGCCTTCGTCGACCGGGCGGTCACCTTCACCAGTTGCGGCGACTGCGGCGGCACCCGCCTCAACGCGGCAGCCCTGTCGTCGCGGATCGCCGGACGGAACATCGCCGAGTGCTCGGCCATGCAGATCAGCGACCTGGCCGCGTTCGTTCGGGGCGTCGACGACCCGGGAGCAGCCCCACTCGTCGCCAACCTCCGCGACCTGTTGGAGTCCCTGGTCGAGATCGGGCTGGGCTACCTCAGCCTGGACCGCGAGTCGGCGACCCTCTCCGGCGGCGAGGCGCAACGGGTGAAGATGGTCCGGCACCTCGGCTCCAGCCTCTCCGACGTCACGTACGTCTTCGACGAGCCCACCGTCGGCCTGCACCCGCACGACATCGCCCGGATGAACGACCTGCTGCTGCGACTGCGCGACAAGGGCAACACCGTGCTGGTGGTCGAGCACAAACCGGAGACCATCACGATCGCCGACCACGTGGTCGACCTCGGCCCCGGGGCCGGCAGCGACGGCGGTCGGATCTGCTTCGCCGGTGACGTCGCCGAGCTACGCCGCTCCGACACCCTGACCGGTCGGCACCTGGACCACCGGGTGACCCTGCGCGCCGACGTACGCCGACCCACCGGCCAGCTCGCCATCCGCCAGGCCGACCTGCACAACCTGCGCGACGTGGACGTGGACATCCCGCTCGGCGTGCTCACCGTGGTCACTGGCGTGGCCGGCTCCGGCAAGAGCTCGCTGATCCACGGGTCGCTGCGCGGCCGACCCGGCGTCGTGATCGTGGACCAGTCCCCGATCCGTGGCTCCCGGCGCAGCAACCCGGCCACCTACAGCGGGCTGCTCGACCCGATCCGCACCGCGTTCGCCAAGGCCAACGGGGTCAAGGCCGCCTTGTTCAGCGCCAACTCCGAGGGCGCCTGCCCGGCCTGCAAAGGCATCGGCCTGATCTACACGGACCTGGCGATGATGGCCGGCGTGGCGAGCGTCTGCGAACGGTGCGAGGGCCGACGCTTCACCGACGAGGTGCTCACGTACACGCTGCGCGGCAAGAACATCAGCGAGGTGCTGGCCATGTCGGTCACCGAGGCGCACGGGTTCTTCCCGCACCCCATCCTCAACCGTCTGGTCGACGTCGGGCTGGGCTACCTCAGCCTCGGTCAGCCGTTGACCACCCTGTCCGGCGGCGAGCGGCAACGACTCAAGCTCGCCATCCACCTGGCGGAGAAGACCACCACGTACGTCCTGGACGAACCCACCACCGGCCTGCACCTGGCCGACGTGGATCAGTTGCTGGCCCTGCTCGACCGGATGGTCGACGCCGGCAACACGGTGATCGTCATCGAGCACCACCAGGCGGTCATGGCGCACGCGGACTGGCTGATCGACATGGGCCCCGGGGCGGGACACGACGGAGGCCGGGTCGTCTTCACCGGCACCCCCGCCGACCTGGTGGCCCACGGTGACACCCTCACCGCCACCCACCTACGCGAGTACGTCACCGAACCGGCGGTGATCCCCAGGGGGTGACGCTTGTGGGTTCGGGCTTTCCGGGCTGTGCGCGCGGCCGGCCAGGGGCGTGCCCGCAGCCGGTCGGGGGCGCGACGGGGTGCACGGCTTGGCCAGGGCGTGCGCGCGGTCCGGTCGAAGCGTGTGGAGGTTTGCGGCTCAGGCGACGCCGCGTAGCCAGCGCCGCTGCCAGGGGGTCTCCACCGCCTTCAGGTGGTAGCCCGCCCGCACCCACGGCACCGCCCGCTCGACCGGCAGACCGTCGAGGATCGCCAACGCGGCCAGGGCCGTTCCGGTGCGGCCCACCCCACCCCGACAGGCCACCTCGACGCGTTCGCCGTCGTGCGCCCGCCGCAGTGCCTCCCGCAGGGCATCGAGGGCGTCGGCGCGATCCAGCGGAACCCAGAAATCGGGCCACCGGATCCGCCGATGCGGCCAGGCCGGCACCGGACCAGGTGCCAACAGCACGGCGAAGTCGGCAGGCGAGGTCTCCGCAGCGACACGGCGCCCGCGCACCGCAACCCCACTGGGGAGTACGAGTACGCCCGGCTGCTCGGACCACGGCTGCGCGTCTGTCATCCGGACATTGTGCCGCCGCCCTCTCAGCAGAGACAGCGCCGCCCCCGGCCGTGTGGGTCGGGGGCGGCGCTGGTGTCGGTGTGCAGGTCGCCTCTCGGCGAGTGGCACGACGCGGCTCCAGCCGAACGGTATTCCGCGAGGGCGATATAGGTGAGGCCCGGGGACACTGAGTCACACCGACACCCTCCACAACCAGCCCGACCCCGACGTTGTTCCCGGCGTCCCGCTTCCCGCCGCAACTTCCTTGCCGCGCTACCTCACACCATCCCGAAGCGCGCTGCCACACCGCCGCATCACGAGATCTTGGACAGTTTCCGTTCTCGCGTAACGGAAACTGTCCCAAGATCTCGGTGTGGATGTGCCGCTGGCCGGCACCCCGTTGTGGGGGTGCCGGCCAGCGGTCGGTTGGTGCGGTTGGGGGTCAGCTGTTCCAGTGCTGGGCGACCAGCTCGGTGGCCTGCTGCTCCCACTGGGCGTAGGCGTCGGGGTAGGCCGAGACCTGCACGGTCTGCGCGGCATCCGTCAGCGGCATGCCCTGCCACCCGTCGACCTGCTTGAGGCCCTTGAGGAACGCGGTGGTCGAGTAGGCCGGGTCGGTGATCTGCTCCGGCGTGCCCCAACCACTGGACGGGCGCTGCTGGAACAGGCCCAGCGAGTCGTGGTCGTTGGCGTCGCCGAGGTGGCCGAGGTTCTCCAGCTTGGACTCCTGCAGGCTCGTCGCGATCGAGATCACCGCGGCCCGCTCCGGCAGACCGGCCTTCTTCGTGGCGTCGATGATCGCCTTGACGTTGGCCGTCTGCTCGTCGTTCAGGTCGATGTGCGACTGCTCGCCCTGCGGCTTCGGTGCCGCCGACGGCACCGCGACAGCGGCAGGCTTGGCATCGACCGGGTTGGCGTGGGCGGCGATCGGACCGGCGAACACACCACCGGCGAACGCCAGACCAGCAACGGACAGCACACTCTTACGCATGATCGTGTTCATGGGGGAAGCTCCTTCGGGGGTAGGAACACCCGCAGTGATGCCACGGGTGTGAGCACCTCGTCCGGCGCTGCAACAAAGTCTTTGGGGGATCATCGGCGGCCTGCGAGCGGGGGGCTCGCGGCGCCGGGGCCCAGGTGTAACGACCCGGGGGCCGGGGTCATTCCGGGGATGGACCATCCGCTGGCACCCGGTGAAGCGGGGTACCGGTCGGGCCGGGGTCCAGGTGCAACGATCTGCGAACCGGGGTCATTCCGGGGCCGGCCGGTCGAGCCAGCGGCCGTGGTCCTGCGATCGTCGGAGTATGTAACGACCCCCGCCCGACCATCATTCCGGCCCACGAGTGCAGCCGACCACAGTCCGATACCAGACAATTCGTCCACCCGGACCGGACATCGCGGGCTCGATACCCGAACCGGGCGGTAATCCACGCCACCCACGTACGCATGCCGCACAGTCCGCGTACGTGGGCTTGATCCACTCGACTTCGGCGAAGTTGGGGTGTCCTGGGTGACGGATACCGCCGTTTCGCCGACGTCGAGTGGATCAAGGCGGGGCGGCTACGTCGCAGAGGTAAGGACGTCAGGTGCCCAGATATCGCAGGACGGCGAGGATTCGTCGGCTGTAGCCGGCCGCGTGAGTGAGGTCGAGTTTGTCGAAGATGGCGTTGACGTGCTTCTCGACCGCACTCTGCGACACGTGCAGCCGCTGCGCGATGGCGAGGTTCGTGTGGCCCTGCGCCATCTCGTGCAGCACGTCCCGTTCGCGCGGCGTGAGCCGACCGAGCGGGTCGGGCCGCTCCGAGCCGGCCACCACCTGACGGATCACCTCCGGGTCGAGGGCGGTGCCTCCGGCGGCGACCCGGTCGAGTGCGTCGAGGAAGTCGTCCACCTGGGCGACGCGGTCCTTGAGCAGGTAGCCGACTCCTTCGGGGCGGTCGGCGAGCAGCCGGCCCGCGTACCGCCGCTCCACGTACTGGGAGAGCACCAGGACGCCGGTGTCGGGCCACCGTCGGCGGATCTCCAGGGCGGCCCGTAGCCCGTCATCGGTGTGGGTGGGCGGCATCCGGACGTCGGTGACGACCACGTCGGGACGGACTCGTCCGACCGCCTCGACGAGTTCGTCGGCGGTCCCGACACCGGCGAGCACCTCGTGGTCCTCCTCGGCGAGGAGCCGCGTCAGGCCCTCCCGGAGCAGCGTCGAGTCTTCGGCGAGGACTAGCCGCACGGCAGCTCCGCCTGCACGATCGTCGGACCGCCGGCCGGGCTGGTCACCTGCAATCGGCCGTCCAGGGCGGCGACCCGCCGGGCCAGCCCGGACAGGCCGCGCCCGGCCGGTTCCGCCCCGCCGACACCGTCGTCGTGCACGCGCATCCGGACCCACCCATCCTGTGCCTCGATGTCGACGGTGACCAGGTTAGCGGCGGCGTGTTTCGCGGCGTTGGTGAGCGCCTCGCAGGCCACGAAGTAAAGCACCGTCTCGATCTGCCGTTCGGGGCGCACCGGCAGCTCGCACCGGATCCGCACCGGCACCTCCGATCCGCGGGCGACGATGGCCAGCACCTCCCCCAGATCGTTGCTGTCCAGTGCCGACGGGTAGACCCGCCATGCCACCTCGCGTAACTCCTCGACGGCCCGCTGTACGTCCTCGTGTGCCTGCACGATCAGCGCGTGCGTACGGTCGGCGTCGCGGGCACGGCGGGCCCGGCCGAGCAGCATGCCGAGGGCGACCAGGCGTTGCTGGAGGCCGTCGTGCAGGTCGCGTTCGATGCGCTGCCGTTCGGCGTCGACAGCGGCGATGACCCCGGCCCGGCTGGTGGTGAGCTCCTGGACCCGCCGCGTCAGCTCCGCTCGACCATCCGGGCCGAGCAGTCGCCGAGCCAACCGGACGTCCAGCGCCGCGATGCTGGCGAGGGCTTGGACGTTGAGCAGCAGCAGGACCGCCCCCACTCCGATCTGGGCCAGGGCGTCGAGGAGGTCCAGCTCTCCGCGTACGGCGGCGCGCAGCACGATCCCGGCCAGCACCACGCCGATGGCCAGCACGGCGTACGCCAGCACGCCGAGCGTGCCGGGTAGCAGTCGGGCGGCCAGGTAGCCGAGCTGCCGTCGGGTCGCCACATCGTTCGCCGTGGGCAGCTCTGCCGCGGCGAGCAGCCCGCTCAGGCGGCGATGTTCCAGGTGCACCAGCCGCGTCGCGTACCTCCTGGTCAGGGCAGCGCCCCGACGGCGGCCCGCAGGCGTGACAGCGCCCAGGCTGAACGCGGCGACGAGGGCGAGGAAGGCGAACCCGACACCGGCCGTCGCGATTCCGGCGGCGACGCCGACCGGCAGCCGGAGCCGGTGCCACCACCTGCCGGGTCGCCGCTCCCCCACCATCTCGTCCACCTTTCGCGCCGAGCCCTGACGCACCGGTCGGCGGCACCGGGTGCCGCGTCAGGTGAGGCAGAGCGGAGGGAACCGGATCGGGCCGGTCAGCGCTCGTCCGAGGCCCACGAGCCGCTTCGGTAGAGGGTGCCGCGACCGGCTGGGTCGGGCACACCGTTCAGGTCGCTCTGCTCGGGAGCGGCCGGTTCGGGGTTGCGGGCGGCGCGGCGGGCGCGCAGCACACGCGACCCGACGAACCAGGCGGCCGCCGCCGCGCAGACGACGATCACCACCTTCTGGAGCATGCCGGCGTAGCCCTCGACCAGATGCCAGTTGTCGCCGAGGAAATAGCCGGCGAGCACGAACGTGGTGTTCCAGATCAGGCTGCCCAACGTGGTGTAGATCAGGAACGTGGCGACAGGCATCCGCTCCACCCCGGCCGGAATGGAGATCAGGCTCCGGAAGATCGGGATCATCCGGCCGAAGAAGACGGCCTTCACGCCGTGCCGGATGAACCACGCCTCGGTCCGGTCCACGTCGGCGAGCTTCACCAACGGCAGCCGGGCCGCGATGGCGCGCATCCGGTCGCGCCCCAGCGACGCGCCGATCAGGTAGAGCGCCAGTGCACCCACGACCGAGCCCAGCGTGGTCCAGAAGATCGCACCGACCAGACTCATCCGTCCCTGCGCCGCGACGAACCCGGCCAGCGGCAGGATCACCTCACTCGGGATCGGCGGGAAGAGGTTCTCCAGCGCCACCGCCAGGCCGGCACCGGGGCCGCCGAGCCGTTCCACCAGGTCAGTGACGTAACCGACGATCCCGCCCTGCGGCGGTTCCGCCGCGGCGGTGGGGGTTCCGGTGGCGAGCACGACGTGGGACGTTCGAATCATGCCCCCACGGTACGAAGCGATCCTGAGAGTCGACCATGAGGACGACCGCCCGACCGCACGAGTCGACCACATCGGTGGGGGTGTGGAAAACCGCACCCCGTTGCGGCTCGCGGCGGCGCAGCCGGCGTGCGTACCCCTGGATGTCGGAGAGAACGCGGTGGCGCACGCCGCCGCGGTCCGCGCGGCGCGCGCCCGGGTGGTGGTCTTCCCGGAGCTGTCGCTGACGGGGTACGAGTTGGACGCGCCGGTCGTGTCGGTCGACGACCCGCGGTTGACGCCGCTGGTCGAGGCGTGCGCGGAGACGGGCGCGTTGGCTCTGGCCGGTGCGCCGGTCGCGGGCGACCACATCGCGGTGCTGGCGGTGACCGGGGGCGGGGTGACCGTGGCGTACCGGAAGATGTGGTTGGGCGGCGCGGAGTCCCGCCGTTTCCGACCGGGCGGCGCCCCGACGGTCCTCGATGTGGACGGTTGGCGGGTGGGGTTGGCGATCTGCAAGGACACCGGGATCGCCGCACACGCGGCGCGGGCCGCCGCGCTCGGGATCGACGTGTACGCGGCGGGTGTGCTGGAGTCGGCCGAGGACTCGGCGGTGATCGACGAGCGGGCCGGGCGGATCACGGCCGCGCACCGGGTCTGGGTGGCGGTGGCGAGCTTCGCCGGCTCGACCGGTGGCGGGTACACCGAGGCGGCGGGGCGGTCGGGGGTCTGGACACCGCAGGGCGAGGTGTACGCCCGCGCGGGAGTCGAGCCGGGCGAGTCGGTCAGCGTCCGCCTCGACTGACCGGTCGCCGGACGTGACCCGACCGTGGCGGCGACCGGCGCGGTCAGGGTGACGCCGTGGTCTCCGGACGAGCGGTGCCGTTGCGTCCCCGGGCGAGTGGCGGACGGTGACCGCGTTACGGTCGGACCATGAGCACCGTCCCCTCCCGACTGTCCGTGGTCACGCTGGGTGCACGCGACGTCGCCACGCTGCGGTCGTTCTACCGGTCGCTGGGGTGGCCCGAGCTGCCGAGCAGTGACGACGGCTGGTCGGCCTTCCTGCTCGGTGGCGTCCTGCTCGCGCTCTACCCGCTGCCGGAACTGGCCGCCGAGGCGGCGCCGGGCGTGGCCGCGCCGGCCGGTGGTTGGTCCGGAGTCACCCTGGCCTGCAACGTCGACAGCCGCGCCGAGGTCGACACGGCCTTCGCCGCGGCCGTCGCGGCGGGCGCGACGGTGGTGGCGGAGCCGGTCGACCGGCCGTGGGGTGGGCGCTCCGGTTACCTCGCCGACCCGGAGGGCAACCGCTGGGAGATCGCCTGGGCGGCCACGGCCCGCTTCGACGAGCGCGGTGCTCTCCTCTCCTTCGGCTGACGTGTTTGCATGCCGACGATGACGTTGGGATGCTGCGCGGATGACATCCTTTCCCGGGACCTTCGCACCCGACGTCATCGCCTTGCCGGAGCAGGCGCAGTTCGAGGCGTTCGTCGACGAGCATCGCCGGGCGCTCGACGGCTACCTGGACGGGCTGACCGAGGAGCAGGCGCGGCGATCGTTGGTGCCGTCCCGGACCACGCTGCTGGGTCTGGTGAAGCACGCCACCTTCGTGGAGAAGGTCTGGTTCGACGAGGCCGTCACCCGCCGCTCTCGCGCCGAGATCGGCATTCCCGCGACGCCGAACGAGTCGTTCGTGCTCGACGACGACGACACGATCGCCAGCGTGCAGCAGGCCCACCGCGAGGCCTGCGAGGCCTCCCGCCGCGCGACGTCGTCGCTCGGCCTGGACGACGTGCTGCCCGGCCACCGGCGTGGCCCGCTGCCGCTGCGCTGGGTGTACCTGCACGTGCTGCGCGAGCTGGCCCAGCACTGCGGGCACGCCGAGATCCTGCGGGAGCAGATCCTGAGCGAGCAGCGCGGGTGACCCAGCCCGGTCAGCCGGCGTCCAGCACCTCCCGCAGCCGGGCCGCGAACTCCTCGGGCTTGCCCGCGTAGCCGAACTCGCCGCCGAGGAAGCCGCCGTGGTGACTGGGGAACACCACCGCCTGCTGACCGAGCAGGGCCGCCAGGCCGTGGGCCGTTCGCGCGGTGTACGTCCCCGCCGACTCCTCCCCCACCGCGATCACGATCCGGGTCGGCGCGGCGGCGAGCAGTCCCGCGTCCGGCCGGTAGTCGGTGACCGCCCACGAGTTCTTCGACAGCAACGGGTCGTCGCGGGTGCCGTCGTCGTCGGTCGACAGGCCGAACATCGCCGGGTCGGGCGTGGGCTGGGCGAAGTACGCGTCGGTGAACTCGCCCTGCCAGGACGTCATCGCGATGAACGCGGCCATGCCGGCGCCGGTCCCCTTCGCCTGGTACGCGTCGTAGAACCCGGCGCGGGCCCGCTCGGCGGCGTGGGCGTCGGGGAGCACTGCGTTGATCGGGGGTTCGTGCGCCACCAGCGTGCCGACGTCACCGGGGTACGTCGCGACGAGTTCGAGTGCCGTCACCGCGCCGCCGCTACTGGCGAACACGTCGACCGGGCCGGCACCGAGGGCCTCGACCAGCAGGTGCAGGTCGGCCGCCTGCTGCTGCGGCGTGTGGTCGATCCGGCCGTCCGTGCGGACGCTGCGGCCGAGGCCACGCGGGTCGTAGGTGACGACGGTACGGTCCGTGAAGTGCGGCGCGAGCGCGCTGAAGCCCTCCGCCGTCATCGGCTGACCGATCATCAGCAGCACGGGGCGTCCGCCGGTCGGGGGCAGCGGACCGCGGACGTCGTAGGCCAGGTCGGCACCGGGTACGGCGAGGGTGTGCGTCTGCATCGTCGTCATCCTGCGAGACTACGACCGGCGGGAGCAGGCGGACGGCCACGCCGTGCCGGCGACGGCGAACAGGTGGCCGTCGGTCGTCGACGAACGGGTCACGCCCGGGCCCACCCGCCGGTGTCGGCGAAACGACGGAGCGTCCAACGGGCCGGCGGCCAACCGCCCGGATCGTGGTCGGTCGTCCACTCGGTGATCGAGGCCGGGGGCACGTCCAGGTCGAACGCCCGGAAGACCGGCTGCGCGGCGAGCGCGTGGAACGCACCCTCGACGGTCTCGCTGTGACCGACCAGGACCACTGTGGAACCCCGGTGCCGATCGGCGATCTCCATGATCGCCCGGCTGACGCGCATCACCAGCTCGGCCCAGCTCTCGTTGCCCTCCTCGAACGGCCGGAACACACCCCCGCCGGGCACCGCGTGTTCGGTGCGGAAGCGGGCGGCCGGCAGGCCGTCGGCGTACGGGGGTGTGTGCCAGGTGCACAGGCCACAGTCGGCCACCGGCCGGACGCCGAACGCGGTGGCGATGGGTTGCGCTGTCTCGACGGCCCGCCGCAGCACGGACGAATAGACCGCGACGGGTCGGTCGGCGGCGACCTCGCCGGTGAGCCGCTTGGCGAGGTCGTCGGCCTGCTCGTGGCCGAGGGGGGTGAGGCCCCGGCATCCACGTGGTCCGCCCACGATTCCTTCGAGCTGGTGGAGCGACTCGCCGTGTCGCACGAAGATCAGACGTGTCCGCATCGGGACATCATGCCAGCGGCATAGACGCAGGTATCAGTCGTCCGTACGGCCGGTGACAATGCTGCTGGTCCGTGCGAGCAGATCGTCGAGCTGGGCGCCCGTGCGCGCTGACAATCGGTCGCGCTCCACCAACTCGGCGATGTGTTCCCGCAGCTCGGCGACGCGCTTGGCCCGGTCCCAGGTGTGGCGGTTCAGGTCGGCGAGTTCGTCGCGCAGGTCTTCGGCGGTCTTGCGGTCGACGTCACCACGGGCCAGCGCGCCGGCGAGGACGGCGGCGAACTCGCCGGTCACCTCGCGGAGGCTGACCGGCACCTGCTGCCCGGCGGTCGGGGGCGCGGTGCCGGCGGCCGGTGACGGCGAGGGCGGCGGTTTCGGTGTCGGCGACTGCGTCGTGGGTCGGGGTGCCGGGGCGGAGGCCGACGGCGCGCCGGCGACGTCGGCCCGGTCGGGTGTGCCCGAGGTGCCCAGCCGGCCCTGGGTGATCAGGGCACCGACACCGACGAGCACGGCGAGGCCGGCCGCGACCAGCACGGCGACGGGCCGGCGCGACCGGCTGCGGGACGGCACGGCGGCGACCGGGGCGGGGCGGGCGGCCGAGCGGTCGATCAGGGTGGGCGGGTGGGCGGCCGGCAGGACGCGCAGCATCTCGGTGGGCGGCTCGACCGGCTGGCCCGCCCCGAAGCGGCGGGCCAGGTGGGCGGCGCTGGGCCGGTCGGCCGGGTTCGCGGCCAGGCAGGCGAGCGTCAGGTCGGCGAGGTCGGCGGGGAGACCGGGCACCCGCAGCGGCGGCACGACAGTGCCGCGCCGGTGCACCTCCAGGGCGTCCTCCCAGCTCTGCACGGGCAGGGGGGCCTGACCGGTGAGGGTGCGGTAGAGCAGCGCGCCGAGGGCGTACACGTCGCTGGCCGGGTCGGGCGGGCCGGCTCTGAGCCGTTCCGGGGCGAAGTAGGCGGGGGTGCCCATCAGTGGTTCGCCGGACTGGCCGTCGAGCCCGCCGAGCGCGGCGATACCGAAGTCGAGCACCTTGGCGCCGGTGTCGGTGAGCATGACGTTGCCGGGCTTGACGTCGCGGTGCACGACGCCGATGCGGTGTGCGGCGGCGAGCGCGGCGGCGATCTGACCGGCCACCCGGACCGCCTCCGGCCAGGGAAGCGGGCCGTTGCGGAGCCGGTCGGCGAGATTGTGGCCCTCGACCAGCTCCATCACCAGGTACGGGACGACGGCACCGTCGACCAGGGTGGCCTCGGCGTAGTCGTACACCTGGGTGACGTGGGGGTGGGTGAGCCGGGCGGCCGCGCGGGCCTCGCGTTGGATGGTGGCCCGCAGGTGCGGGTCGGTGGCGAACTGCCCGGCGAGGACCTTGATCGCTACCGGTCGGCCTAGCACGTCGTCGTCGGCCCGCCACACCTCGGACATGCCGCCGAGGCCGATCCGCTCGTGCAGTACGTAGCGGTCGTGCAGACGGAGGGTGGGCGTGAAAGGCGACATGGTTTCACCATTCTGCCTGGCCGAGCCCTCCTCGACCACCCTCCGTGCCCGAGCCCACACTGTTCGTCCCGTGCGTGCCCGAATGAGTGCGAAGGGGTCAGGAACAGCGCGGGGTGGCAGGCAGTGGTCGCGGCAGTCGGTTGGGACCGGGGAAGCCGAGCTGGCGTGCGTCGCGCCGCGATCAGGCCGGGTAGAGGTCGTCCAGCAAACGGCGGAGGATGTCCGGGGTGCGCTCCGGCGGCTCGGCCTCGACGCAGAGCCGCTCCATGGCCACCGCGTAGTAATCCAGGTCGTCACGCTTGTCGAGGTAGAGAGCGCTGGTGAGCTGTTCGATGTAGACGATGTCGGGCAACTCCTGGTCACCGAAGCGCAGGATGGTGAAGGCGCCCCCGGCCGCGGCGTGCCCACCGGCGGCGAACGGGATGACCTGGAGCCGGATGTTCGGCGACTTGGTCGCCTCGATCAGCGCGGTGAGCTGGCCGCGCATCACCGCGGGCCCACCGATCGGGCGGCGCAGGGCCGCCTCGTCCACCACGGCCCAGAGCTGCGGCGGATTATCCCGGTGGAGCAACTGCTGCCGCTGCATCCGCAGGGCGACACGTCGGTCGATCTCGGCCGCACCGGCCGCGCCGTGCCCGAGCAGCACGACCGCCCTGGCGTAGTCCCCGGTCTGCAACAGGCCGGGCACGAACTGCACCTCGTAGCTGCGGATCAACGCGGCAGCGGCCTCCAGCCCCAGGTACGACTGGAACCAGGTGGGCAGCACGTCGCCGTAGCGGTGCCACCAGCCGGGGCTGTTGGCGTCCCGGGCGAGCTTCAGCAGCGCCTCGCGCTCGTGTTCCTCGGTGACGCCGTAGAGGGTCAACAGGTCGGAGACGTCGCGCTCCTTGAAGCCGACCCGACCCAGCTCCATCCGACTGATCTTCGATTCGGAGGAGCGGATCTCCCAGCCGGCGCCCTCACGGGTCACCCCGCTGGTCTCCCGCAGGCGACGCAACTGGGCGCCGAGCAGCATGCGCAGCACGGTCGGCCCGGTCGTCGGGCCACCCTCGGCGGGAACCATCGTCACGTGCGGACCTCCGGACACCGACCCACGCGGTCGGGTACCTGGCCCGGCCGACGTGTAAGCATGCCATGGACCGACAGTGAGGTGAACTCCTCCGCGCCGGTGAATCAGTCCCGTCGCCGGGACGACCCCACCCGGGACGGTCAGTTGATCAGGTGGTCGAAGTCCCCGTCCCGCGCGCCGAGCACGAAGGCGGCGATCTCGTCCACTGTGTAGATCAGTGCCGGCCCCTCCGGGTGCCGTGAGTTGCGAACCGCGATGCCCGCTCCCCCGGGCAGTTCGGCGAGTTCGACGCAGTTGCCGCTGGGGTTGCTGCGGCGGCTCTTCTGCCAGCTCAGCGGGGGCAACTGATGGATCGGTACGCCATTGGGTGGCTGCTGCATGGAGGCGTCTTTCTGCTCACGAGCCCGCCGGTGGCCGTGGGAGGAGCGGTGACGGCGAGGGGTGCGGTATCGACATCGGACGGTTCTGCACGTGCATCTGCTATTGCATCTGCACCGGACGGCGAGCATGATAACGCACATGATCGGTGTGCATCCGTTCACGTTGAGTCACCCCACAGGGGCAACCATCAGGTAAAACTGGCCCGACGCGGCGCACCGCGTCGGCCGAGCGTTGGAGGCGGTCGCGGCGATGGGAGGGTTCGTGCCGGATCCGATGAGTGTCGCCTCCGGCATCTGCGCGGCCGGCGCGCTTCTCTCCTCCTGGCAACTTCGCCGGCGGGCGGTGCGGGCCGAGGCCGAGATCGAGCACCTGCAGGCCGAGCTCGCCGCCGAACGCCACGCCGCCAGCCACGACCCCCTCACCGGCCTGCCGAACCGACGCGCCTTCTACCGCCTCGCGGCCGCCCTGCTCACCGACGCGGCCGGCCAGCCGCTGATCGCCGTGGTGCTCGACCTCGACGACTTCAAACAGATCAACGACCGGTACGGGCACGCCGCAGGCGACCAGGTGCTGATCAGTGTGGCCGAACGACTCGCCGGCTTCGCCGGTGACAATCTCGTCGCCCGCCTCGGCGGGGACGAGTTCGCCGGCCTGCTCGCCAGCCCGACCGTCGACCGGCGCTGGATCGAGCACTCCACCCGTCGCCTCGCCGAGACCGTCGCCGCGCCGATCCGGCTCAGCGGATGCAGCGTCCGGGTCACCGCCTCCGTCGGGCTCGCCCCGGTGACCGGTCCGGCCCAGCTCACCGAGGCGCTCAGCCGCGCCGACGCCGCCATGTACCAGGCGAAGAGCCTCGGTGGCGCCCGGTCACCCCGGCAACTGGTCGACAGCGCCGAGCGCTGACGGGTCGCCCTGGACGGGTGCGCCGAACCACCTGGGCAACGTGCCGCGCAGGTCCGCCTGATCGTCGCCCACCCACGCCACGTGGCCGTCCGGCCGCAGCAGCACGGCGGGCACCGCCAGTTCGTCGCTGACGTCGACGATGTGGTCGACCCGGTCCGCCCACCCGGCGACGGAGAGCCGGCCGGTCTGGTCGAGTAGCAGACCCCGGCCACCACGCATCAGCTCGTAGAGGCGACCGTTGTGCTTCAGCCGTACGTCGCGCAGGTGCCGGCCGAGCAGCTGGTGGCCCGCGCCGAGGTCGTACCGGACGCCGATGGCGGTGATCTTCTCGATCAGGAACCGGTTGACCTCCTCGAAGTCCAGCAGCTCCGACATCAGGTGACGCACCGCCCGGGGGCCCGGCTCCGGCGACAGCAGCACCATCTGCGCACGCGTGTTGGTGAGCACGTCGGCGGCCACCGGATGCCGCTCGGCGTGGTAGCTGTCCAGCAGCCCCTCCGGCGCCCAGCCGTTCACCTCGGCGGCCAGTTTCCAGCCGAGGTTGAACGCGTCCTGGATGCCGAGGTTGAGCCCCTGCCCACCGGTCGGCGGGTGGACGTGCGCGGCGTCACCGGCCAACAGCACCCGGCCGGTCCGGTACCGCTCGGCCAACCGGGTGGCGTCGCCGAAGCGGGACAGCCAGCGCGGCGAGTGCACGCCGAAGTCGGTGCCCGCGTACACCCGGAGTTGGGTCTTGAACTCCTCGATGGTCGGCGGGACCGAGCGGTCCTCGGCCACCCCCTCGGCGGGGACGAGGACGCGGTACACCCCGTCGCCGAGTGGCCCCAGACCGAATCGCAGGTGGGTCCGGCGGACCTCGGCCACCACGTCGGCCACCGTCTGCGGCGCGACCCCCACCTCCATCTCGCCGAGCAGCGACTCGACCTGGCTGGGCTCGCCGGGAAAGCCGACGCCGAGCAGTTTGCGGACGGTGCTGCGACCACCGTCGCAGCCGACGAGGTACCGGGAGCGCGCCCACGTACCGTCGGCGAGTTCCACCGTCACCCCGTGCTCGTCCTGGCTGAGGCCGACCAGTTCGCAGCCCCGCCGGATCTCGACGCCGACCTCGCCCGCGTGCTCGGCCAGCAGGCGGTCGGTGGTGGTCTGCGGAATGCCGAGGACATACGCGTGTGCGGTGTCCAGCCCGCCGGGTGACGGCTTGGGGATGGCGGCGAAGAAGCCACCCACCGGGTGCTGCTGTCCGAGCGCGAGGAACCGCTCCAGCAGACCGCGCTGGTCCATCACCTCGATGCTGCGCGCGTGCAGGCCGAGCGAGCGGACGAACGGGGTCGGCTCGCTGTCCTTCTCCACCACGAGCACCCGCACGCCGTGCAGGCGCAGCTCGGCGGCGAGCATCAGGCCGGTCGGTCCACCGCCGGCAATGACGACATCGATCATGATATCCCCCGGTTTCCCCAGTTTTGGGCGTCGGCAGGAGATTCTGCGGCACACCCCGGGTCTTGCCGCAAGACCCGGGGTGCGCTATATGTTGGAGGTGGCAAGGAGCGCGTGACCTCCTTGCCGTTCGTGTTCTCCGGCCCCGGAGGGACGCGGTCCCCGCTCAGCTCCGCCGGTCGAGGTCGCGCAGCGCCGCATCGGCGAGAGCGACCAGACCGACGTCGGACACCAGCCCCCGCACGATCCGCGCCGCCCGCTCCCGCTCGGCCGTCTCGGCGTGCGGATCCAACGCCTGGCGGGTCCAGTCGGAGAGGTCGTCCAGCGCGCGGACCGCGAGGAACCAGGCGAGACGGGCGCTGTCGATGTCGACCGGCCCGTACCCGGCGAGGGCGGCCTCCTGCTCGGCGGCGCTGACCGGGGCGAACGCCAGCACGCCACCGACCACGAACATCAGGTCACACTCGGGCGGCGCGAGCACCGCGTCGTCCCAGTCGATCAACCAGACCTGCCCGTCCGCGCCGAGCAGCAGGTTGCCCAGGTGCGGGTCACCGTGGCAGACCACGTCCGGGCCGGGGCCGATCCCCTGGTCGGCGGCGAGGCGTTCGACGTGCCGGGTCAGCGCGTCCACGCGGTCGGCCACCGCGGACCACTGGCGGGCCAGTTCGGCGGCGAGCGGTCCGGCCGGGTCGCGCAGCCGCTCGGCCACCGCGCGGGTCGAGGCCACGATCGAGGGGTACGCCGCGCCGCCCGTCGGCAACAGCCGTCGCAGCCGCTCGGTCACCGGCACCGCGTGCACGGCGGCCAGCACCTCACCGTACGCGCGCCAGTGCGCGTCGGTCATCGGGCCGTCGAGGGCCCGCTGGTCGGAGACCCAGGGCACCACCGAGAGGCGCCACCCGTCGTGGTCGACGGATAGGCCACCGTCGCGGGTCCGCAGCGGGGCGGCGATCCCCGGCACCCCCTGGTCGGCCAGGTACGCCGTGACGACCAGGCCGGCGGCGGTGCCGCCACCGCTCAGTTTGACCGCGTAGCGGCCGCCGTCGACGGTGCGGGCCAGCCACAGGCGGGCGCGCTGGTCCGCACCGTGGGTCACCAGCTCCATCGCGGAGATGCTCAGGCCGAAGCCTGCCCGGACCTGCTCGGCCACCCGCCGCGGGACGTCCTCGATCATGCGGTCACCATGCCACCGGCCGGCAGACCCGACCAGCGCATTAGGTCTTGCCGAGGTGTCCCGAGTCGGCATCCGGGTATGGGGAGACGGTAATCCTCACCCGACGGCGGAAGGGAATCGACGTGGCGAGCATCCGCGCCCTCGTACTCAACTGCACCCTCAAGCCGTCACCCGCACCGTCCAGCGCCGAGCAGCTCGCCCGGGAGGTGCTCGCCGAGTTGGCCGCGCAGGGCGTGGAGGGCGAGCTGGTCCGGGTCGTCGACCACGACGTGCGCTTCGGGGTGTCCACCGACGAGGGCGACGGCGACGGCTGGCCGTCGATCCGCGCCAAGCTGCTGGCATCCCAGGTGCTCGTCATCGCCACGCCGATCTGGCTCGGTCAGCCGTCCAGCGTCTGCAAGATGGTCCTGGAACGCCTCGACGCCGAACTCTCCGAGACCGACGACGAGGGCCGACTGCTCACCTACGGCAAGGTGGCCGGTGTGGCGGTCGTCGGCAACGAGGACGGCGCGCACCACACCATCGGCCAGGTGCAGCAGGCGCTCAACGAGGTCGGGTTCACCCTCGCGGCGGCCGCCGCCACCTACTGGGTCGGCGAGGCACTGCACACCGTGGACTACCGCGACGCCGGCCCGAAGCCGGACACCACCGGCCGCACCACCAGGGCACTGGCGCTCAACAGCGCACACCTGGCGCGGCTGCTCGCCGAGCAGCCGTACCCGCCACCGGACGCACGCAGCGCGGCCGTCGACCCGAGTCGCGAATCGGCCTGACCGACGACCCGCTGGACAGCGATCCGGTCAGCGCCAGCCGTAGCCGGCGCGCAGCGCCTGCCCGACCCGGTCGAACCGGGGCCGGTCCAACACGGCGCCCTCGCGGCGGATGCTGTCCTCCCGCATGGTGAGCACCCGGTCCAACCGAACCCAGCTCGGTCGGTTGTCCCGGTCCCACTCGCCCGGCCCGAGCGCGAACCAGTGCCGCTGCCCGTCGCGCTCACTCTGGCTGGACAACATCAGCCCGAACAACGTGCGGCTGTGGCGCCCGACGACCAGCACCGGCCGGTCCTTGCCCTGCCGGGGGTCGTCCTCGTACGGCACCCACGTCCAGACGATCTCGCCCGGGTCGGCCTGCCCGTCGCGCTCCGGGGCGTAGGTCAGCTCCCGGCGCTGCAACGCGCTCACCTGGCGGCGGCGGGCCACCTGGGCGGGGGCGGGCCCGCTGCGTCGGGGCGACGGGATCACCGCGCCGACCCGGGAGATGCGAGCCGCGACATTCCTCAACAGACCAGCCACGGCGGGCAGCCTACCCGCCGCCCGAGCGGGCGGTGCGAGAGACTGGCGCGATGAACGAGGTACCCCGCGACCTGCCGATCCTGGAGCGACGCGCGGTGCGGGTGGTGGTCACCGACAGCGTCGAGCGGGTGTTGCTGTTCCACACCCGCGACCCCGACCATCCCCGGCTGGGCACCTGGTGGGAGCTGCCGGGCGGCGGCATGGACCCCGGGGAGACCTATCGCGACACCGCGGTGCGGGAGCTACGCGAGGAGACCGGCATCGTGGTCGCCGTCGACCAGGTCGGCCCGCCGACCTGGCGTCGGCGGGCGAGCTTCCTGCACCGGCAGGTGCGGCACGTGCAGGACGAGGTGGTCGTCGTCGTACGGCTGGCCGGTCCCGGTCCCGACGTGGACGAGGCGTACCGGCTCGACTACGAGCGGGAGGACTACTTCGACTTCCGCTGGTGGCCGCTGGACGAGGTGGCGGCCAGCACGCAACGGTTCTACCCCGGGCAGCTGCCCCGGCTGATCACCTCCTTCCTCGCCGGTGCGGAGATCGACGAGCCGTTCGAGCTGTGGTCGTGAGCCGGGCCGCAGGGCACAGTGGGGGCATGACGACCGATCTGCACGGGCCGCTGTCCGCGTACGCCGCACGGCTGCACGCCTCGGCCGGCGACCGGCACCACGTCGCCTCCCCGCTCGGCGCGTGGCTGCTGCTCGCGGTCTGCGCCACGACGGCCGCCGACGGCGACCCGGCCGCCGAGGACCTGGCCCGTGCCCTGGGCACCGACCTGGCCGAGGCCGCCGAGGCCGCCCGCGCGCTGCTGGACGCACCGCACCCGCTGGTCAGGTCCGCCACCGCGCTCTGGCAGAGGTCGGCGCGGGGCCACGTCGGGTCGACCGGGTGGCGGGCCGCGCTGCCCAGGAGCACCGAAGTCGGCGTACTGCCCGACCAGGCCGGGCTGGACGCCTGGGCCCGTGAGCACACCGACGGTCTGATCGAGACGTTTCCGTTGAAGGTCACCCCGGACGTGGTCTTCGCCCTCGCCAGCGCGCTGGCCACCCGGGTGTCCTGGGCGACCCCGTTCGACGTCGCCGACGCCCGCACGCTCGGCGGCCCGTGGGCGCGTCGGCTACGGCAGGCGCTGCGCAGCCCGAGCCACGGCCACCGGTGCGCCATCGTGTCGACCACGCGGGTCGGTGACGTCATCGTGCACGCCGCCCCGGCCCAGGCGACCGACGGCGCGGGGCTGGTGGTCCTCTCGGTGGCGGCCGCGGCGGACGTGCCGCCGGCCGAGGTGCTGGCCGTCGCGTACGACCTCGGCGCCGGCGCGGCCGACGGCGCGCGACCGGCCGGCGCCCGCTCGCTGTTCGACCTGCCGCTCGGCGACACTCCGCTCTGGACGGTGCGCGAGGAACGGGTGCGGACCCGGGCCCGCGACGGCCGCGAGGAGCGGCACCAAGCCGTGCTGCCCTGCTGGTCGGCCCGCAGCGACCACGACCTGGCCGCCCCGACGCTCGGCTTCCCGGCCGCGACCGCGACGGTGGCGAACGCGCTGGCCACACCCGTGTTCGGTTTCGAGGCGCGGCAGTCGGCGGTGGCCCGCTTCGACCGGTACGGCTTCGAGGCGGCGGCGGTGACCGGCATGTTCGGCCTGGTCAGCCTGCCACCCGAGGGCGTCGCCCGCACCGCCGAGCTGCGCTTCGGCCACCCGTACGCGGTGGTGGCCGTCGCGACCGACACGCGGACCGGCGGTGACACCGGGCCGTGGCACGGGCTGCCGGTCTTCTCCGCCTGGATCACCGAGCCGGACGACCTGTCCGAGGCCGACGCCGCCGACAGGTGATCACAGCCGCGGCCCGAGGAACAGGCCGCCACTCGCGTCGATGACCTGGCCGGTGATCCAGCGCGCGGCGTCGGAGGCGAGGAACGCGACCACCTCGGCGACGTCGTCGGGTTCCCCCAACCGGTTGAGGGCGGTCGTCGCGGCGATGAGGTCGACCAGGCCCGGCGCCTCGAAGGCCGGTCCGTTGGTGGCCGTGCGGGTGGCACCGGGGGCGACCGCGTTGACGGTGATCCCCCGGACCCCGACCTGGTTGGCCAGGGTCATGCTCATCGTCTCGATCGCGCCTTTGGTCATGGCGAAGGAGGTCTGCGTGGCGTTGGCCATCCGGGTCGCCACCGACGAGATCGTGATGATGCGGCCACCGTCGCGCAGCAGTGACAGGGCGCGCTGGCTGATGAAGTACGGCGCGCGCACGTTCACGGCGAAGAGGTGGTCGAACTGCGCCCGGGTCGTGACGCCGAGCGGCCCGGCCGGCGCGGTGGCCGCGTTGTTGACGAGGATGTCGAGTGGACGCCCGGCCAGGGCGGTCTCCACTCCCGCGAAGAGGGTCTCGACGTCGTCGTCCACGCCCAGCTCCGCGCGTACGGCGAGCGCGGTTCCACCGGCGCGCTGAATCTCGAGGACCGTCGTCGTCGCGCCCTCCTCGTCGGTGCCGAAGTGGACGAGGACCATCGCGCCGTTCGCCGCCAGGCGGATCGCGATCGCCCGCCCGATACCGCGCGACGCCCCGGTGACCAGAGCCGTCGCGCCGATCAGTTCACCCATGCCGACCACCTCACGCATCAGTTAGTCGCTACCAATCTGGTAGTGACTACCACTGAGGTAGTGTCTATCACATGCCCGATCAGCAGTCGACCCTGCGCGCTCAGCGCCGAGCCGAGACGCAACGCGCGATCCAGGCGCACGCCGTGCGGCTGTTCACCGAGCGCGGGTACGACGCCACCACCGTCAACGATGTCGCCGAGGCCGCAGGCGTGTCCCCGATGACCGTCTATCGGCACTTCCCCACCAAGGAAGACCTGGTCCTGATCGACCAGCACGGCCGACTCGTCGCCGACCG